>CBESOE010000092.1:0-17533 GCA_965531145.1 uncultured bacterium | reverse complement strand
TGACAGATTTGAAAATGGAGCATCTTCCCTATGCCGGGTAGAATCCAGGAGCCCTGGCTGGGCTTCCTGCATGACGTTGACCAGGCGATGAGCCAGGATGTAGAGATCCACTGTCTTGGCGGCTTCGTACTGCATGTCCTTTGGGAGCTTCCACGTCCCACGGGTGATGTCGATTGCATTGAGATCACGCCTTCGGATGCGGCCCGTGAGTTGTTGTCGGTCGCGGGCGAGGCAAGCAACCTGGCCAGGAGACACAACCTGCAGTTTCATCAGGTGACGGTCGCCCAGTACCCTGAAGGGTATGCATCACGACTTGTCGATATATCGCCTGAAGGCTTCCAGCACCTTTGTCTGAAGGCTCTTGAGGTTCACGATCTCGTGCTCGCAAAGCTCTCCCGGAACAGTCCGCGGGATCGAGCAGATGTTGAATTTTTAATCAGAAAGGGAGCCCTCAGCAGACAGGTTCTGGAAGAACGATTCGCTACTGAACTACGCCCCTACCTGCTCAATGAAGAACGCGAAACACTGAGTATGAGGCTTTGGATCGAGGAGTTCTTTTAGGGGCGCGCATAGCCCGCCCCTCACAACCACTCGTGGTTGTTGGTGTACTTGGTGATCAGCACACCGCGCAGGAAACGATACATCTCCATCACCTGTTCCATGCGGTGGGTGGCCAGCTCGGTGAGGAACTTTCGAGCCTGATCGGGTGACGTGCGGTAGAGCTCCAGGGCTTCCTCTTCCAGCTGGGGCTGGCTGTTGAAGAATTCGGCCTCCAGCGGATCCCGTACCGCCCGCAGATCCTCCATCCCCTTCTGGAACCTGAGGTAGAGCAGGTTGTCGATGAAGTCGATCAACCAGCGGGCCGACCCTTCGCTGTACTGCTCCGGGTCGTAGGCCTGGAACCCGGGGTGGATGCTCTGCACACCGGCGTGGATCGGCACGTAGGTGCTCATGTACTGATTGTCGAGATAGAGCCAGTAAACCCCGCCGATGTCGTTGGGCAGCCACCCGCGGCACTGGGCCACCATGCCGTAGCCGCCCTTGGAGACGTTGCGGTGCCAGGTGATGTCCAGCAGCTCACGCATGTGCGAGGTGGGGAATGGTGTGGTGAGCGGGCTCTTCACCAGGTTCCCCTCCTTGTCCGGCACCAGCCAGTCGGTATCGGCGGTCATGTCGTAGATCGTGCCCTCGAAGGTCGAGCGCTGGAAAGCGATCACGTCCTGCACCGAGAGCAGCACTTCGGGCTGGGCCGAGAAGGGGTAGAAGGAGAGCGGCTCCTGGGGGTGATGGTAGGCATCGTATCCGGTGAACGGTTTGGCCAGCGACTTGTCGGGATATTTTCTCAGGGAGGGGGCAATGGTGGAGTAGAAGAGCCAGAGCCGGCCGATGGCGCTTTCACCGCTGACCGTGGGCGCATAGGTGTCCTGCCAGATGAAGGGCCTGTTGCCCTTCGGGTCATACCAGCCGCGGTCCACAGCGAACTGCATGTGGTTGCCCGAGGCCATGAACCAGTCGGGCTGGGCGAGATCGATTTCCTTGATGATGCTCCAGTTGGGCACTACCGCGGCATGGTTGTCCGGAACCCGCTGGGCGGCCCAGATGGCGCCGGGCTTGCCGCTGTCAGGAGTCCACTCTTTGCCCACGCTGAAAACCTCAAAGACCCAGGCTTCCTGCGGGTCAGCGATGCAGAGCGCTTCCGGGTTGGGGCCCGAGGACGGCAGGAAGCCATAGCGGTCCATCAGCGATCCGATCAGGGTGATGGCTTCCCGGGCCGTTTTACAGCGCTGCATGGCAAAGGCCTGGGCCTGCTCGATGGTCATGATCTGTTTCGGGGTGTACTCCTCCGTCCGCTCCACCGCCAGCTCTTCCCGCTGGCTCATGGTGCTCTCGGCAATGGCCAGCTGGTGCTCGTTCATGTGGGAGTATGCCGAGTGAAAGTAGCGGTAGGTCTGCTCCGCCTGGGGGATGTGGCCGATCACTTCGCCGTATTGTTTGAAGGGTACCGTGGCATCCAGGATGCCGAAGAAGACCGGAGCCATGGCCCCCTTCTCATGGGTCATGGCCGGAACCACATGCACGCGGCAGTCCGGAGCGCAGCCGGTGTGGGAGGTGATCACGCTGCCGTCCACGGTGGCCTCGCGGCCGATGATGATGTTGGTGCAGCTGAAGCCGTCGGCTGTGCCGAGGACGCCGGCCAGCAGGACGGCCAGGAAAAGCAGTGCGGGTCGTGCGGGTCTCATGCCGGAATCCTCCCTGATGTTCGCTACCTGATGAAGAACCCTTCGCCAAGGGGGTCGTCGGGGTTGATGCAGAACCGGCTCTGGCCGGTGATATACGTGCTGCCGGTCACTTCGGGGACCACCGCGGGAAAGCCGCCGAAGTTGAGGGTCTCGGTGACCTGAACCTCGAAGGTGGTGCCGAGGATGCTTTCAATGGTGATGGTTCGGCCCGGTTCCAGGGTGCCGTCCAAGTGGTGGATCGCCGCCCGGGCGCTGACCCCGGTGCCGGTGGGCGAACGGTCGAGCTCGCCGTCGGCAAAGATACAGACATTGCGGCTGTGGTGGGCCGGGTCTGTTGGCGGGCCGGTGAAGATCACGCCGTAGAGGAAGCCGAGATCAGGTTCCTCGGGGTGGCGGATCTCCTCCGCCGCGGCCACCGCCGCCTTTATCCGGCGGCCGGTGTCGATGAGCCGGGCGGCATTGCTTGATTCCAGACCGAGGCCCAGGGGGCCGGCAGCCACAAAAGCGTAATACGCTCCGCCAAAGGCCACCTGGTATTCGATGGTGCCCAGGCCGGGCACATCCACCGAACGGTTTGTGAAGTGGACGTAGGACGGAACGTTGGTGAATGAGACCGAGTCGATCCGCCCGTCCCGGCGGTGCGCTGTTGCCCTGATCCGGCCGGCCGGTGAGTCGATGCGCAGCACCGGGTTGTCCCCGTCCTTCTCGATCATTCCGGTGTCCAGGGCCACGGTGGTCAGGGCGATGATGCCGTGGCCGCACATGGAACTGAACCCCTCGTTGTGCAGGAAGAGGACGCCGAGGTCGCCGTCATCGGTCACCGGTTCCACGGGCAGGGCGCCATACATGTCGGCGTGGCCCCGCGGCTCCCACATCAGGGCCCGGCGCAGGTGATCGAGGTTCTCCTGGAAGTAACGGCGCTTGGCCAGGATGGTGTCGCCGGGAAGGGATGGGATGCCGCCGGTGATGACACGCAGCGGCTCACCCGCCGTGTGGGCCTCGATGGCGGTGATCTGTGGCCAGTGATCCGGCGGATTCCAGTCGGGGTTGTTCATGCTTCACTGAAAATCGGTGACAGTCCCCAATTTTCTACCAGTTCTCACCCAGCAGCTCGAAGTGAGCCTTGGGGTGGATACAGGCCGGGCAGAGTTCCGGCGCTTCCGGCCCCTCGTGCAGATAGCCGCAGTTGATACAGCGCCAGGTTTTGGGTTCATCCCGTTTGAACACGGTGCCCGCTTCGATGTTGGCCGTCAGGTCGTTGTAGCGTTTCTCGTGCTGCTTTTCGGCCACCGAAATGGCGTCAAATGCCGCGGCCACGTCGTTGAATCCCTCTTTCCGGGCCACCCGGGCGATCTCGGGGTACATGTCGATCCACTCGTGGTGCTCACCGGCGGCTGCCGCCTTGAGGTTTTCCAGGGTCGTGCCGATGACACCGGCGGGGAAGGCGGCGGTGATTTCCACATCGCCCCCCTCGAGGAACTTGAACATCCGTTTGGCGTGCTCCCGCTCCTGGTTGGCTGTTTCCTCAAAGATCTCAGCGATCTGGCGGTAACCTTCCTTGCGCGCCGCACCAGCGTAGTAGGTGTAGCGATTCCTGGCCTGGGACTCGCCGGCAAAGGCGGTGAGCAGGTTCTTTTCCGTCTGTGTTCCCTTGATGCTCATGATCTTCTGGCCTCCTGTTTTACCTATCCCACCGGTGAGAACTGGTCCACCTCCGCCCCGCAGATGGGGCAGAGCCAGCCTTCGGGGATATCAGCAAAGGCCGTCCCCGGGGCCACACCGGTATCCTCGTCACCCGTTTCCGGATTATAGACGTAGTTGCAGATCTCACAAACGTGGCTTTGCATCAGGAAACCTCCTTCGTGGCGCCGGTGACTTCCAGGGCCCGTTGGGCGAGCAAGGCCCCGGCCTGGCGGCACTCTTCCAGCTTGTCAGCGTCGGGCACATACTGCGAGACCAGCGGTTCACGCAGCAGGTCGAACTTCATCGATTCCAGGTAGCGCTCCACGTCCTTGATCCCGGCCTTGGTCCAGCCGTAGGAGCCGAAGGCGAACCCGGCCTTCTTCAACGGCTTGAGCCCCTTGAGGTAGGTCAGCACTGCGGCGGCCTGGGGCATCAGCGTGGCGTTGAGCGTCGAGGAACCAAAGGCGATGGCCGCGGCGTCGAGAGTCTCGGTGGCCAGGGTGGTGATGTTGCTGGAGCGGATGTGAAACAGCTTGGCCTCCACCCCGGAGACAGCGGCCCCGTCGAGGATGGCGTGGGCCATCTTCTCGGTGCTTTTCCACATCGAATCGTAGATCACCAACACCTTCGGCTCGGGCTTGTGCATGGCCCAGTTGTGGTAGGCCTCGATGATGGTTGGGACCTTGCCGCGCCAGATCACCCCGTGGCTGGGGGCGATGATCTCCGGATCCAGCGTGGCCAGCTTGTTCAGGTTTCTGGTCACCATGGGGCCGTAGAGCATCAGGATGTTGGCGAAGTAGGTCTTGGCCTCCTGCATGATCACGTCGAACGGCTCCTCCTCCTCGAAACGGCCGGCCGAGGCGAAGTGCTGGCCGAAAATGTCCATGGAAAAGAGCAGTTTCTCCTCGGGCACGAAGGTCACCATCGACTCCGGCCAATGGGCCATGGGTGTGTCGTGGAATTCCAGGGTGCGGGAACCCAGGGAGATGGATTCGCCGTCCGCCACCACCCGCCACTTCCAGTCGCTGGTGTCGTGATGCTGGCTGAGGGCGGCCTTGCCCTTGGCGTTACAGACCACCTCAGCCCTGGGGCAGGCTTTGACCAGTGCCGGGAAAGCGCCGGCGTGGTCCGGTTCGGCGTGGTTGCAGACGATGTAATCGATATCGGCCGGGTCGGCCAGGGCCGAGATGTTGGCCAGCAGCTTGTCGGCGAATGATTCCTTGGTTGTGTCGATCAGGGCGATTTTTTCATCGCGGACGAGGTAGGCGTTGTAGGTGGTTCCGTGCGACGTTTCGTACCCGTGAAAATCTCTCACGGTCCAGTCGACGTAACCCACCCAGTGGATGTTTTCCAGAAGACGGTTGTTCATCGGCGGTGGGCGTCTCGCTTCCAGGGGCGCACAGCAAAGACGGCCCTGACCGCGGTCGGCCGGTCCCCGGGAAGCGGGCGATCATATGCCCAGTTCCCCGGGCCGGTCGGCTCAGACGGCCGGCGGCCGCCGCTGGCAGCCGGGAGGGGTCAGTTTTCCATCAGGATGTTTTCGTCGTACTCGATCTCGAAGCGCAGCTTGTGCTTGGCTTCCTCGTTGGCCAGCGAAAGCATCAGGTCCTTGACGTTCTGGTCGTCGGCAGCGTCGGCGAGGTCGTTATACAGCTTGAAGGCGGCCTTTTCCTTTTTCATGGCCACGATCAGCGCCTGCTGGTAGTCGGTGCCCTCTCCGGGCTCCACTTCCACCAGGTAGTCGGCGATCTTGAGGTCCATGATCTTTTCTTTGGGAATCTTGAACTCGCCGCCGGCCCGGACCCGCAGCAGCTTGGCCTTGTGTCCGTCCTCCTCGCGGGCGAAGCCCTCGAAGATGGTGCGGATCTGTGCGCTGTTGCTCTTGGTCACCAGCTCGCGGTAGAAGGCGGCCGCCTCCTCCTCGTTTTTGATGGCGAAGTCAAAGATCTCGTCCACGGAATTCCAGTCACTCATGTTCGACTCCTGTTCCGGAATGGGTTAATAAAAATAGAACATTTCAACTCAAACAGTACCGCGCGATCCGGCCGGTGGGCCGAACCGCGCGAGTTGTTTCCGGTTCACGAACAGGGCCGCCTGGGGTGTTACGCCCCGCCGGTCAGCTCGGGCGGCAGGGCCACGGTCCGTCCGGCCAGTTCCTTGTCCACCATGAACAGACCGCCCTTGTTGTCGCCCACCAGCTTCAGCTGCTGTACGATGGCGTCGGCCGAGGCTTCCTCTTCCACCTGTTCGGCCACGAACCACTGCAGGAAGTTGGCGGTGGCGTGGTCGCTCTCTTTCAGCGCCGCGTCGAGCAGTTTGTTGATCCGGCCGGTGATGTGGATTTCGTGCTCATAGGCCGCCTCGAAGGCGTCCAACGGCGACTTCCACTCGGTCTGCGGGCCCTCGATGGCCTCCAGCTTCACCGTGCCACGGCGCTCATTGACGTAGCTCACGAACTTCTGCACGTGGATCATCTCTTCAATCGTCTGTTTGCGCATCCAGTGAGCAGCACCGGGGAGACTGATCGACTCGAAATAGTTGGACATCGAATAGTAGAGATAGGCCGAGAAGAGCTCGGCGTTAATCTGCGAATTGATTTTCTTTTCCACTGTTTCATTCAGCATCGATTTTTCCTCTAGCTTTTCCAGAAGCCGTGGAGATTGCAGTAGGCGCGGGCCGTCACGCTGTCGGCTTCCAGCGCAATGAACGTTTCCGGCGCCTCTCCGGGGTTGAGAAACTGGCGATACACGGCATTGCCGGCCAGCACTTCGATCCACTCGATGTTGTGGTCGTCGGCCATCGGGTGGGCCACGTCGCCCACGGTCACCTTGAAGCCGCCGTCGGCCCTGGTCACCACCGGCACGTGCTTTTCCACTGCGGCGTCCACGGTGTTCTCCTCCAGCAGGACCATCGGTTTCCCGCAGCAGAACAGCTTGGGCCCGCCGCCATGGAGAACGTCGGCGATATTACCACAATGCTCGCACCTGAATACCTGGTTTCTCTCGATTTTCATCTCTCTCCGTCCTTACTAAACCGGTAAAATCGTCAATTCCTGCGCCGCGGCCCGGCCATGTCGCCCGGCCGCGGCGTTTCATATCCTCACGCTCAGGCGTTTTTCGACAGATACTCGGCCACGCCCTCGGCGGTGGGCTTCATCGCCTCGTCGCCCGCGACCCAGTTGGCCGGGCAAACTTCGCCGTGTTCCTCGGTGAACTGCAGCGCGTCGAGCATCCGCAGCGCTTCGTCCACGTTGCGGCCCAGGGGCAGGTCGTTGATCACGGAGTGGCGGACGACGCCTTCCTTGTCGATCAGGAACAGGCCCCGCAGGGCGATGGCATCGTTAAACAGCACGCCGAAATCACGGGAGATCTGCTTGGTCAGGTCGGCCACCAGCGGGAATTTTATCTGCCCGATGCCGCCCTGATCAACCGGGGTGTTTTTCCAGGCCCAGTGGGAGAAATGGGAGTCGACGGAGACGCCCACCACTTCGCAGTTCTTGGCCTGGAACTTCTCGTAGGCCTTGTCAAAGGCGATGATCTCGGAGGGGCAGACAAAGGTGAAGTCGAGGGGGTAGAAGAAAACCACGGCATACTTGCCGCGGAGGTCGCTCAGCTTGTATTCCTCGTTGAAACTGTTATCGCCCATCACGGCGGTGGCGGTGAAATCGGGGGCTTCCTTGGTTACCAGTGTAGACATTGTCAATCCCTTTCTTGAGTGTTGGTTACTGATACTTCATCATTTTCATCCGACCATTTGCCGGCGGTTTTGTGTTTTTGACATTCCTCTTCGGTGACCGCACGGAGGCGGTAGGCCATGTCGCGGAGGATCCCGTACAGAATGCCGCAGGAGTCATCGTTGCGGTCCCGGTCTCCCTCGTCGGCAGTGGCCAGCATTTCCCTGGTCAGCCGGAGCACCTTGTTCAGGTTCTCGTTGTATGTCTCAGCCATTCGTTCCTGCCTCCAGAGTCGGTCTGCTTGAGTGAGCGTCACAGGACGGGACTGCATACCGTGTGCCACCTTGCGGGCCTATTTTCAAGTCAAAGAATCGAAATGTTTTATGCTGATTATCGGTGAAGGGTGGGGTCGCTGGGCAGCGTGCGGGGTGTCTCAGTGAGTCGCTTGCATGTCTCGGTGAAATGAGCGAGACATTGGTGAGACATAGGAGTGAAAAATGCCCCTGCCCCCGGTGCCAGACCGGGAACAGAGGCATGTTTGGAGCCGTTGGCCGTGTGATCAGTTTTCCCGCTGGATCGGCGCGGTGGCCGTTGTCCGCTTGGCCGCCAGTCCGGCCAGCAGGCGCAGCCGGGCATTGCGGAAGTAGAACTCCCGGGCCTGCTGGTCGAGGGCCGGCAGTTCGTAGACCGCCTTGAGGAAAGCATCGTTGTCGTCGCTATTGCTGATCGTCGGTTCCAGGCTGTGGAAGTTGTCGATCACCTCGCGGTAGATACGGCTGTTCGGCGTTCCCTCCTGCGCACCGACATAGATCTGCTGCAGGAGAAAACCCTTCTCCAGCCGGGAGCAGTCGTCGAGGTGCTTGTGCAGGTAGCCGATGAGTTTTTTCGGGTTGCGCTTGAACCGTTCGCGGTAGCTTTCCACCCGGAACACCCGGTTGGCAAAGGAGGAGACCTTCTTCTCCAGCTTGGCGCGCCGCTCGAGGATTTTCGTCCGCAGGTTTGAGCCCGGCATCAGCCAGCCCGCGTCAACCATCTTCTGTTCAGGGGCCAGACCTTCATCGAGGATGAAGACCAGCCGGAAGAGCATCTCTTCCTCGAAGGTCCGTTCCGGTGCGATGGCCGCGGCCGCCTCGGCTTGCTGTTCGGCCTTGAAGGCCTTGCGCAGGTCCGCGAGAGGCAGGTCCAGTTCGTGATCCTGCACCAGGTGCTTGAAGACCTCCTTCACCTTGCCCTCGTACTCGTCCTTGTTCAGGCGGGTGACACTGCTGATCGGCACCCCGTTCTTCCGCTGGATCCCGTCATATTGGAAGAGCTTCATCTTGCGGAAGGTGCGCATGGTGGTCAGCCGCTTGAGAAACCGCTCGCTCTCGATCTTGCGCTTGAAGATCCGGTTCAGTTCGCCCCGGATGTATTCGGCGTTGAGGTCCTTGAGCAGGCTGGTCAGCCGGTTGCGGTTGAACAGGTAGTAGTGGGTCCCGTTGAGGTAGCGGACGAACTCGGACTGCAGCGCCTTCTTGAAGGCCCGGGAGTGCGAGCTGACCCGGAAGAGGTGGACGTTCTTATCGGTCTGCACGCAGGCCTGGACATAGGTCTTGAGCATCTTGTCCACCGAGGTGAGCCTCGGGTTGTCGGCGATCTTCTGGGCCAGGTCCTGGCTGAAGCCGGCGTGGAGCAGGCGCTCGAGGTTCTTTTTCTTGGCCGGGGTCATTCCGCCGGCGCGGCGCAGGATCGAAGTGCGGGCGGCGACGATGCTTTTGCGTGCCCGGCCGATGTCCCGCGGCACCAGTGAGACGCCGGTCTTCTTCGCGTATTCGTGCAGGTCTTTCAGCTCTTCGTAGGAGATGGTCTCCCGATCGAGGTAGTACTCGATCATCTTTTCCGGGAAGCTGTTGGCCTCGAAGATTTCGGTCTTCTGCCGCCGGACCTTCTCCTGGGTCTTGCGGCCCCGGGTGCTGTTCAGGTTTTTCAGCACACTGGAGAGCGCCCGGTGGTAGTAGCTCTGCATGAAGTAGTAGTTGTTGTCCAGCACGGCGTTGATCAGCTTCTCGAACTTCGGGGTCAGGGGCACGTCCTTGCCCGCCGGGCCCAGCTGCAGGGTCCCCTTGCGCAGCGCATCGTTGAGGAAGCGGTGGTGGTTGTCCAGCAGCGCCTGGTCCAGCAGCTCTTCGAACTTGCGGGCCACCCGGCGCAACCGGTCGGGGGTGCAGCAGCGGGAAGTCCCCTCGGCGGTGACGATCCGCTGGCCCACCTCGCGGGAAACCTCGAGCAGCATGTCCCGCTGCTTGAGGTCGGTGATCATGTTGGGCAGAGCGGCGTTGATCTTGATGTAGTAGTTGGTTTTCAGATGATTGAGTATTTTCCTGCTGTCCTGGGGCAGGGAGCAGCAGCATTCACGGAGAATCAGCTCCACCTGCAGGGCGAGTTTCTGTTCCACGCTGACCAGGGGAGCCTTGGAGGCCGTGGCCACGGTTTTTGACGCGTCCTTTTTTGCCCTGGGAGCTTTCCTGGTGCTCTTTTGGGTGGATTTTCTCGTGCTTTTCTTCGTCCGTGCGGCTGTGGTTGATTTCATTTTGTTACCCTCGTCCCGGAAGCATGTAATGTGGGCCGACCAGGTGTTAGCTTGGTCTAACTGGCTGTTATCGCCCTGCGGCCCAAAGTGTTGAGAATCTGCATCTCATTGATATGAAGTTTCTTACGTCAAAGGTCTATGGAAACGATCATCATTGATATAGGGAATATAATCCCGTATCTATAGTATGTCAATAGGAAAAGCTAATTAATTTTACCTGAACAGGGGCAGGGTGGGGCGCAGAGGGGGTGCGGGGTGGGTGATTTTTGCGCTCGTATCACCGGGGGGCGAGAGGAGGAAAAGAGGAAGATGGGGACAGCTACCTGTTGCATCAAACCATTGATTCACAAGGGATTACTGTAACAGGTAGCTGTCCCCATCTTCAGTTCTGCGCAGGTTTAGCCTGACGTAACTTTCACCCGGATTTGATTGCGGTTCATCCGGGGGATGTTGTTCCGGCCACGCAGTCCCCGATCGCCGCCAAGCTGACCGTCTGGAACCTTGTTCCTGGATCCGACGGCTTCGAATTCGTAGTGGCTGTCGTGGTTGCCAATGCCGCCGGCCTGAATCCAGGCCATTCGGCTCTTGCGCTTCCGTGCTCACTGACTATGATTCAGGTTGGCAGCGGTATCACGCCGTCGGCGATATGGAGGATACACGCCCTTGATTTCAGAAAAGCTCAAACCTTTCGGGACCACCATTTTCAGCGAAATGACCGCTCTGGCCCAGCAGCATGGGGCGATCAACCTGTCCCAGGGATTCCCCGATTTTGAAGGTCCATCCGAGGTGCTGGATGCAGCGGTGGCGGCACTGCGCTCAGGGGACAACCAGTATGCGCGGTCCATGGGGCACCCAAAGCTGGTGGAGGCCATTGCCCGGCACCAGGCGCGGCACTATGGGCTGAAGCTGGATCCATATTCAGAGGTCTCCGTTTTCAGCGGGGCCACGGAGGGGATTGCATCATCCCTGCTGGGCCTGCTCAATCCGGGGGATGAGGTGATTCTGTTCGAGCCCTTCTACGACAGCTATCCCGCCTGTGTGGCCCTGGCCGGGGCGACGCCCCGCTACTGCACGTTGCGGTTCCCCGACTTCGCCCTCGACGTGGATGAGTTGGCCTTTCTGTTCACTGATCGGACGCGGCTGCTGCTTCTGAACACACCGCACAACCCCACGGGCAAGGTGTTCAACGAGAACGAGCTGGCCGCCATCGCCGGGCTGTGTATGAAGCATGACGTGATCGTGCTCACCGACGAGGTGTACGAGCACCTGGTCTTCGACGGGGCGAGACACGTGCCCATGGCCACCTTACCCGGTATGAAGGAGCGCACCCTCTCCCTCTCCAGCGCGGGCAAGACTTTCTCCTTCACCGGCTGGAAAGTGGGCTGGGCCACGGGGCCGGCGAACCTGGTGGCGGCGGCGCAGGCCGCACACCAGTTCGTCACCTTTTCCACGGCCACACCGATGCAGCTGGCGGTGGCCCATGCGCTGGAAAACCTGGGGGAGTCCTATTACAAGGAGTTCATTACGGAGTACGGCGAAAAGCGGCAGTTCCTGCTGGCGGCGCTGGAGGAGGCGGGGCTGACACCGGCGCCGCCCCAGGGCACGTACTTCGTGCTGGCTGACTTCAGCGGGATTCACGGGGGGGATGACCGCGCCTTTGTGCGCTCCCTCATCGAGAACCAGGGGGTGGCGGCCATTCCACCCAGCGTCTTCTACAGGGCCCATCCGGAGGAAGGGCAAAAGCTGGTGCGCTTCGCCTTCTGCAAGCGTATGGAAACCCTGAAGGCCGCAGCGGAGCGGTTGGGGGGAAGGTCCTGAAGGCGGACGGCAGGCAAACGGCTACAACAGTGTTTTCAGCGGACGAACAGACCGTATCTTTTCGAAGTCATCGTCATCGTGGAGCAGGATTCCATCTTCTTCCAGCACGAGCTGGGCGATGAAGCAGTCCACCGCACTTCTCACGGTAATCCCCTTGCGGCGGCAGTCATAGTAAATTCGGGCGGCTTCGATGTGTGACGACAGTGGATCACGTGAGGCCAGGATACGCTGACTCTGCAGATGTTCAAGGAGCAGTTCCCACTCGCGCTGATCTTTCGCTCCCTGGAGCAATTCCTGGCAGCAGAATGCCGGGATCGCATAGGGCATGTCCTCGATCTCCAGACGGCGGAATGCATCCGCGGCGGCACTTTTCCTGCCCTTCAGGAAGTCCACCAGGACAGACGTGTCGACGACGATCAAGAGCGCTCCTCCCTCAGCTTCTTGTAATCGTAATCAGCGACAAACTCGACCTTGCCGGCGATGCTGAGCAAACTGATTCGCCGTTTGGTCGTCACCAGCAGCTTCAGGGCTTCGTGTACCAGCTCCCGCTTTGTCCTGATACCGGTGAGGCGTTTGGCTTCCTCCACCAGGTCGTCATCCAGCACGATATTGGTCCGCATCACACACCTCCTACACATAAATATACACCTTAGTGTGTGTATCGTCGAGGGAAATTGAAGCCCAAACGTAAGGACGTGTTTTAACCTGCGAACACGGCAGCGACAAGGTTCGTTTCCATCAGTTGGTCAATCCTCGGTTGAATGCTGCCGAATCATTGATAGGTGCAAGCCCGCTGCCAGCCTCCATTGGCCCAGTACTACGCTATCCCTTGCATGTTCAGCCAGCCGCCTGCCGTGAAGTATCTTTTGGTGGCACGGAGATTGTAATGTGTAGATCTCCGCCGGCAGACAAGCCAACGTCATATTATTTATTATTGACATATGATCTCATTCATCATATATATTTATCAATATTGATGATGGAGGTTGTGATGAGGACAACAATAAACGTCGAGGACGATATCCTTGAGGACTTGATGCGATTCACTGACGCAAAGACCAGGACGGACGCCGTGAACCGGGCAATCGCAGACTGGGTGCGCTCGAAGCGGATTCACCGGTTCCGCGCCATGCGGGGGAAGATCGCCTGGGAGGGCGACCTGGGCGAAATGCGCAACCGGGAAATCACGGAAAGCGAGCAGACGCATGGCTGATGTGCTCGTCGACACCCCGGTCTGGATCGATTTCTTCCGTCACGAGGACGGGCGCTGCGGAGACCTGCTGGACAGCCTGCTCGAGGAGGACCGGGTGGTATTGTGCGGCGTCGTCGAGATGGAGATCTTCCAGGGATTGCGCGAGAGTGAGCAGGAAGAGATCCGGTCTGTATTCCAGTTGATCCCTTACATTGATATCACGCGTGATGACTACATTGCGGCAGGGAAACTCTGGCAGGTGCTTCGCCTGTCAGGGCAAACAATCCCATCCACCGACTGCCTGATCGCCGAACTCTGCCTCCGCCGTGACCTCGCGCTCTTTACACTGGATGCGCACTTCGACAGCATCGAGGAGTTGAAGCGAGTTGAATGATACGCAACCCGCCCCTCCCCGGGGCCTCCGGCTCGCGGGCGGTTATAAGCGTCCCGCAGCCACTGTGGTCCCATGGGTCAGACCCGGATAGGCTTCCAGCGAAAGCATCAGGCTCACCGTGGACCCGTCCCAGGTGAACACCTTGATTTCGGTATCGGCCTCGGGGGCCGGGCCGCGGCCAACCACCAGCTCGTCGCGGCCGTCGAGGTTCAGGTCGGCAGCGGCAAAGACAGTGGCCCCGAATCGAAGGGGTTCGGTATCCCAGGCAAAGAAACTGAGGCCGGGCAGCGGAGTGACTGCGCTGCCGTCATAGTTCCAGCCCCGCACATGAGGGCCGAAAATTGCGCCGGGACCGGCACCGGTGACGATCTCGTCGATGCCGTCGCCGTCCACGTCGCCGACGCTGACATTCACTCCATATTTATTCGTTCCGTAGGCCAGGAAACTGACTCCGGGGATAGCCGCGGCACCGCCGCCATCCACGTTCCACCCGCGGACATGGGGCCCGTACACGGCGCCGGGACCGGCGCCGGTGATGATCTCGTCGTAGCCATCGCCGTCGATATCGCCGGCAGCCACGTTGACGCCCCACTTCGGTGTGCCGTAGGCGAAGTAGCTGACCCCCGGTAACGGCGTGACACCCGCAGCGCCGTTGTATCTCCAGCCGCGGACGTGCGGGCCGAACACCGCGCCCGGCCCAGCTCCGGTGATGATTTCATCCTGCCCGTCGCCGTCCAGGTCACCGGCGACTACATTTACCCCGAACTTGTTAGTGCCATAGGCCAGGAAATTGAGGCCAGGCAGCGGTGTGCCGTCCACCTCGAACCCCCTCACATGCGGGCCGTAGATATCGCCCGGCCCCGCACCGGTGAGGATCTGGTCCGAACCATCGCCGTCCGGGTCCCCGCTGGAAACGTTGACGCCGTAACCCTGGGCGCCATAGGCGGCAAATTCAAACAAACGTTCCCCATTCTGAACCGGGGGCCAGACTCTCACCAGCGGGTCATTGTCTGGCCCCGGTCCGGGACCGGTGGCCAGGAACGACACGAAAGTCCTGTTGATCATCACTGAAATGGTGTCGTCGGCAAGGTTGGTCACCACCAGGTCAGGAACTCCATCACCATTCAGGTCGCCGGCGGCAATCGAATAGGGACGGTCACCGACCTCGAAGTTCAGTGTATTCTGAAACGTGCCGTCCCCTAAACCCAGCAGCACGGATACCGAGTCACTCTCCTCGTTCGCCGAGGCCAGGTCCAGATTGCCGTCTCCATCAAAGTCGGCCATTGCCAGAAAGAAGGGTTTCCAGCCGGCCTCGTTGGTCCAACGCTCCTCGTATGTGCCGTCCCCGCTCCCCGGCAGGAAAGAGACCTCATCGGTGCCAGAGTTGGCCAGGACCAGGTCCTGAAAGCCGTCGCCGTTCAGATCATCGGCGAGGACGGCGGCGGGTTGGTTGCCGCCATCGTAGCTGTTGCCGTCCTGGAAGGTGCCGTCGCCGTTGCCCTGGTATATCGATACGTTGTGGCTGAACCTGTTGGTCACGGCGAGGTCGGAATGACCGTCCTGGTTACAGTCGGCGATGGCCACATCAAATGTCTCATCGGCCGCCTGGTAGTGTACTGCCGCGGAAAACGTGCCATCCCCCTGGCCGAGTAATACCGATACGTAGCCGACTATCTGCGAGACGACGGCCAGATCGGGCACACCGTCCTTGTCCAGGTCACCAATGGCCACTCCGACGGTCCATCCGCTGATCTCATAAAACGTTTCAGCCTGAAATGAACCGTCACCGTTGCCCAGCAGTACATAGATGCCAGAGTCGTAGCTGGCAGCCACCACATCCAGATGGCCGTCGCCATCGAGGTCATCAATGGCAAATCGTCCACTGCCGTTGGTAACTGTATTCACCGCCGGGGCAAAGGTCCCGTTTCCGATGCCGATCAGAACCGATCGTTCAAAGCTTTGGCCATTGGTCACCAGCAGATCCTGAATCCCGTCCTCGTCGAGATCAGCGATCCCCACACAGACCGGTCCGTCACCAACATTGTATTCGACGCCGGGGTAAAACAATTGTGCTTCAGTTATGGCCCCGACCGTGAGCATAGACAAAGTCACGACAATGAACACAACTCGCGATGCGTGTCCCATGCGGCCCTCCAGGTGGTATTTGGTACCTGCGGTCAGTGCTACGCCTCCCCATCTTACTCCAGACCATCTCCCCTGGCATGACTTCGAGTCGTCTCAACAGCTTCGGTTGGCACTCGTCTGAAATTTTATGCGGCGAATGAGGGGCTCATCACCGCAAATATTGCGGTGAAAAATTGCTGTTGTGGTGTGCTTCTGATATAATTGCCGCAAGGAGTGCGGTGATTATGATTTATATTCACGAACAGGCAAGTTGGCCGAATTTCACATGGGATAGTGAGACCCTGGCCGGGATGCTGGCCAAGGTGCGTCACAACCAGGGAAAACACCTGGGGAAAATGGAAGCCCTGGGGTTTGAACTTCGCGCCGAAGCGAATCTCACCTCACTCACCGATGAGATCGTAAAGTCCTCGGCTATCGAAGGTGAAAACCTGAACCCGGAGGAGGTCCGATCATCCCTCGCCCGCAAGTTGGGGCTTGATGTTGCAGGGCTCCCGCAGCCGGGACGAGAAGTTGAGGGCATTGTGGAGATGATGCTTGATGCGACACAGAATGTGACCGATCCGCTTTCCGCCGAGCGTTTGTTTGGCTGGCACGCGGCTCTGTTTCCTACCGGCCGGAGCGGTCTGCGCCGCATAACAGTTGGGGCCTGGCGAACCGTCCAGTCAGGACCGATGCGGGTTGTCTCCGGTCCCATCGGCCGTGAGAACGTGCATTTTGTGGCTCCCGATGCCGGGCGGCTCGAAACCGAAATGACGACGTTCCTCGCCTGGTTCAACTCACCGCTGAATATCGATCCGGTGCTCAAGTCTGCGATCGCACACTTCTGGTTTGTCACGATTCACCCCTTTGAAGATGGGAACGGCCGCATCTCCCGGGCGATCGCTGAAATGGTTCTGGCACAGTCGGACGGCACGAAAGATCGCTACTACAGCATGTCTTCGGGGATCGAAGCGGAGAGGAAGGAATACTATCACCGGCTCGAGTCCGCCCAACGGGGCGGCCCGGATATCACCGACTGGCTCGACTGGTTCCTCAGATGTCTTGACCGTTCCATCGAAGACGCCCAGAGAACGCTTGGCTCAGTGCTCCAAAAGGCGAACCTCTGGCGGCGAGTAAATCTGAATCCCGTCAATCAGCGACAACGCAAGGTCATCAACCGGATGATTGACCAGTTCAAGGGGCACCTGACAACGTCGAAGTATGCCAAAATCGCCAGGTGTTCAAGCGATACAGCTCTTCGCGACATCCGTGAGCTGATGGAACGGGGGCTCCTGATCAAGAACCCGGGCGGTGGCCGAAGCACAAGCTATCGCCTGGGCGAACCCGACGATTTGAAGGGGTGACGTCAACTCAACATCAAGTAGACCGTTACTACGACCCCGCCGTCACTTTGGCCACGATCTGGTCCCGGTTCATCCGGGCGATGTTGTTGAGGCTGATCTCCTTCGGACAGGCTGCCTCGCACTCGCCACTACCCATCTGCTCCACCATCTTCTGCACCCCAAGTGTGCCGCTCGGGCTGGCCCTGGGGTAAGAGCGCCAGCTGGGAGATCTTGGCCGAGACAAAGAGGGCGGCCGAGACGTGGGCGAAGTTCTCGTCATCCCGCAGGGCCTCGCCCTCCTCGGTCTGACTCTCCAGCCGGAAGTGGCCGCCGCAGCTCTCGGAGCGTTCGAGAGCATCGCGCACCATCAGCTCGCCGAACTCGAGGAAGTCGGCCAGACGCAGCGCCTTGACCAGTGTCTGGTTGAACTCGCCCGGCGCGCCCGGCACATTGACCGAGGTCTTGAACTCCTCGGCGATGGCCGGCATCTCCTCCAG
>CBESOE010000091.1:0-18086 GCA_965531145.1 uncultured bacterium | reverse complement strand
GAGGATCAGGAGTGACCAGGGAACCCCGTCATCCACAGGCGAACGAACTTCAGGCCTGGCTGGACGGTGACCTGTCCGGGACGGAGCGGCAGGAACTCTCCGGCCACCTGGAGGGGTGTGCTCGCTGCCGCGGCGAGCTGGCGTCTCTCGAGATGTTGTTCGCCGAGCTGGAGACCCTCGAGACCACCGGACCGGAGCCCGCCCCGCGCTTTGCCGGCAAGGTGATGGCGGAGATCCTGCGTCGGGATACTGAGGAGCGGGTGCGTCGGAATCGCGTGGTGGTGCCGGCAGCGGCGGCCGCCTGTTTCGCCCTGGTGCTGGCGCTGTGGCTGATGCCGTCCCCGGGATTGCCGGCGGCGGCATCCTCCAGCGGTCCGGCTCTGCCCGTGCTTGCCGGCGCTCTGCTGAAGATCGTCCACAGTGGAGCGGTGCTGGTTGCCGAAGGCCTGGACCTGGCTTTTCGGCTGACCCGGACCGCCTCCGTTCTCCTGGGAACGCTTCCCGGGTCGGTGTGGGTGGCTTGCCTGGCCCTGTTGTTTGCGGTCCACGGCGCCCTGGCCCTCTGCCTGCGGCGCTATGCCAGGGAGAATTTCGGGAGCATCCGGACATGATCGATATTTCAGGCCCCTCCACTCGCTGCCTCCTTCTGCTCTTCCTCATCACTCTCCTGCTGCCGGCCGCTGTGTACGCCGCCGAACCGAACACCATTTACGGCCGTGACCTCGTCATCGATGCCGGACAGGTGATTGCCAGGGACGTGATGGTGGTTTTCGGCTCGGTGACCGTGGAGGGTGTGGCCCAGCGGGACGTGGCCACGTTCGGCGGATCGGTGAAGGTCCGGGGCGAGGTGCAGGGGTCGGTGATAGCCCTCGGCGGTTCGGTGGACATCGAACCGGCCGGGGCGGTAAACGGCGACCTGATCTGTTTCGGCGGGACGGTGAGCCGGGAAGCCAGGGAACGGGTTTCGGGGAAAGTGGTGATGCTGGGGTCCCCCGGGCGCCTCTTCGGCCTTGGCGGCGAAAGCGCCGATTCCCCGCCGGCGGGGCTGCTCCAGTCCCTGCGCTGGCCACTGGTGCTGCTGCTGGGCTGGCTGGTGGTCACCCTGGTGGTGGGGCTGGCTTTTCCGGGACAGGTGGCAGTGGCGGCCGGGGAACTGGCCCGCAGGCCCCTGTTCAACGGGCTGGCCGGGATCCTCGGTGTGGTCGCGCTCTGTCTTTCGCTGGCCGCTTCGGTGCTCCTCTCTCTGCTGATCATCGGTATTCCCCTGCTGGTTATCTTCCTTGTGGCCGGCCTGGTGCTCAAGGTGTTCGGCATGGTGGCGGTATTCCACCTGGCCGGCCGCTGGATCGGCGGCCGCCTTTCTGCCGGTAGCCCCAACCCGCTGCTGCTGACCATGCTCGGATTCTGTGCCATTGGCCTGGTCCGCCTCATTCCCTGGGTGGGTCAGGTGGTCTGGTTGCTGGCTGGAATCCTGGGAATCGGGGTTTCCCTGACCACCAAGTTCGGTTCGGGCCAGGCCTGGTTCCGTCTGAAGAACTGACACCCCAAACCTGCGGCCATCTCACTGATCCGTCATGGTTTCTTCTCCTTCCTAAACGTTTGCCGCCACTGTGCCGATATGAAATGCGGGTGCCGGTTTCGGCCGGAACCTGCCGGTGGCGGGATTCTGAATCGCCTCCGGCGCAAAGGGGTTGCAAAAAGGGCGATCATCGCACTTATGGTGTCCGGCTCGGGAAACCGGATGACGGGATAGATACAGATTCCGAGAACTACCAGTGCCGCGCGAAGGAGCGAGTTGGTTTATGGCGAATTCACGTAGGGATGCGGACGGGGAGGAATCTGGTTCGAATCTCCTTACAGTGGCCGGCGGCTCCGACTTAAGCCCGATGGACTGGGTGGGCAAGGCCGGCACCGAGGAAACCGACCAGGAGAAAGCCGGTCCCGGCGGCGTTGAGAGATCCCTGTCCGGGGGTGGGGCACTGCACGAGATTTTTCGGCTGATTCACAAGATCAACAATCATCTCCAGGTGATTACCATCAATGCCGAGATGATGGAAATGATGAATGGAGGTTCGAACCGCTACATCGTGAAAATCATGGATGCCGCCATCCTCGTCCGGGAGCAGATGGACGATTTTCGTGATGCACACGGGGGCCAGGATCGACGCTTGCGGGACGTCGTGGACGATCTGGACCTCGATGACTTCGGCATAGGCTAGTTGTGCACCCGGTCCGCACGCCGACGATTTCCGCGCGCGGGACCGTGGTTCAGCGGTCTCCGAGCCTTCTCCGGAATGTCGAACAATCGCCGGGTGTGGGAATTGACTCACTCACGGAATTCCATTACATTCTGGCCCGTAAGGGCGCCATGGGCGTTGTGTGGCTCCGTATCTCCCCGCAGCCGTTCCCGTTCCCATCCCCTGTTCGAGAACCGACGAAATAGCAACGGCTGCCCCCGCCCGAATCAGCGTGTCGGCGACCTGTGCCTTCCCGGACGGCGGGGAGGAAAGACGAGGCACTGAGACCCATGGAACGGATGGCCAGGGAAATCCGGCGCCAGCTCAAGCGGGAGGAGACCTTCCGGGGGATTCTCCGTACGCTGGCCGGCTCCGCGACTCTGGAAACCCGTCTGGTCGGCGCCCTGGCCGGGCTCTCTCGGCTGGTCTCCTTCGATGCCTTTGAACTCAGTTTCCCCGACCCGGCCGGCGGGCCGGCCTGGTTTGCTCTGCGGGCGGACCGCGAGGCCCTCTCTTCGGCCGCCGGCTTCCAGCGCCGGACAGTATCCCATCCCGGAGGGTCGGACGGACCGGCCGCCCGGGCCCTGCTCCTGCGCAGCCCCATCTCAATGGACCGTTTCGCCGCCGCCGGCGACGGCAGACTGCCCGACGGCATTGACGCCTCGCTCACCGTCCCCCTCTTCTGCGGCGCCGACCTGAACGGTCTGATGGCCGTCTACTCCCGGCGCAGCGGCAGTTTCGCCCATGGTGACGTGGGTTTGCTGCAGCAGTTCGGCGACCTGGTCACCCTGGCCCTGGAGCAGCAGAAAGCGGCGGCGAACCTGAACCACGGCGGCAAGATGGCGGAGCAGCTGGGACGCCGACTGCCGGCAGTCTCCTCCTGCTCGCGCAGCGCCCAGTACCTGGCCGATTTGGAACAGGTGCTCGACGATGTCTTTTCCCTCCGGGGGTTCCGGCTTTTCGAGGTCCGGATGGAGTCGGGGGCCACAGATCTGGTGGAGCAGTTCCCCGGTCGGTCCGGGGGTGGTTCGGCCATGGAGGAAGGGCGGCGGACACGGTTGCCGGCGCCCGGGGTGGCCATGCTGGCCGAGGGCGACATCAGGGTGGCTGAAGACAGCCGTGAAACGGCCACTCTGCTGCGGCTGACGGCACCATACGACCCCTCTTCCACCACGGTGTTGATCCCGCTGCGGGAGGAAGGGGTACCGGCCTGGCTGGTCACCGCTTCCGGCGACCCGGCGCTGCTGGGTGAGCCGACCACGGTCAGCCTGCTGCGGATCCTGCAGAACACGGTGGAGCAGGCACTGTCCGGCATGACGGTCTACCGCGGGCTCCGCGCGGACCTGGCCCGGCTTACCGGGCTGCTCTCCCTGGCCAGGGTTCTCACCGAGCTTTCCCCGGAGAGTGGTGTGTTCCACGTGGTGATCGACAAGATCGGTGAGTTGATCGACTTTGATGGCTGCACGCTATACGTACTCGAAGGCGACGACCAGGACCTGGTGCCGGTGATCTCCAACGAGGAGCCGGACCCCGGCGGGCGGCCGCGGGCCGGCGGGAACCGCCGCCGGCAGTGGCTGGAGAGTGTGCTGCAACTGGGTGAGGCCAGGATGCTCAACGGTGTCGACTCCGGTGACGGATCGGGCGAGCACCTGATGGCCAGCCCCCTGCTGCACCAGGGACAGCCTTTTGGCATCTTCTGTATCCGGCGCGGTACCAGACCGTTCAGCGCGGACGATCTCTCTTTGCTCTCTACGCTTGCCGGTTTCACCGCCGACGCCATGCACCGTTCGCTGTGCCGCCAGGAGCAGGTGTCGCTGCACCGGGCGTTCAGCCTGGTGGACCAGCACGCCGGAGAGGGGATCCTCTTCCTCGACGGCCGGATGAAGGTCATGCGGACCAGCAGGGAGGCGCTGCGCCTGCTGGGCTGTCCGGCGGACGAACTGCTGGGCCGCGATCTGCGGGACCACCTCTTCCGCAACGGTGCGGAGGCCGACGGCCTGCTGGAGCAGCTGCAGGCCGGGACGAAAGTCGAGAGGTTTCGTACCTATGCCCGTCCGGCCAGCGAAGCGCCGCTTCCGGTGGTGGTCACCGCGGCGCTTCAGGACCCGGAGGCCGGCGCGTCCGGCGGCCTGGTCCTGGTGCTCCGCGACGCCACCCGCCGACTTCGTCTGGAGCACCGGTTGAAGCAGGCGGCGGTCACTGATCCGCTCACCGGACTGAAAAATCGTCACGAGGCCTACCCGGCGCTGGCCGCCGAACTGGAGCGGGGTCTGCGCCGGGATCGTTTTCTCTCCGCCCTGCTCTTCCGGGTGCGGAGCCTGGACGAGTACTACACCCGTCTGGGCTGGCTGGAGGGGGACAAGATGGTCAAGGAGGTGGCCGGAATCATCAGCAAGCGGATCCGCGGGCACATGGATGCCGCCTATCGCTTCGGTGACGGCTCGTTCCTGGTGATCATGCCCGATACCCCCGGCCGTGATGCCGAAGCCGCCTCGCGCCGGATCCTCGACGGGGCGGCCAGGGTGTACAGCGGCCGGGTGGAGCTGGATGCCGCGGTGGCCCAGAGCCGTTTTGCCGACACCCCGGACACCATTCTCCAGCGGCTCTTCACCCGTTTGGAGGGGCCGGAGTCCGTCCTCCCCTGATCTTCTCCGTACAGAACAAACCCCGTCATGTCGGCTGCGGGCCGCATGCCGGGGTTCGCTGTTGTGTTCCTAGTAGTCCCTGGCGTTGATCAGAACCACGTTTTCCCGGGAAATCAGCCGGGCGTGGCCGCTGTCCGCCGCCAGCACCAGCCGGATCAGCACCCGGCGGCCTCCGGTGGGGCCGCCGATCATCACTTCGAAACCGTGGGGAAAGCCGTCATTGGTGGTGTCCACGGTGGCGAAGGCCGGGACCGTGTCGATGAGGTCGAACTGTGCGCTGGTATTGAACGCCACGCTGTAGACCATTTCCCCGCCGATCCGTGGAGCGTCCAGGTTGGCGATGGCCGGAGTGGAGTTCAGCACTTCGATGTCGTAGTCCCCGGTGGGCGTGCTGGAGAGGGATCCGCCGGCAAAATTGTGGAATGCTGCGTCGGCATCCTCGTCCGGGTTCCAGGCCACGGTCACCGCCGGCCGGTCGGTGGACGCGTCCGCCACCTTCAGCTCCTGCAGGGTGGCGGTGAGGATCACGCCCCCGTCATCGAAGTTGTTGAGCCGCTGGAGCTGGTTGTAATCGGCGAAGAGGACGCTCTGCCAGCGGCAGAGTTGGAGGATGCTTCCCTCGCTCTCGATCACGCCGGCGGTGCTCCTGGTCAGGTAGTAAAATTTGAACTGGTAGAGGTCGATTCGCACACCGTTCGATGAGTTGAGATACGGTGTCTCCGCCTGGACGAAGAGCAGGGCGTTGCCCACGCTGGTCGGATCGAAGGGGTTGGTGGCATCGCCGATCAGACTGGGCGAGAACGAGCCGTTGACCTCGATGGAGGGCAGGGAGGTGGTGTCCAGCGGCGGCGGAGAGCTGGTCAGGTCCAGGGCCGCCATATACCCGTTGCCCTGGGTGGTATCGTCGATCAGCTTTTTGGACTGCAGCACCTCGGTCTTGATCTCGTTGACCAGCCGCTGGCCGTATTCGCTGAGGTCGTTGTTGGCCTCCAGGTAGAGGTTCGTCTGGGCCGTGCCCACCAGCAGGTCGTAGACCATGATGCCCATGACGGTGAAGAGGAACATCACCACAATCAGTTCGGTGAAGCTCACCCCGGCATCTCCACGCTGGCGTCGTCGCTTGTTCAGTAGCTGTCTCATCTTTCAACCCTCCGGCACACCTCGCGGCGGTGCGGCACGATGTGTTAGCGCTGGATGAAAATCCGTCGCTGGTGATAAGCGTAGTGCAGCAAGAGTGCGTCGCGGTAGACCTCCGCACGGATGACGTAGCTTCCCTCGGGGAACCGCCCGGAATCGGAAACGCTCCAGTTGTAGGTGCTGCCGCTGGAACACTCGTGAGTGGCGTCCGGCCGCACCCCGGTGGCGCAGGGCGTGTTGTCCTGCATGTAGAACCAGGTGGCGCCGGAATCGATGGAATATTTCACCGCGTAGACCAGGTCGTCAGCCTCGGAGAACCCGGCGGCATAGTCGTTGGTGTACTTGTTGTTGTCCCAGCGTTTCCACTTGGTCGACCAGACCATGGTGACGGTGGTGGGATCCTGCAGGCTGTCCACCTCGGAGGGGCTGGTGATCTCCAGCCGCGGAACCTGGTGGATCCGGCCGTCGGTCCCCGGGATGCCGGCGTTCATCAAGCCGTTGACCAGCGAGATCACCGCCAGCCGGCCGAGGAACGCCTCACCGGAGTTCACGCCGCGGTCCAGCCCGCTCATCACGAAGAACGCGTAGTCGTCATCGGTGAGGTTCATGTCCGGATTGTCGGCGCTCTGCAATGAGATAAGCCCGTTCCCGTGCTGAGATGAACTGTTGGCGTAGAAGATCTTGGTGACGTCGGTGGTGTTGCGCACGGTGGAATACTCGGTTTCGTTCCACTCGTTGGGGAAGCGGGAGCCATAGTCCAGCTTGAAGGGCCGCGAGGCGGTAAGTATCTTCGGCATGGGGAAGTTGAAAATCTTGCCCATCTCCTTGCCGTCGGCGGTCCTGGTACTTTCGGCTCCGTTGGCATAGTCGTGGTTGAACGGGCCGTTGCCGCTGCCGGTGGCGTTGAAGAAGCTGGAAGAACCGTTGGTGCTGGTCCGCCGCCTGCGGTCGGAGCCGTTCATGAAGTCGAGGCTGGTGTGGGCCAGGTCGCGCCACCGTTTGCTGCGGAAGGCGCCGGACAGCAGGTTGCCGTTGGTCTGGTAAACAGACCCGGACAGGTATTCCGCATCGGGGAAGGTTTCGCCCAGCCAGGGGATGCCGAACCATTTGGCATTGCCGCTGTTGGCCAGTTCCTCGATGGCCCGGGTGGAGCCGGTGATCGACTTCATGTCGATCGAGCCGCCGGAGCCGTCATACGGCTTGCCGTTCACCGGGATGCCGCTAGGGAAGCCGTTGGCCGAATCGGCGCCCACCTCGTGTCCCAGACCGACATAGTAAAAGGAAAAACCGTTCATGGTGGTGAACAGGGCTCCCGAATTCAGAATGCCGCTGCGCAGGAAACTGGCCTGCCGCGGATAGTCGAACTCCACCCGGTCGCCGCTCCAGCCGTGCCGGCAGCGGTTGAAGCCGCTGTAGCCCGCCATGGTGCTGTCGTCCTGCCAGAACCAGTTGTAGCGGTGGTCCAGCTTGACGTCGAGGTAGGGCGAATGCCGGGGGTCGCCGAGGATCTGGTAGCGTTCGGTCACCGGGGTACCGGCGTTGCCGATCCAGACATAGGTCTCGGACAGGTTGTAGGGGTGGTTGTCCCGGGTGCCGGTCTGGTTCACCAGCAGGCCGGAGTTGTCCAGCAGGTCCGGGTTGCTCACGTCCACGTCGAGGTCGGTGATCCGGGTCTGCACGGTGAGCATGCCGTCGTCGGGCAGCACCCGTTCCTTGAGCGTGATGACCCAGCGGGCCGTGTTTTTCGGCACATTCCCGGTGGTCATCAGATTCTGGCTGAAATCGCTGCCCACCGGGCAGGGGATGTAGTCCTGGCCGTACAGGCGGTCAGCTGAGTTCAGGCCGGTCCCGTCACCGGGAGACGGGGGACACTCCAGCGGTGTGTAGTAGAGCGAGATAACCGAGGCCGTCTCGTCATCCGGAGTCCCGCCGTCGTCGGGGATCACGGTGATGTTGTAGCTCATGAAGGGTTCGAATGTCTGCACCGAACCCCAGCTCGTATCCCATTCCCGCCAGACCTCGGGGATGTCCCAGGAAGCGGCTGCCGCGGCGATGTCCAGGCCCCGGTAGTCGTAGTTGGCGTTGTTGTAGGTGGTGGCGTCGAGGGACCAGTCCAGGGACGGGTTGTCCTCCAGCACTCCGCCGTATATCGGCGTGATGGTGAAGTCGGCGTTGCTGCCGTTGGTGGAATGCTGGGTGTCGTCGAGGATCACCCCGGGGAGGCGGAGCACGATGGCCTCCTTCATGAAGTGCCGGTTGTCCGCCGCGTCGTAGGCCCCGGACGACGGGGTGGCATCGCTGTAGGCCTTGGTCAGGAAGGCGTGGACCCGCACGGTCACGTCCTCGTTGTTGGCGTATTCCAGTTCTTCCGGATGGGTCACCACCCGCACCCCATGGCGGCTCGGGCCGTCATAGTAGAAATCACCCAGTGTCGTACCGTCTTCCTGCGGATCCTTGGCCGGGTCCGAGTAGTTGCGGATTGGCGGGGTGGGCAGCAGTTCGCCGTGCAGGTTGAGGATGATGGAGTTGCTGTAGTTATCAGGGTTGCTGTTCAATTCCTCCAGCAACTGGCGCAGGCTCGGTTCGTTGTCATCGGCGGCGCGGGCGGCCCGCATCTCCAGTTCCATGGGGTAGCGGACACAGTGGTTGTATTCGTCGGCCAGGGTATAGGAGGTGGCGTTCACCAGCAGCCCGTCCACGTTCAACCGGGCACCGATCTTTTCCGGGTCGTAGTAGAGGAAGTTGTCCGAGGAGCGCACCAGGCCCGGGTAGTGGTAGACCTGGTCCACCGCGGTGCCGGGCCCGTCCACCAGGTTGAGATACGGGGTGTAGAGCTGGTCCCGTCCGTAGCCTTGGCGGGTGATCCAGTGCACACGGAACTCCAGTCCGGGGTTGCGCGACTGGAGGTCGTTGATCGAGTTTTCCACCAGCGGGCGGATGGTGGACATGTGGACCCACCAGCCGGGCACGTTTTCCACGGCGATGCAGTAGACGTCGAAAACCTGGCTCGGCGGGAAGAAGTCGCCCACCGTGCGAATGATGGTGGTGATATCGGCCAGGGTCTTGTCCTCGACGCCGTTCTGCGTCTTGAAGACCTTGACGTGGACCAGCCGCACGTCCCGCGAGTTCTCGTTGGGCACCGGACGGACGTTCACCCGGCGCAGGTAGTTCCAGTTCCCACTGTCCCTCGCCAGGTTTTCACTGAGGGCGTCCGCCGGGTCGGTGACCCCTTGCTGGGTGGTGAGCACCGGCAGGCTGACGATACCGTCATCGTAGTTGTCCAGCATGTCGGCGTGGGTCTCACCGCCGCCCTGGACATAGGCCCGCAGCTCGTTGACGATCTGGATCGCCTTCTGGGTGGCGAAGTCCTTCTCCTTGTTCGCCTTGGTGGTGGTGAAGGAAACACCGATGTAGTGGACCACCATCAGCAGGGTGGCGGTGAGCAGGAAGAGGGAGATCAGCATCTCGGCCAGCGAAATGCCGCGGTCGCCCCGTTTCCTTCCGGCAAGAATCTGTATCCGTTTGTTCATCGTTCTCCTCGCAATCATCTCTTGCGGCCGCGGCCCCCGGGGGCCATGGTGGTTCAGATGCCCCTGTTGGCCACGTGGTAGGGCGACCGCGCCGCGCGGTACTGACCCAGTTTCTGGCGGACGATGTCCATGATGTCCTGGTCATACATGATTTCGGCGATATCCAGACTGCCCTCGATGGTGGTATTCCCCATCACCATCACCGTACCGCTGATCAGCGACGGTGACTTCTGGGTGTAATTGCCGGTGACGAATATCAGCCCGGAATAGATCGAAAGGCTGTTGTTGTCGATAAGCATGTCGCCGTCAACGATGACGATGCCGCCGCCGTTGAGCGGGCGGCTGTTGGTGAAGGTGGCGTTGCCGTCGATGTAGATGATGCCCAGCGAGGGCAGTTCCGGCGGCAGGTCACTGATGGACGTGACGTAGATGTCGGCCAGGCTCTGCAGGTCCTCCGGCGTGGAAGCGAAGACCTGGCGCACCAGGGCGGTCACCGAGTCGGTCTGGCCGGGAAAGACCGCGGCCTGGTTGCGACCGCCTTCGATGATGCCGCCGTTTCTCCGCACCCGGCCGCCGCCGCTGCGGTCGAAGACGATGGCCGCGGTGGTGATCCCGCGCACCCGCCCCTTGGTGTTGATATTCACCGTTCCGGTGTCGGAAATGATCGCGGCGTTGGCGGTGGGGGCGATGGCCAGCCGCTGAATCTCGCTGGCCAGGGTCACCTGCCGCACCACCCGGTTGGGATACTCGTTGTAGGCTTTTTCCGGATTGTTCCGTTCGTAGACGATACCCTTGCTCTCCACATACCACACCGTTCCCGGCGCGGCCTCCTCGGAGGCGATGATCCGCTGGGCAGAGATGTCCTGCACCACCACGTCGGTGGAGACCGGATCTACTTTCATCACTTCGTAGCGGCCGTAGTGGCCGGTCTGGGAACTGATTTCGAATTCGCGGACGATGCCGATGGTGGCATCCTCGGTGTCGATGATGTCCTGGTCCGGGTCGTAGACCGGTACGAACAGGGCCACCGGCTGGGTCGACTGCCGGCGGAACCAGGAGAGCGAATCGGTTATCCCAGCCTCGGCCGCACTGGTGGCCTGTCCCTTGAGGTTCAACTCGTGGACAATGGCGTCACGCGTGGTGGTGAGCAGGGTCAGCCCGATGATGATCAACGACGAGCCGAGGAGAATGACGAACAGGGCGAGGAGGATCGTCGATCCTTCCTGCCCGCGAAGTTTTTCTCCGAAATGTTTTTCGCTCACTGGGAGGTCCTCCTTGCGGCGTTTATCTGCCTGATTTCTTATCGGTCGATACCATAGGCAGCAATAACCATACCAGCGAATAAATTTCAGCGTGCAAGTGTTGGAATAGCGTGGGATATTCTTTCGAGAGCAGTGTTGCCCCGCCCAGACCCCGGCCGGATCTGTTACGGGGTTGTAACCGGGTGCACCCCAGGTTCCCCCGGTTGCGCCAGGTTTGACGGCGGCACTTGGACGGTGATACCATTTCCTCTTGATAGACCACTTGAACAGGGACGTTCTGGTCATCGCCGGGCAGTTGCTGCCGGGGGATGGCGGAGAGATGCGGCATGACCGCCCTGCGGCTGAGTGAAATTGGTGGACCGCTTGGAAAGCGATGGTTTTCCTGGTTTCTGACCTTTTTTTTCCTCTACCTGCTGGCGGATACGTTTCTCGAGGACGGTCCCTTTGGCGCAACGATCACTTTTATTTCACTGGCCCTGGCGCTGACGGCGTTTTTTTCCGGAGCCCTGGGGCGGTCCAGAAGCTGAACCGGCGGGGAGGCGGACCCGGATGACCGACAAGGCAATCATCCTCGACAGCGGAATCGTTAAAACCCTGCACCGGGTGATGTCCACCGGAGACGCCGGCGCTCGCCTGGAACTGGCCCGGGCCTTCACCGTGCGGGCGATGCACGCCGAGGCCCTGGAGCAGAGCCGGCGGCTGATCGCGGACGACCCGGGCAATGGCGACGCCTGGCTCGAGGCGGTGCGGTCCACGTTCCACCTCAGCGAGGAGTCGGTGCCCGAACTTCGTGATCTGTTTCTCAAGGATGCTGCCCCCTTCGCCAAGCAGGGTTGGTATCAACTGACTTTGGGACTGCTGCATTTCTATGCCGGTGAAGAGGACCTGGCCCGCCAGATGGTGGAGCAGGTGGTGGAGGTGAACCAGCAGGACTCCCGGGCCTGGGAGGTGCTGGGGAACATCAATTTCAACCTCGGTGACACCGAAGCGGCACTGGACTGCCTGAGCACTGCTCTCGAGCAGGACCCGGACAACCTGTCGGCGATCCACCTTCTGGGCACCTGCTACTACCGCATGGGCGAAGCGGAGCAGACACTGATCCACTACCAGAAGGCCATTGCCCATGAGGAGATGTTCGCCCGGGCCTGGATCTCGCTGGGCGAGTTCTTTATGCGGGACGAGGGGGGATACGCCAAAGCGCTGCAGTGCTTCAGCCGGGCGATATCCATCAACCCTCACAACTACGACGCCTATTTCTTCCTCATCGACTACTACATCCAGCACCGGCAGTTCGAACTGGGCCTGGCCGAGGCGCACCGCATCCTGCAATTGCAGGCCAGCGACCACCTCCAGGCCGAAGCACACAATTACATCGGCTATATGCAGTTCAAGCAGGGGCTCTACGAAGAAGCGGAGTCCAGCTACAAACGGGCCCTGGAACTGGACGACCAGTTCGCGTCGCCCTGCCAGAATCTGGGGCTGCTGCATCTCAGCCGCAAGGAGATCGATCATGCCCGGATCCTCTTCAAGCGGGCCATCGAACTGGATCCCACCGTTGCCTGGTCACACACCAAACTGGGATACATCTATTTTGACGAGCGGGTGATGGACAAGGCCGAGTCGCACTTCAATTCGGCGCTGGGGAACGATTCAGAGGATTACTGGGCCATGCTCGGCCTGGCCGAGATCAACCGGGTCCAGCGGAAATACAAAAATCAGCTGGAGTACTGCCAACGAGCGGTGGCGCTGCAGCCGGACCACACGAACGTGCAGAACCATCTGGGCATTGCCTACGAGTGCAACCGGAAATACGACGAAGCCGAGGCGGCCTATCTACGGGCGATGGAAATCGATCCGTTGAACCGCTGGGCGGCCAACAATCTGGGGTATTTCTACGAGAAACTGCTGAAACGGGAAAAGTCCGACATCTATCGGGATAAAGCCATAAAGATCTGGAAAAAACGACTGCAAATCTGTGCCCGCACCGGTCAATCGACCCGCGGCGCCATCAGCCATTTGAGCAAACTCGGTATTCCCCAACAGCAGATCGACGCCTGGATGCAGGAATAACAGGCCGGTCCCACCGGACCGCACCCACGCCCCGTCGACACGGGGGCCGTGGCTGGTCCGGCTGTACCCTTCCATTCGGTGACGAGGGAATGGCAAGAAAAAAACTGAAGAGCAAGAACAGCGGCAAGCAGAACGGTGATACCGACCGGCGGCAGGCTCCCGAGCCGGACGATCAGATGGAGCGCAGTGAAATCGCAGCCTGGCTGGACACCTTCTGCCGGCTGGCCGGGGAGGTGGGCGAGGAGGACGAGGGGATCAGCCACCTGGTGGTTCCCGAGGACTACCGGGGGTCGGTGAGCAGGATTCTCGCATTGATCGAAAAGCGGGAGCGTGAGCGGAACAGCGCACCCGCAGCGGCCGGCCTGGCCGCTCCCCAGTTGATCCGGTTGCTCGAGGAAGCCGGTGTGGCCGGACTCACCGATGCGGCCATGGCCTCGGTGGCTCTGGGTTCCAGGGGCCAGTTCGCCATTCTTGAGGATCTCTCCTCCTTTGCCGTTGCCCAGGGGCAGTCGGAGGGCACCGAAGGGCTCAGACAGGTGGGCCACCTGCTGCAGGACCTGGCGGAGTCGCTGCCTGGCGAACCGCCGGAGTTCCATGTCCAGCGGTTCTGGGAACTGGCCCCGGGACACCGGGAAATCCTGCTGCGCCTGCTCCACGAAAAGGCCGGGGAAGAGGTGATTCCCTTCCTTGGCCTGGTGTGCGGCCGGGATAAGGCGGTGGACCTGCAGGTGGTTGATCTGGCGGGGACGGTGGCCTCGGAGCAGGCGGCCGCCCTGCTCCTGCGCCTGGAGTCGGAAGCCGGTAACAAGCTGGTGCTCAAGGCGGTGAGCAAGATGCTCTACAGCCTGCGCAGCAAGGGCGTAAAGGGCGCCGAGCGGACTCCCACCACCTCCGGGGAAGAGGGGTCACCGATCCGTTTCGAGGAAGCGATCGAGACCCGGGCCTTTATCAGTGGCATCGACTGGCAGGGCCAGCGCCTGGTGCTGCTGGCCGGCCTGCCCGGGACACGGGGGTTTGCCGTTGCCCAGGCCCTGATGGATGACGTGCGGGGTATCCGGGAATTCACCGTCTGGAAGATGTCCCGTGCCGACCTGCGGGAGATGGTCGACCGGGCACAGCAGCGCAGTTCCCTGTTGCTCTGTGAGGTGCCGGCGGAGCACGCCTACTTTGTTCTCGAGGAGGCTTTCCAAAGCGCCCGGCCGCTGGGCTTCGACCCGCCTCGCGAATTCCTGCACTGGCGATCCTCCGAATCCTGGCCCCGCACCGACCACCTGGAGTACCAGCACCCCGTGCATTCCCTGGTTCCGGCACCTGCCGCCGACGGACTCCCTGATCCCTCGGGAGCCGACTGGTCGCGCCTGCTGGCCACCGATCCGCTCACCGGCTGGACCCTGGGCCCCGAGGAGGCGGCCAGGGCGTATCGCGAGGTGCAGGCCGGAGGAGAGAGCACCATCATCGTCCCCGGGGCGATCCAGGAAGAGCGGCAGCAGGAGGCGTTCCAGCAGGTGGTGTCCGCCCGCTTCGATACTGTTACCTGCGGCCGCTACCGCCGCCGGCTGGAGGAAACCGCTTACCTGCTGCACCTCTCCGGCAAGGGCGAGGAAGCCGGCCTGGCACTGATCGCCGGTGGGCGCATCGGCGGGATGACGGACCGGATCTGGGACCATCCGCTGATTGCTGCCCTGGTACAGCGGGACCTCGATCTGGTGGCCCGGCGGGAAAAGGAAGCTCGGGAACAGGACGTGTCGCTTGTCCGCTCCCCCTGGGAACGCAAGCCGGACGGACAATAGTGCTCCCGTTCCCCTCACCCGGGTCGCTCACCACTCTGTGATAAAATGGCCTCTCCGCCGGGGCCGGGGCCTGCCGGATCCCGCCAGGGCACAGTCTTCAGAATTGTAGTGGGAGGTCGTCCCGTGCGCGTTCTGCTGGTCAATCCGCCGGCAAAAACGATTTTCGCCCGTCTGGGGATGAGTCTGCCGCCGCTGGGCCTGCTCTATATCGCGTCCGTGCTTGAAGCACAGGGGCACCAGCTGGCGGTGCAGGATTTTGCCGTTGACGGCCGGGTGGAGAAATTCGATTTCAGCCCCTGGGACGCGGTGGGCATCACCACCGACACCTGTCGAGCGGAGCAGGCATACGGTATCGCCCGCCGGGCCAAAGACGCCGGTGCGCTGGTGGTGATGGGCGGACCGCACACTCACTACTGCGAAGAGGAAGCGCTGGCTCCCGGCCACGTCGACTACGTGGTTCACGGCGAGGGCGAGGAGACCATGGCCGAACTGCTGGCGGCCGTGGGTTCCGGCGCCGATCCGCGGCAGGTGCCGGGCCTGGCCTGGGCCGAAAAAACGTTGTCCAACGGCGAGGTGGAGATCCGGCGCAGTGGCCGGCGGGCACCGGTGGACGATCTTTCCGCGCTGCCTTTCCCCGCCCGGCACCTGCTGCGGCTGCATGAGTATGACAAAGCCCGGGTGTGGGGCCGGTCAACGGCCACCATCAGCACCAGCCGCGGCTGCCCCAGCAACTGCCACTTCTGCTCTGTTCCTGACTTTGTCGGCCGCCGGCTCCGCTTCCGAACCCTCGAGAACGTGATGCGGGAGATCGACGAGATCTACCATCGCCATGGCTACCGGGCGCTGGCCTTCATGGATGACAACTTCACCGTGAATCCGCAGTGGGCGTCCGGCATTGCCGAGGCGATCATCGAACGCGGATATGACCTCAACCTCTGGCTTTTTTCCCGGCCGGATACCATTGTACGCAACCCGGAGATGGTGCGGCTGCTGGCCCGGGCGGGAACGAAGACCATTTTCATGGGTATCGAAAGCGGCCGGGAGGAGACGCTGGAAGCGTTCAACAAGCGGTGCGCACCCGACGTTGCCCGGGAGGCGGTGGCCCTGCTCAAGCAGGAGGGCATCGAGACCCTCGGAGCGTTCATCCTCGGGGCTCTGGAGGATGACCGGGAGGCCGTGCGTCAACTGGTGGACTATGCCAGGGAACTGGATACCGAGACGGCTCAGTTCTCGATTCTCACGCCGTTTCCCGGGACCCGGCTCTACCAGCAACTGCAGCCGCGCATCAAGGTTCGCGGCTGGTCTGAATACGATGGCAGCCACCTTGTCTTTGACCACCCGTCGTTCCCCGGACGATCCATGGAACGGTGGTTGATCTGGGCCAATATTCGCTTCTACTTCCGCTCCCGGGAGTCCATCGGCCGGTTCTTCACCTTTCTCCGGAATCGCCGCCGGAGCGGCCGGGAACCGCTGCACCAGATCTGACGCTCTGAATTGGGAGTTCTTTCATGGGGATCCTGTCCCGTCCCGGCACTCACCGAGACCGCGTTGCGGCGCGGGGCACGTGCCTGCTCTTCTGCCTGCTGCTGGCGGCACTGTTTCCCGGCGGCCAGTTGTCCGCTCAGGAACTGGACGGCATGCAGGTGGAGCGGGATGCGGTGGCCGACCTGTTGCGCTGCCACCTGAAAGCGCTGGGGGGGCGTGAGCGGATTCTGGCCCTCACCGGGGCCCGGGTGACATCAACGGTGAAGGCCTTTGGGCTGGAGGGGCGCAGTGTCACCTGGACCGGTGCTCCAAACCTGATCCGCAACGAGCTGGACCTGGGGTTCATTACCCAGTCTGCCCTGTTCGATGGTGAAACGGCCTGGAAGATGGATGGCAACCAGCGGGTTTCCCGCCTGGAAGGCCAGGAGCGGGAGGCCCTGGTGGGCCGGGCGGTCTTCGCCAGCCACCTGTACTGTTTCCCGGAAATCAACGGTTCCCTCTACCAGTATCGCGGGCCCACCAAGCGGGATGGCCGGACCCTGCTCTGCCTGGAGGTGTCTCCACCGGGGGGTGCCCCGGCCAGCCTGTACTTTGATCCCGACAGTTGCCTGCTGGTGCGCAGCGAGATCCGGCACAAGGAACTGGACTCGGTGACCACCTACGGCGATTTCCACAAGGTGGATGGTGTTCTTTTCCCCTTCCATTCCTTGCTTTCCACCGGTGATGCCCGATTTGACGTGGAGACCCGGGTTGAATCGGTGACCCTCGATCCGGTGGTGGACGACCGATTTTACACCCTGGCCGAAGCCGAGGAGGTGGGCTTCGACTGTCGCCTGACCAATGGTGATGCCGCTGAGGACATCCCCATGTATCTGGCCACTGACCTGATCATGCTGGAGGTGGAGGTCAACGGCGCGGAGGGGTTGCATTTTCTGCTGGACACCGGGGCCTCGGTGAGCGTGATCAACCAGTCGCTGGTGACCCGTCTGGGGCTGGAGAAAAAAGGCCGGCTGGTGGAGGTGATCGGCGCTGCGGGCCGGGCTGAAGCCTCTTTTACCCGGGTGGACTCCATCGCCATGCCCGGCCTGGAACTGGTGAACCAGCGATTGCTTTCGGTGGATCTCGACCTCTTTCTGCCCTATGTGGGGCTCCAGGTGGACGGAATACTCGGATATGATTTCATCAGCCGCTTCGTGCTCAAGATCGACTACGAAAACCAGACTGTCAGCGCCTACCGGCCATCAGCCTACCGCTACAACGGCGAGGGTCAGGTGCTGGACATCGAGCTTCAGGGCAACCTGCCGGTGATCGAAGGCCTGGTGGAGGACCAATACCAGGGCCGGTTCCTACTGGACACCGGGGCCAGTGCCGCGCTGGTTCTGCACCGGGAGTTCATCGAGGCCCACAACCTGTTGCGAGGAAAGCGGGACCGGCGGGAAGTGTTCAGCGGGGGAGTGGGAGGCGTGGTGCGGCAGATCTCCGCCCGCCTTTCGGCGTTCGAGGTTGGCCGCTACAGTTTTGCCGACCTGCCGGCGCTGTTCAGCCTTGAGCCGCGAAGTGAGGGCCGGGCACGGCGGACCCCGGTGTCGGGGAAGATCGGGGCCACGCTGCTCAATCACTTCACCATCTATCTCGATTACCGGCGCGGACAGGTTGTGCTGGAGCCCAACAGATTCCACAGCGAACCGGTGCGGGTGGACCGTTCGGGGATGCAGCTGGTGCTCAGTGACGGTAATGTGCTGGTGGCCGGGGTGGCGAAGAGTTCACCGGCCCGGCGGGCCGGGGTACGGGTTCTGGACCGGATGGTGATGCTCGACGGCCGGCCGGTCCTGGAGCTGGGACTGCCCTATATCCGGGACGTTCTCCGCGGACCGGCGGGGAACAGGGTCCGGCTGATGCTGGACCGCCGGGGTAAGGAGCGGAAGGTCAC
>CBESOE010000090.1:0-18164 GCA_965531145.1 uncultured bacterium | reverse complement strand
GAGTGGTTCCAGACAACATCATGCAGGAATGAAGGGAAGACGTAGCGCAGCATCCTCCCGGCCCTCCCCTGGAAATCAAAGGCAACATAGACGCTCAGCAGGTAGTCTTCTTTTCGGGTCTCTTCAAGATCGAAAATCAGCACACCGCCCCTGGCAAAGCTGTTCATGACCCTGAATACGAGAAACCGCTCCCCAACCATATCTTCCAGGACCAGGTCCACCGGGGGGATCAGAAAGGGAAATTCGTAGCGGATTACGCAGCCAACCTCATTGGCCTTGCCCGCTATACGTCGAACCGTGATCATCTTCGGTTTGAAATACTTCCTGTCGTCCTCTCCGAATCTTCCCAGTTGACGAAGGATCTCTTTTTTGTTCGCCACGATGCCGATGGAGTACATCTTCTCGAAATCAGGGCCCCGTGCCAGCTGGGTCATCTGCAGCGCTTCGATCAGCTCTTCTCTCTTGTCCCTCAACTTATCCCTGGTTACACCGGTGGGATATCTTCCGAAACCACGCCATTTCAGACCGAAGAACTGCTCCGTGAGGGAATTGCGGAGCGTAACCAGCCACCCGCCCACCAGGATTGAGCGGATCGCCCCGGGATGAAGCATGGAGGACATGATGCTTTTGTATGAGTCCTCACCACTGGCGATCTTCCACAGGATCTGCTCCAGCCTCCGCTTATTCTCGGGTCTGGTTTTACGCTCGATGAGCACCGCCTGGTAGAGGACTCTGCCCAGGATCCGGCTGCGAAAGGTCATGCGGTTGATCAGGAAAACCAGTCTTCCGAAACGGTTGTCGATGGTGAGGTCCCGGACAACAGGCAGGTATCCCCGCCTCAGGCTTTTCCGGTCAACACCGAGATCCATAACCGTCCCGGCCAGCGCCGAAGCCATCCGATGCGCGGAGTGGATGCCATCCTTGTAGAGCCGTGAAGTGGCCATGTCACCAATAACGGCCACCCTTCGACCCACCGGTTCTCTGGCCACACCCACCGTCATGTTTGGATTGCACATGCAGGCGCTGGCCACCGCAGATCCCCTGGGAAGCAACCGGCGAATGTGCGGCAGCTCGAGAAACCGATTGATGATGTCGAAACTCTGCGAACCGCCGGAGCACCTATCCACAGTGGGACCGATCAGCACGACGGTCATGAATTTGCCCTTGGGAATCAGGGACGCCATTTCGATGGAGAGATCCCGTGATCCGTACTCCGCAATAAAGAGCTCGTCCTGAACTCTCCGCATGAACCGCTCGTCCTTGACGTCCACTTCAGCGATGAGCGCCTTCCTGGTTCGAGGCGGACGAAATCGCGGGATGATCCCCTGCAGGTTGCTGAAAATCCGGGCGTTTTCCAGTTTCATGCCCGGAATCTGGTTCACTCCGCAAGCGAGAACGGTGAAGTCCGTTTCCAGAACCTGATCCAGGGATGCCTTGTCACCAGGGGTGCTGTAGTGGAGCACTGTCTTCCCGCTTTCGGCATAGTGCAGATCCTGTACTTCCCCGGCAATAACATCCGCACCCTCCTCCGCGGCTCGATCCAGGAGGAAAGAATCGAGGTTTGAGTATCTGCCCTGTCGCCCCCAGGGCTTCGAACCACGGTAGACCACAACCATCCGTCGTCCAGCCGGGACATCCAGCACGATGTGCTTCCATTCCCCCTGGACGGTGAGTGCTGTTATGTTTCCGTTGATGACATCGTCGGGCAGGGCAAGCCCGATATCCCTCAGGACATCGAACATGCGTGGGGAAATGATCCCCGCGCAGTAGTTGCACCCCTCCCGTTGTGTGGGCTGCAGCGAAGAATCCCGGCAGCGGGATTCCCTTTTCTTCTCAATGATCGTCACGTGGATGAATCGCTGCTCTGCTTTTGCCCGGCGCAGCACATCGATGGCGAAGAACGAACCTGCCGGCCCGCCGCCAACGATCCCGATCCGCGATCCGTCCTCAAGACGCACTGGGGATACTGTTTTCATCCGCAGAGTTCCCGGGCCAGACCGTCGGCCATCAGCATCCCCTCCCGGGTGGGTTTGATCCGGCCGTCTTCGGTGACCACCAGGCCCAGCTCGCGGCAGCGGTCCAGCACGACAGCGGCGTCCGGGTCGCCCGCCAGATCACCCGGTTCGATTCCGTCGGCCAGCCTGAGGCCCAGGGCCACCCGCTCCATCTCCAGCTGTTCGGGGGTGAGCAGTTCCCTTCCATCCTCGGCGCTCCCCTCGGTTTCCAGCAGCTCACAGTAGCGGTCCAGGGTATCAACGTTCCACCAGCGGGACCGGCCATCATAGGAGTGGGCCGAGGGACCGAGACCGAGGTAGGGCACGTGGGTCCAGTATTTCATGTTGTGGCGCGAGCGATGCTCACGGCCGCGGGCAAAGTTGGAAACCTCGTAGTGTTCGAAGCCACTGCTCTCCAGTAGGTCAGCCCCGGCGAGAAACTGGTCGGCGGCACTTTCCTCGTCCACCGGCACCACCTTCCCCAGTTCCACCCACCGGCCCAGGGGTGTGCCTTCTTCCACGGTGAGCTGGTAGCAGGAAAGGTGCTGGGGCTCCAGTTCCACGGCCCGGCGCAGGGTGTCCAGCCACCGGTCCACGGTTTGGCCGGGCACGGCGGAGATCAGGTCGAGGCTCAGCTCTTCGATCCCGGCGCTGCGCAGCTGATCAACGGAATGTTTCACGTCACCGGCCCGGTGGCGGCGTTCCAGAAAGTCGAGCACCCGCTGGTCAAAGGACTGTGCGCCGAGGCTCACCCGGTTCACACCCAGGGCGGACAGCAGGCCCGCGAGGTCACCGTCAAGGTCCGCCGGGTTCGCCTCGATGGTGATCTCCAGTGAGGAGTGGAAGATGAATCTATCGTGGAGAATGCGGAACAGCGATTCCAGTTCAGCCGGAGAGAGGATCGTGGGTGTGCCGCCGCCGATGTAAAGCGTGTCGAAGATGTCCGGTTGTCCGCCGGCACTTTCGGCTTCGATCTCCAGCGCGGCCAGCCAGCGGTCCGCCTCGGCACCGCGGGTGGTGGAACAGAAGGCGCAGTAGGCGCAGCGGGTGCGACAGAAGGGTACGTGAACATAGAGGCCGGGGGCGGTCATGGTGTCCTCCCGGTCAGGGCTATTTTTTCTCCGTCCTCAGCACCGCCACAAAGGCGCCCTGGGGGATGGAAACGGAACCCACCATCTTCATCCGCTTCTTGCCCTTTTTCTGCTTCTCCAGCAGCTTCCGTTTCCGGCTGATGTCACCGCCGTAACACTTGGCGGTGACGTCCTTGCGGAAGGCCGAAATGTTCTCCCGGGCAATGATCTGCCCGCCGATGGCCCCCTGGATGGCGATCTTGAACATGTGCTTGGGTATCTCGTCCTTCAGCCGCTCGCAGGCCCTGAGGGCCCGGGGCCGGGCGCCATCCCGGTGCACGATCATGGCCAGGGCATCGACCTTGTCGCCGTTGAGCAGGATGTCCACCTTGGCCAGGGCGCTCTCCCGATAATCGAGTTCCTCGTAGTCGAAGGAACCGTATCCCGAGGTCACCGTCTTCAGCCGGTCGTAGAAATCGTAAATGATCTCGGCCAGCGGCATCTCCATGCGGATCTCCAGCCGGCCGGGGGTGGGGTAGTTGAACTGCGGGTTCACCCCCCGGCGATCGCGGCAGAGATCCATCACCACCCCCATGTAGCGCTCGGGGGTCAGGATGATCGCCCGGTAATAGGGCTCCAGGGCCCGGGAGATGATGGTGGGGTCCGGGTAGTGGGACGGGTTGTCGATGGTGATTTTCTCACCGTTGTTCAGCTCAAAAATGTATCGAACGGTGGGGGCGGTCATGATGATCGACTGGTCGAACTCCCGCTCCAGTCGCTCCTGGACGATCTCCAGGTGCAGCAGGCCGAGGAAACCGCAGCGGAACCCCATCCCCAGGGCGGCCGAAGAGTCCTTCTCGTAGACCAGCGCCGCATCGTTGAGGGTGTATTTCTCAAGAGCATCCACCAGTCCGGGGTAATCGTCGGAGGCCACCGGGTAGAGGGATGAGAAGACCACCGGCTTGACCTCCTTGAACCCGGGCAGGGGTTCCGTGGCCGGTTCACGCTCCAGGGTGATGGTGTCACCGATGCGGGTGTCTCCCAGCCTCTTGATCCCGGCAATGATGTAGCCCACCTCGCCGGCGCTGATTTTTTTGGCCGGTTCGCGGTCCAGACGATGGATCCCCACCTCCTCCACCCGGTGGACCGTCTTGTTGTACATCATCCGGATGGTATCGCCGGCCTTCAGTTGGCCCTCGAAGACACGGCAACTGACGATGGTGCCGCGGAAGGGGTCATAGTGGGCATCGAAAATAAGGGCCCGCAGCGGTTTCTCCGTGTCTTCATCAGGAGGCGGCACCCGCTCCACCACGACCTTGAAGATATCCTCGATCCTCTCCCCGGTCTTGGCCGAGCAGAGCACCACATCGTCCGGGTCGAGACCAAGATCCACCTCGATCTCCTCCTTGACTCGCTCGATGTCGGCCGAAGGCAGGTCGATCTTGTTGATCACCGGAATGATTTCCAGGTCATGCTCCAGGGCCAGGTAGAGGTTGGCCACGGTCTGGGCCTCCACCCCCTGGGAGGCATCCACCAGCAAGAGCACACCTTCGCAGGAAGCCAGGGCCCGTGAAACCTCGTAGGAGAAATCCACGTGCCCCGGGGTATCGATAAGGTTCAGGTCGTAGCGGGTGCCGTCGGGGGCCACGTGGGGCAGGGTCACCGCCTGGCTCTTGATGGTGATACCCCGCTCCCGCTCGATGTCCATGCTGTCCAGGATCTGGTCCCGGAACTCCCGCTGCTCCACCAGGCCCGAGGCCTGGATCAGCCGGTCGGCCAAGGTGGACTTGCCGTGGTCGATATGGGCGATGATGCTGAAATTTCGTTTCTGGGACAACGAACAACTCCTCGGTGAATTCACGAACTGCTGCCGAGACCGATCCCCGCAGCCAGGGTTTTCAACCCGCCCTGGGCCAGTCCCAGGATCTTGCCCGGCGGCAGCCTCAGGTATTTCCACCCGTGGCGCAGCAGGTACGAGGGCCGGAGATAGAAACGGCGGTAAGCCTGGCGCACGGCCTGCTGTATCTCGTCCGGATCCCGCCCTTCCGGCAGGTAACAGACATCCTCGAACACGTTGTAGCGCTCCGGGTCGTCGTGGGTCAGTGTTCCCACCTCCAGAGCGTACTCCGAAAGCCGGGTCCCTGGATAGGGCACAAAGGTCAGCCAGTAGACGAATTCCGGGTTGAGCTTCAGGCCGAATCGGATCGACTGCTCGGTCTCCTCCACCGTCTCGGTGGGCAGGGTGAGGATAAAGGAGGCGGTGATCTGGATTCCGGCCTGTTGCGTCCAGCGAAATGCCTGCTCGGTCTTCTCCAGCGGGATGCGCTTGTTCACCAGCTCCAGCAGCCGGGGCACACCGGACTCCACACCATAGAAGATCTGGTAGCAGCCGGCCCGCTTCATCTCCTCGAGCAGGTCGGGGTTCACCAGGTCGGCACGGGTGAAGCAGGTCCACTTGAGGCGGGGGAATTTTTGCCGCAGCCCCTGGCAGAGATCGAGGATCCGCTTGCGGTTGGCGGTGAACGACTCGTCGTAGAACTGGATCTCGTCGGCCTCCTGTTCCTCCTCCACGTGTGCGATTTCGGCGAGGACCCGTTCGGTGGACTGGAAACGGTGGGTCCGGCCAAAGACCTCGTGGCTGGAACAGAAACCGCAGTTGAAGGGGCACCCCCGGGAGGTCATCAGGTGCACCGTGCGCCTGCCGCGGAGCTGGGCCCCGGAACGGTACTTTTTCATGGGCAGCAGGTGCCGCGCCGGGAAGGGCAGGGTGTCCAGGTCGTCGATCAGCGCCCGGGGAGGGTTGGTCACCGGTTCCCCGCCGGGCGTCGGTTTCCAGACCAGGCCGTCAACGGTCGCCGGGTCACCGCCCTTTTCCACGAGGGCCAGAAGCTCGGCAAAGGTCCGCTCCCCCTCCCCCAGCACCAGGTAGTCCACCGCCGGGTGGCTGATGCCGTCTTCCGGGTAGAGGGTGACGTGCACGCCACCAAGCACCGTGGCCACACCGGGCACGATCTCCTTGGCCTTCCCGCAGATGGCCGCACACTTGCGGATTGTGGTGCAGAAGGTCTGCAGCCCGATTACCTGCGGCGCTTCCCGGCGGATCTCATCCTCCAGCCGGGACATGGGCATGCCCACGGCCTCGGCGTCGATGACCCGCACCTCGTGTCCCAGGTCCTCGGCCACGGCGGCGAGGTAGGCCAGACCGAGGGAGGGGTAGACCGCACCGGCACTGGTCAGCGCGCCGTAACGCTCCTCCAGGGCGGCGGGGGGGACGATGAACAGGATCTTCATGGTGACGGTGGCCCGGAGGATTCGGTGTTCTGGCCAACGGCCAGGGCGACGCCGCACCCGTCCTGTCCGGTGGAAGGCGCCGGCTCGCCCGCGGTCATCCCCTCGGGCACCGGGGCGGGGAAGGTTGCGGACATGGAGCCAGGCCACTTGTTGGCCGGTCTGTGCGGTGCCTCGGGCAAACGTACCCGCTTGAAACGGAGAGCCCGGAAGACCTTTTTCAGCGTGTAGTGCCGGTAGCGGCGGTAGAGCCGCTTGCGGATCAGTTCGTATTTCTTCTCCCCGCCGAACTGGTAGACCAGGAAGGAGCCGATGATGGGCGGGATGGAGGGCATCATCTTCATTGCCCTGGGATGATCGAGGATCCAGGTGATCCAGCTGCGGGGCAGGTAGCGGATCAGGATCAGCACCGTGCGGTAGCGGTTGAACATCGGGCTGAAGATCAGGTCGGGGGTGAGGTAAGACTTGCGCTCGATCTCCTTCAGCTTTTCCGGGGTGGGCCGGGCGTCCAGCATCCCCTCCTGTTCGGCGATCTTGGTGATCTCCAGGTCGGGAAAGGTGTGCAGCCAAAGAACGTGAATCCGGTTTATGCGGTTTTTGTTGTAAAAGCGACAGAGCTTGTCCAGTTCCGCGGTGGTCTGCCGCGGCAGGCCGAGGATGTAGTCACCCACGGTGAAGATCTTCGACTTCATCATCTGCTGGCAGGCACTTTCCACCATCTCGTCGGTCTCGGTGCGGTGCAGCACCTTCAGCCGCACCTCGGGGTCGAGGGACTGGATCCCGAACTCCACCTGGTAGCAGTTGGACTTCTCCAGGGCGCGCACGGTGCGTTCGTTGAGGTTGCGCACGTGGGTGTAGCACCAGTAGGGCACCAGCACCTTCTCCGCGGCGTAGCGGTCGGCGAACTCCTCCACCCACTCCTCGCTGGAGGTAAAGTTGTTGGCCGCCATTCGCACCACCTGGATGCCGTATTTCTCCTTGGCCCACTTCAGCTCGGCCACCACGTTGGCCGGGCTGCGCCGCCGCACGTAATTCTTGGGGAAGTTGTAGGCCCGCTTGACCACGTTGTTGTAGCAGAAGGTGCAGGCATTGGGGCAGCCCCGCTCGCTGATCAGCAGGTGGCCGTAGTTGAAGGGCACGCCGGCGCTGAGAAAGAGCTCCTTGTCCGGGAAAGGCAGCGAATCGAGGTCGTCGATCAGCGGCCGCAGCGGGTTGTCCCGGACACCGCCATTCTCCCGGAAGGAGAGGTTCTGGATGGTGGGATCGAAATCACCTTTTGACAACGATTCCACCAGGTCCACCATGGCAAACTCGCCCTCGCCGCGAACCAGGAAATCTACACAGGGATGGGCCAGCAATTCCTCGGGCACCGACGTGGCGTGGATATTGCCGAAAACCGTGGGCACTTCGATGTGCTTCTTGACCTCGGTGGCCACCTCGATGGCCCACTGGCTGGTGGCCCGCACAACCGAGAAGGCCAGCAGGTCCGGCTCCAACTCGATGACCTTCTTGATCGTATCGCGCTGGTAGCTGAAGAGACGAGCCATCCGGGGGTTGTAGCTGAACGTGTCATCGAAAAGCCCGGGGTCGAAGACCAGGCGTACGTCGTGCCCCCGCTCCTTGAGCAATGCGGACATGTAGCCCACACCGAGCAGTTCAAAAGCCGAGCAGGCGAATACTATTCTCATCAGCAGGGCACCTTCCCCTGGTTCAGTGCGTTCATGAAGTAATTGGGCAAATCTCGCCCCCGCGCATCATACTTCCGGCACACTGGCGGTGCAATACGAGAAAGTGGGGACAGTTACTACTTTTCGCTTCGTTGACAGTCCTAACAGGCGCTCACTAGAATGCAGCAGGGTTGAACATCAGTGCCATCCACCGTTTCCGGGGAATTCAATGCCGACCAGTACAACCAGGATCGCCGGGCTGCTCCGCACCGCGGGCCTGATCGTTCTTTCGCTGCTGCTGCTCGGCCCCCTGCTCTACTACCCCTTTGCCAGGGACCACGGGATGTATGCGGTGGTGGCCGACACCATGGCCCGGGGCGGCATGCCCTATGCCGACGCCTGGGACCTCAAGACTCCGGGCATCTTCCTCACCTTCCGCACCGCCCTGGGTCTGTTCGGGAGAAACATGTGGGGGATCCGGGTGCTGGAGCTGATTTTTCTCACGGCCACCGCCCTGGTCCTCTGCCGTCTCGGCCGACGCCTGATGCCCGAGCTGCCCGAGACAGGGACGTTTGGCGCCGCCTGGTTCCTGCTCTTTGCCGCGCACTATCTCAACTACTGGCACACGGCCCAGGCCGAGAGCTTCCTGATGCTCCCCCTGGTGCTGAGCATCCACCTGACCCTGGGGGCGCTCTCCGACACCCGGAGGAAGTCCGCCTTGTTGCGGGCTGGCCTTGCCGGTCTCTGCATCGGCCTGGTGTTCGTCTTCAAGTTCCCCAACGTCCTGCCCCTGGCCTGCTGTCTGCCATTGCTCTTCCGCACACCGTCGTCGGGCGAGGCCCCCGGCCGCCCGCTCCTGCTGGCCTGTTTCACCGGGGGCGCCCTGCTGGTCACCGGCATCACCGCGGCCTGGTTCGCCCTCAGCGGCGCCTGGGCCCCCATGGTGGAGACCCTCTTTGTTTTTGTACCCCGCTATGCCGGGATCACCGCCTCCACCGGCCTGCTGGCCCACGGGCTGAAGGTTTTTTACGGTTTCTTCCTCACCGGCGAGGGGCTGATGCTGGTCAAATGGCTGGCTCTCGGCGGGCTGGTGACCTGCCTCCGTTCAAAAACGTCAGCCGGTCGCTTTACCCTGCCGCTCTGGTTTCTCCTCTCCCTGGCCGTGATCTGGCTGCAGGGCAAATTCTTCCTTTACCACTACCTGCCGCTCTATCTTCCCCTGGCCCTGCTGGCCGGAGCGGCAGCCGCACGTTTAACCCGGGTGCTGGCCGACCGGGTCCGGGGAACTGAAAAGGAAAAACGTATAGTCCGTCACATCCAGTTCACGGTCCTCCTGCTTCTCCCCTTCCTCTTCGACCTCGGGACCCTGCCTTATCACTGGCGCACTGCACTGGCCGCCCATCCGGTAACCGCCGGCGGGCCAGGAATGGAGCAGTATCGCGACGGCACCGACTTTTCCCTCTCCGCCGATCTCGAAATGGCCGACTACCTGCGGAAGCACACCAGCCCCGAAGAGACGGTGTTTATCTGGGGCTATGAAAGCCTGGTCTATTTCCTGGCCGACCGCCAGCCGGCCAGCCGCTTTGTCTCTCACCAGCCCCTGGCCAGCCGCTGGCAGATGCCCGGCTGGCGCGAGGAGCTGCTGGCTAACCTGGTCGCCCGGCCACCGGCCCGTATCCTGGTGCTGCGCAACGACGCCATGCCGGCGGTGACCGGCTCGACCCTCGACTCCGCCGGCCTGCTGCGGGAGTTCCCGGAACTTGACCAGTTCATCTCCCGCAACTATGGTCTTGAAACAGAAATCGAGGATTTCCTCGTCTATCGCCCATTGAATGCCGGAGGGAGCTGAGATGACCACTGACCGACCGCAACCGGTTACCGGCCCTGTTTCGCTGGAAGCCCTGGTGGTGGTGCTCCTCTCGGTCACCGCCTTTCCCGGCCTGCTGCAGACCAACTCGAACCTCGCCACCCTGCTGGCCCAGAAAAACCGCCTCTTCGGGTTCCTCGAGGCGCTGCATCCCTCCGCCAGCTATTTTGCCTACGACCACTTCAACGGCCTGCTGACCTGTCTCGGCACCCTGCTGCTGATCCTCTACCTGGCCGCGGACCTGCTGGGCAACGCCGCCCGCCGCAGCCCGCTCCCCGGCCCCCCGGCGCTCTCCGCGTTCTTCAGGGACAACGCCGGACGCAGCAAGCACTGGCTGCTGGCCCTCCTGCTGGGGCTCTTCGTGGTCTACCCCACGCTCTACAACATGGGGCTGCGCTATGCCGGGTCGCTGCAGGGCACCCACGACGGCGGTGTGCTGCAGACAGAAGCGGCCATGGACTTCCTGCTCCAGGGAAAGAACCCCTACACCGAAGACTACCGGGGAACCGCGGTGGAGCAGAACAACCTCTCCACCAACTACTGGAAGAACTACGGCGAGGTCCCCATCATCCACCACCTGCCGTACCTGCCGTTCTCCGTGCTGGCCGGCCTGCCGGTGAGAATGACCAGCAAGCTGATCCTCGGCTGGTACGACCAGCGGCTCTTTCACCTGCTGGCCGCGGCCCTGGCCTGCTGGCTGCTCTGCCGGCTGACCACCGGCGGGGCCAGGCGCCGGCTGCTGGTGGCGGCGGTGTTCCTCAACCCCTACTTCACTCCCTTCTTACTCGAGGGGCGAAACGACATCATCCCCTTCCTGCTGCTGGTGGCCTCGCTCTGGGCCCTGAAAACCGCCCGCCCGCTGACCTCGCTGGTGCTGCTGGCCCTGGGCTGCTGCACCAAGCAGTTCATCTGGGTCTTCCTGCCGTTCTACCTGCTGCTGCTGGCCGGCAGCGGCACGGCGGACCGCTCCATTGCCGACCTCATGCGCTCCACGGCAAGCCACTGGCGACGCTGGCTGCTCTTTGCCGGGGTCTGCGCCCTGGTCACCCTGCCCTTCCTCGCCTGGGACCCGGGGGCATTCCTTGACGACACCCTCTTCTTCAACGCCGGCAGCAGCGAGCAGAACTACCCGCTGGGGGGCACGCCAGGGTTTGGCGCGGCCAACCTGGTGCTCTACTTCCAGCTGGTGGAGACCCGCAACGACTTTTTCCCCTTCATCATCCCCATCCTCCTCCTCGGACTGCCGCTGGCCGCCGGCCTGCTGCTGCTGCAGAAGCAGCGCAACAGCGCCTGCATGATGCTGGCCTGCGGTTCGCTGACCCTGCTGGCCGTGCTCTTCCTCTCCCGGCTGTTCCATGACAACCACCTGGGCCTGGCCCTGATGTGGGTCACCGTGGCCGCCCTGGCCGATGATTTTTCAGACGGTTGACTTGCCCCGTTGCCGTTATTACAATGCGCATCCCGGTAGGGCGATCACGTCGCGCCGGCCGCCGCCCGACAGGTCGGCGGGTGCGATTTTAGTCATTTTCATCAGGATTTCTGGAGGGCTTCGAAATGAAGATTCTCATCGCTGACAAGTTTGGCGAGGACCTGCCCGGCAAACTGGCCAAGTACGGCGAGGTGGTGTCCGAGGACATGAGCCAGCTCAAGGATGCCGATGTGCTGCTGGTGCGCAGCAAGACCAAGCCGAACAAGGAGTTCATCGACAGCGCGCCGAACCTCAAGCTGATCATCCGCGGCGGCGTGGGCATCGACAACATCGACACCGCCTACTGCAAGGAAAAGGGCATCCTGGTCCACAACACCCCGTCAGCATCGGCCATCGCCGTGGCCGAGCTGGTGATCGCCCAGATGCTCACCATCCAGCGGCGCATCGTCGAGGCCCACAACTCCACCAACGCCGGCAGGTGGGAGAAGAAGAAGCTCAAGGGCGCCGAGATCTACCAGAAAACCCTGGGCCTGATCGGCATCGGCCGCATCGCCACCGAGGTGGCCGTGCGAGCCAAGGCCTTCGGCATGGACATCATCTCCTACGACCCCTATGTCAAGGAGCACGAGATCGCCCGCATGACCACCCTGGAAGAGGTGCTCAAGGGTTCGGACTTCATCTCGCTGCACATCCCCTTCACCGAGGAGACCGCGGACCTGATCAACAAGGAGACCCTCTCCCTGATGAAGGACAACGCCGTTATCCTCAACACCTCCCGGGGCAAGGTGATCAATGAAGACGACCTGGCCGCGGCGCTGAAGGCCGGCACCATCCGCTATGCCGCCATCGACGTCTACCGGCAAGAGCCGCCCGAGGGCTCGCCGCTGATCGGCCTGGACAACATCCTGGTCACCCCGCACCTGGGTGCTTCCACCGGGGAAAACCTCCAGCGCATCGGCCAGCTGGTGGAAAAACTGGTGGGCGAACTCTCCCGGGGAGAGCTGAGCTGACCCGTTGAAGAGCTGATATCCCGGGGCCCGGCCGACCTTCGGCCGGGCCTTTTCCTTGTTCCCGCTTAACTATACGGTTTTGCTGTTGATTCCCCCGTCTTGACTTTTCCTGCCGTTGAATTAGAATCCGTTTCTACATTTCTTTGCGTTACCCGGAACTGCGAATCCTTGGGAGTCAGCACGTTCAGCCGTTCCCGACGCGGATTCAGCATACGGATTCATCCATATTGACCTGCCCGGTCCGATCAATCGGCCGGCAAGCTCGAAACGGACGGAAAGGATTGCACACCGTCCACCAGCCACATTTGTTGGCAGAAAGGAACAGTCACGATGTCGAATATCAAAGACAAATTTGCCTCCCAAATCCCTGGGCTACGGGAGGAGATGAAAGGGATCGTCAAGGGTCACGGGGCCAAGGTCATTTCCGAATGCACCATCGCCCAGGCCTACGGCGGCATGCGCGGTGTGAAGGGGATGGTCTGTGACACCTCCCTCGTCGAACCGGACACCGGTCTGATCATCCGCGGCATGCCTCTCCTGGAAGGCCCCGCCGACATGCTCCCCGAGGAGATCTTCTACCTGCTGCTGATCGGTGAAATCCCCGACGACGCGGCGAAAAAGGCCCTGCAGGCCGAGTATTCCTCCCGCTGTGAAGTTCCCAGCTATGTCTGGGACGTTCTGCGCGCCATGCCCAAGGATTCCCATCCCATGGCCATGCTGGACACCGCTATCCTCTGCATGGAGCGTGAGTCCGAGTTCCGCAAACGCTACACCGAGGGCATGGTCAAGACCGACTACTGGGAACCCACCCTGGAAGACTCGCTGAACCTGCTGGCCAGGCTGCCCGGCATCGCCGCCGGCGTCTACCGCATCCGCTACGACAAGGGCGACCTGATCGCTCCCGATCCGTCCCTCGACTGGGGTGCCAACTACGCCCACATGATGGGGAACGACACGCCTGACTTTTACGACTGCATGCGCCTCTACCTCACCCTGCACTGCGACCACGAAGGCGGCAACGTCAGCGCCTTCAGCTGCCACACCGTGGGCTCGGCTCTCTCCGACGTGTATTACGCCGTCTCCGCCGGTCTCAACGGCCTGGCCGGCCCGCTGCACGGCCTGGCCAACCAGGAGTGCCTGAAGTGGGTCCTGGAGACCATGGAGAAGTTCGGCGGCGCCCCCACCGAAGAGCAGATCAAGGACTACGCCTGGGAGACCCTGAACTCCGGCAAGGTCATCCCCGGATACGGCCACGCCGTGCTGCGGGTCACTGACCCCCGCTTCACCGCCTTCATCGGCTTCGGTAAAAAGTATCTGGCCGACGACCCCGTCTTCCAGACCGTCGACCGTGTCTACAACGTGGTCCCCGGCGTGCTCAAGGAGCACGGCAAGGCCAAGAACCCCTGGCCCAACGTGGATGCCGGCTCCGGCGCCCTGCTCTACCACTACGGCCTGAAAGAGTTCGAGTACTACACCGTGCTGTTCAGCGTGTCCCGCGCCATGGGCATGTGCTCCCAGCTGGTCCTGAACCGCGCCCTTGGCGTTCCCATCACCCGGCCCAAGTCGGTTGGCACCAAGTTCCTCAAGGACTTCATCGCCGCCAACTAAAGGCCAGGGGCAATAGCCCATTAGAGACAGCCGGGGCGCTTAGCGCTCCGGCTGTTTTTTTGTTCGGGGATATAGCGGGAGAGAAAACCCTACCGGGATTGCTGCGCTCCAAGTGGGATAGCACGGGGTATCAGTGGGGCCGGGACAGATGGAGCAGCAGGGTCACCGGCGGGCGGCCCAGATCTTCCTCGTCCCACTGGTCAGGACGGTTGACCAGCACCAGGTCCTGTTTCCCGTCACCGTTTATGTCGGTGATACGGAGCCCCTTGAGCTGGTTGGAACTGAAAGAGATCTCCGAGCCTGTGGAGCCGAGACTGATGGTCACCGTCTCACCGTCCTCGTCGGTCTCATCGGTCTCATCGGTTTCGGGCCGCTGGTCCAGAACGGCCCAGGGCTTTTGTGAAAAAGGCTCAGAAGAATTACCGGCTGGATTCCGGAGGTGGATCTGCACCTGGCCTTCGGCCAGCAGCACCATGTCGGCCAGACCGTCGCCGTCCAGGTCGCTGTCAAGGAAAATGGAGTCCCGTTCCGCCGAAGCGAAACCGATCTTCTGGCCCTTGATCCGTTCGCCGAATTTCCCGTTTCCCAGCCCGGGGTGGATGTCCACCACCAGCTTGGCCTTGATCAGGCCCTTGTAGTAGAAGATGCAGAGGTCACCTTCCCCGTCGCCGGTGAGGTCGGTGTAGCGCAGCACCGCTTCCTGCCAGATATTGATCTCGCTGGTCCACTCCCCCGCCGGCAGCCGTCCCATGGGCGCCCCGGGCCCGGCCGACAGCCAGACCCGCAGTTTCTTCTCCTCGAAAAAGCTCCCGCCGCCGGTGGAGACGGTTCCCTCGCCCCCCTCCGGTTCGTCCATGCTGAAGCTGGTGCTGAGCAGGGCCAGGTCCGGCGATCCGTCGCCGTTGAAATCGTCAAAGAGGTGCTCTGTCACCGCTTCCCCCACCCCGAACTGCAGTTCCTGGACCACCGGCCGCAGTTCAGCGGCAGCGGGCTCGTAGCGGAACCACCCGCACTCCAGCTGCCCCATGCCATGGAGTGGTCGGGGCGCGAACAGCACTTCCGGCAGACCGTCGCCATTGAGGTCGGTGGGCCGCGGGACCTCACGGCTGACCCTCACCCGCACGCCCCGCACCGACACCTGGGGCCCGCGGGTCATAAACTGCTTGTGGCCGCCGGCAAATGGTCCATCAGCCGCACCATCCTCGGCTGCGCGATTGTAGCGAACCTCCAGCCCCTGGAAGCGGGGGTAGATCAGGTCCTGGCGTCCGTCACCGTCCAGGTCCCACATCAGGTCGGGGCTGCGGTGCAGTGAATCGGTGAGCGGCACCTTCATCCCCTCGCCGGACAGGCCGATCTCCTGCGCCCCGGAGCTGTCCACCTCACCGGCTTTGGCCATCTGGTGCCAGAACCGCTGGCGCCCGGCGGAACCGATCACCTGCAGCCGTCTGCCGTCAACCGTGAAGCAGATATCGGGCACACCGTCCCCGTCCACATCGGCCAGGTCAAAGGAGCCGGTGCCCTCGGGCAGGGTGAACCGGGCCTCCTCCCGGCGAAACACGCCGGGTTCGTCCTGGAAAAAGATAACGAATCGCCGGTCTTCGGCCAAAAAAGTGAAATCGGGCAGCCCGTCCCGGTCCAGGTCCTGGAGAAAGGACTTGAGCACCGGGGCCTCCACGGCCAGGGTGCGGCTCTCGAATGCTTCCGTGCCGCTGCCGGCAACGGCCGGGGTCAGTGTGAGCAGCAACAGGGCACAAAACATCGGGATGGAGGTCAGGGCGTGTGATCTTCTGTTCATCCTCATGGTTTCCCCCCGCCATTGCCGGAGGTGTAGATCACCACCTGGAACTGCTCCTCCTTGCCCTGCCCCGCCTTGAACACCACCAGGTCGCTTTTGGCGTCACTGTTCAAGTGGTTGACCAGCAGCAGGTCCGGGTCACGGGCCTCTTTTGGCAGGCTGAACTTCAGGTCGGGCTTTTTGGCATAGGTCCCGTCCCCGGCGGAGAAGTGAACGCCCAGGGCCGACCCGCCCTGGAAGCGGATGTAATCCCTGATCCCGTCGCCATTGAAGTCACCGGAGAAGAAGGGGAAATCGGGCATCTCCAGGTCACGGAGGTTGAGCTTGATCTTCTCCTTCTCCTCGTGCACCGCGATCCCGTGAAAGCCGTTCTGCGGGTTCTGCAGGTAGTTCTTGAAGAAGATCTCCACCGTGATCTTCTGCACCGTGGCCAGTTTGACCAGCTGGAACACTCCCACATCGAAGGAGATGCCGAGGATATCCAGCAACCCGTCCCCGTTGAGGTCGATGAAGGAGGGGAGCATCTCGGTTTCCCCACCGTCATCGGCGGCCACCATGCCGCGAATCAGGCTGCGGGAGACCGGGCTGTCGGGAAACTCGAGTTCGGCATTGCCGGGAAAGAGCTCCACAAAGGTCTTGGGGTTCTTCTCCTCGCGGAAGGAGTCGTCCTTCTCCAGGGTGTGAAAGAGCAGCAGGTCGGCAATACCGTCACCGGTCATGTCGCCGAAGTGTCGGCCGGCGCGCTCCTCCCCCTCCCCGGCCTCGGGAAAGGTGATCTCGACGGGTGTGGCGGCAAAGGCGCGGCCCGGTTGCTGGCTGAAGACCAGCACACTGTCGGGCAGGTGGAACTTGATGTCCAGCAGGCCGTCACCGGTGCAGTCCTCAGGGGTGGGCACCGGAAACCAGGTGACCAGCCGGTTCCCCTGGTAGCGGTGGTTGGCGATACCCCCCTGCAGTACGACTTCCGGTCCTGCCGCCTGCTGCGGGCCGGCGGTGATGAGCGGCGCGAAGCGGATCAGGGTCTCCCCGTAGCGCTGCAGCACCAGGTCGGGCCGGCCGTCGCCGTCCAGGTCGTTGAGAAAGCGCATACCGCCGAAAAACTGCCGGCTGCCGCTGAAGGTGGTGCGGGTCTCAACAACCTGCACGCCATCCTCCAGCCAGCCGCCCTCGAGGCGGTAGCGGACTTCCACCCCCTGGTCGTCAAGCAGCAGCAGGTCCAGCCGACCGTCACCGTCCAAATCGGCCAGGTCAAAGGCGAGGTAGCGTTCATCCAGCGGTAGAGGCTCACCCTGGATGGCGAAACCGCCGCCGACCTGCTGGATCAGCGCCGCGGCCTTTTTCTCCTTCACCTGGTAGGCCACCAGCTCGGCAAAGATGGCGTTGCCCCGGGTCACCGTCTCGAAATGCTGTTTGCCGGTGGAGAGGCCGGTGACCAGCAGCAGGTCGGTGAGCCCGTCGCCATTGATGTCAGCCGGGCGGGCGGCCAGGAGGCTGCCCGGGAAAACGTGATCCCAGGCGGAGTAGGACCCGCCGGCAGGCCCGGCCATCAGCAACACTGAGGCGGGGCCGGTCAGCAACAGCAGGCAGAGCAGGACGCTTTTCCTCATCTCACCACCAGATGACCAGTCCCAGTTCGAAGGGGTTGTTCAGACCGATGCGATAGGGCAGCACCCTGATGGAGAAGCCGTTCTGCCCGCTCTGGCGGCAGGGCACCAGCCCGCTGAAGGTGGAAACGCCGCTCTGCTGGTCCAGGCTCTCGAAGGTCAACGGCGAGGGTTCGCCGTCGGCGATATGCCCCCGGGCGTCCAGTTTGCCGTGGAGCATCTCCACCTGCACGTCCTCCGGGCTGACCCGCCCCAGTTTGAGGCGCAGCCGCACCGGGATTTCCTGCCCCACGCTGAACTCCCGCGAGGTGTCGGTCTGTACGCCGTCCACCACCACATCCTTCCAGAGTTCGACGATGTTGCGGCGCCAGAGAGTGAGCTGCTTGACCTCGGTCATGTTGTTGGCGGTAAGCCAGTTCCACTGCAGCAGGGACGGCTCGTAGAAGCGGTCGGTGTACTGCTCGAGCATGCGGTTGGTGTTGAACTCGGGACAGACGGTCATCATGGACGACTTCATGGTGGCGATCCACTCCCGGGGCAGCCCGTCACTCCCCCGTTTGTAGAACAGGGGCACCACCTCGCGCTCCAGCAGGTCGTAGAGCGCCTGGCTCTCCACCTCGTCCTGGTAGTGGTGGTCCTCGTATTCCTCGCCGTTGCCGATGGCCCAGCCGTTGGTGCCGTCATAGCCCTCGCACCACCAGCCGTCGAGCACGCTGAGGTTGATCCCGCCGTTGGGCGGCACCTTCATCCCGCTGGTGCCGCTGGCCTCCAGGGGGCGGCGGGGGTTGTTCAACCAGACATCCACCCCCTGCACCAGGTAGCGGGCCACCAT
>CBESOE010000089.1:0-18334 GCA_965531145.1 uncultured bacterium | reverse complement strand
AGATCGCCGGAGGTACCTTCTAGGCTGAACCAGCGTTTGCCAACGCCCGGGAGTCCTTTGCCTCGGCAGGGACTTCCGGGCGTTTTTCTGTACGGGTTTTCCTTGCGGGCCCATGTCACACAGGCGGGATGAGAGACACCGTGGCCCCTTCCTGCAGAACCAGCAGCAGGTTGCCGGTGTATTTCGAACGGGAGACGATGAATTTGGACTGTGAGGCGTAGCCCTCCTCCTCCGCCTTCAACCGGTCACCCTTGAATTTGAGGGTGAAGGAGTCGTCAGGCTCCTTGTGGAAGGTCCCGTAAAAACCGGTACTGAAGCTGAAACTGAAGTCCCGGGAATCTTCACGGGTGAAGACGGCCTCCACGCCGTCATCGTAGAGCACCTGGTATTCGGGAAGGTCCTCCAGGCCCAGTTCGATGGACTGGCCTGCCTGGTAGCGACGGGAGAGCGCTCGCGGAGTTTCCTTGAACTCCAGTTCGGGAAAGGAGACCTCGTTCTCCCAGTTGATGACGAAGTGGCGGTGGAAGTCGATGTCGCCCCGCTTCTTCTCCTCCAGAACAACACTGCCCAGAATGGTTGCCTTGTAGGCCACCTGCTGGCTTTTCAAGCGGATCATGGCGTAACTGTTGTCATTCTCCAACACCCTGATCATGTTGTCGTGACAGCTCACCACGTAGGTCCGGTCGGACATGGTGATGGTGGTCCGCCGGCAGTTGACCAGCTTCACTTTTTTCAGGCCGGTGGACGTCACTTTTCGCTGTCCGGAATCTGACGATTGCTCCCCCATGTAATTCCCCCCTGAACGGTTAATCCCCCACCACCCGGTGGGCCCGAGCTTTCACCGCTGCTGGAATCTCCAGTCCCTGAAGCCGCGCCTCGGCGGGGTTGACCCACAGTTCCTGGACCACCACGTCCTCGATGGGTATGGATGCCGGATCTTCGCCGGCCAGCACCCGGGCAGCCATTCGGCCCCCGGCCAGGCCTGATCGATAGAAATTGAATCCCATGGATACGGCTGCTCCCCGCGGGCAGAGGTCGTTATCGTGGATCAGCAAGGGGATCTGCCGGCGGCGGGCCACGTCCACCAGAGCGGCAAAATTGAGCAGCACCGTGTTGTCACCGGTGATGTAGAAAAGATCGACCCCCTGGGCGGCCAGCATCTCCGCGGCCTCGCCGACTTCGGCCGGACTGTCCACCAGAACCTCCACCAGCTCCACGTCCATGGCCTGGCAAACCTGCCGGCCCACCTTGAGGCTGGAGGCGGCACAGACTTCAGCCGGATGACGGATGGTGCCGATACGGGCCAGGCCCGGCACCAGCTCGCGGGCCAGGGCCAGGGTCTCGGCCACCGGGGGGAATGATGCCACACCACAAACCGTGGGCAGGTGGTCCACCGCGGTACGCGCCGCACCGGCCCGATAGGGATCGTAGACCGCAGCGAATACCACCGGCACCGCCGTGCCGGTGAGGATTGCCGCCTGCAGGCCGGGTGTGGTCAGCGCGATGATCAGGTCCTTGGGCTCATCGGCGAATCGCCGGGCGATTTCCTGGGTGGCGGCATAGTCACCATCACCCTGCCGGATCTCCAGGTCCATAAGCCCGCCGTGGACATACCCGGCTTCGGCCAGAGCATCCACCACTCCCTGCCGGGCCCGGTCGATGGTGGGGTCGGGTCCGAACTGGAGGATGCCCACCCGCAATGGAGCCCTGCCGCCGGATTCTCCACAGCCGGACAGCACAACAATTCCGGCGAGGAGCAGGAAGCAAAAAGTGCGCAGTGACGATATATACATGCGGAACCCACCCTGTTAATCGAGGATACGGGATATTCGCCGGGCATTCAACCGCAGATACCGGTGGGTGGCCTCCATTGTCGATGGGGATTATGATGTGGGTCAGGTGGAACGATCGGCATTGAGAGGAATACACCGTGCGGCTGTTGTACATCAATCCCCACCGTGACCGGGACCTGGATGATCCCGACCGATTGCTGGACCGATATCGTTCCACGCAGCTCTGGTGCGGGGCTGTGGCGGCCAGAGGATTCGAGGTTATTGTCTGGCAATCCTTCCCGGCGGAAGCCCGCCGGGACGTTGACGGTGTCCACTACCACTTTCGCCCCTTCCCCCGGCGGCCGGACCGGTGCTGGCCTGAAGCTATCGCGGCCCGGGGTCCTGACGTCGTTCACCTGGACGGGTTGATCGCCCCGTTGCGGCTCCACCGCCTGCTCGCCGCCTGCCAGGCCGCCGATGTGCCGGCCCTGATCCAGGACCACGGCGGTCGCCGGGGCCCCGGACCAGGGTGGTACGCCGCGGCGGCGGTTTCCCCCCGCCCGCAGCCGGCGGCGCTCCTCTTCAGTGCGGCCGAACTGGCCGCACCGTGGCTGGATGCCGGGATCTTCCCCCGGGAGACGCCGGTGATCGAACTGATGGAGAGTTCCTCCACCTTCACGCCGGTGGAACGCGGCCGGGCCAGGGCGGAACTGGGCCTGGATGGGGATCCGCTGGTGGTGTCGGTGGGACGGCTGAACCGGGGCAAGGATCCGGCCACGCTGCTCTCGGGGTTTGCCTCCCTGGCCGAATCACGTCCCGCGGCCCGCCTGGCACTGATCTACCACGAGGCGCCACTCCTCCGCACGATGCAGCGACAGATCGGGGGCTCGCCCTTGCTGTCCGAGCGGGTGACGCTGCTGGGGAAGCTATCCCGGGAAGAGGTGCGTCTGGCCCTCAGCGCAGCCCAGCTCTTCGCTTCGACCAGCCGACACGAGGGCAGCGGCTTCGCCGCCCTGGAGGCCCTGGCCTGCGGAGCGGTTCCGGTTCTCAGTGACATCCCCTCCTTCCGGGCGATGACCGGAGGCGGCCGGGTGGGTGCTCTGTTTCCTGCCGGGGACGCCGGGGCACTGGCCCGGGCGTTTGAGGACGTGTGCCGGAAAAACCATGGCACCGGTTGGGACGCGGCACGGGAGAAAACGCTCCACTGGTTCCAGGAGGAACTGGGTGTCGAGGCGCTGGGTAGGAAAGCCGTGGCGGCGTACAGGTTGGTGTCCGAAAGAGGACGACGCTGACCCCGGTCAGGCGCCTTCCGGCCGGGAGGGGTCATTCACCGGCTCACTGTCCTTCAGCCGGCGAACAAAGATCAGTGCGCCAAACCCGGACTGGGAGAACAGCTGGCGGCCACGAAAGCCGTCGGATGATTGCACCCGGTGCAATTTCGGACTGTAGTCCAAAAGAGTTTTCTGTTCGTAATCCTGCCCGGATTCCAGCTTCAGCGCCTGGTCCAGATGTCCGCCCACCAGCCGGAGCAACAGTTCCATCAGCGCGGCACCGCGCTTTTTCGCTGTGGGATCACAGGCGAAGAGGGCTCCACAGTAGGTGCACGATCCGGTTTCAAACTCGTCCAGCAGGGGCCCCTCGGGGAACCGCGCCCGGCCCACCTTCTCCTCACAGAAGGGGCAGAGTGGACGCTCGCCGGCCCGCCGGTCAAATCGATCACGAGTGCTCATTGCTCACCTCAAGACGCCGGCCCGGCCGGCTCCGGGGAGCCGCTCATCGGGAGACGGCTCTCAACTGTATCACGCCAGGTCATCAGCACCCGGTCCGCCGCTGCATGCTCGCAGACCGCCGCCCGGCCGTTGGCGCCCATCACCGGCCACCGTTCCCGGTTGGCCAGAACCATTTCCAATGCCCCGCCCAGGGCGGCAGAGTCACCGGCGGCATGGATGATTCCGGCGGCGTGGCTGTCCAGCAGTTCGGGCAGCATCCCGGTGTCCGATCCCACCACCGGCAAACCGCAGGCCATCGCTTCAAGGCACGCCACGCCCTGGGCTTCGTGGAGCGAAGCCGAAACCATCAGGTCGGCCTCGCGGTACACATCCGGCATCCGCCGGTGATCGATCCAGCCTGACCAGGTCACCATTTCCGCAATACCCAGGGCGGCCGCCAGTTTTTCCAGGCGCTCCCGCTCCACACCGTCACCCACCACCCGCAGATGCATCCCGGGGTGGAGAGCGTGAAGACCGGACAGGGAGCGGAGCAGCACGTCAAACCCCTTGACCCGGATCAGCGAGCCCACCGCAAGGAGACGGGGGCCCGAACGCCCGCCGGGAACTGCCCCGCCCTCCCGGGGGCGGGGAGTGAAGCGGTCCACCTCCACCCCAAAGGGCAGCAACAGCGGCTCGGGAATTCCTGAAATCCCAAGGCGGAGCACATCCTGCCTCTGTCTGGCCGATCCCACGCCGAGCACCGCGGCCCTCCTGATTCCAACGCCAAGGCAAAGCCGCTGAAAAAGCGATCTCCGGGAACCGTAACCCGTGCCGGGTATGGAGACCGCTTCACCGGCGGAAAGCTTGAGCAGCAGGGGCAGGCCCTCCAGCCGGGCGAAGATGGCGGCGGCCAGCGCGGTCTCGTCACCCCACAGAGCCAGAACGGCATCATAGCCCATGCGGTGATGAGACGCCCGGGCCGCGGCCACCGCCGCCCGGAACCGGGCCGGCCCGACCACGATCCTCGACCGGTGGCCGAAAGAGGTCACGGCCAGCCCGTGCCAGCGGTACTGTTTCCGGCGGCGTGGGTATTTCAAGGCATAGACATCCACCTGGAAGTGGCGCCCGAGGCCGCGCACCAGTGAGGATACGCAGGGGAGAAACCAGTCCTCCTCACGGGAGGGGAAACCGGGAACGAACAGTGCCAGATTCACGTCGATTTCTCCGTGGTGATTACCCTGTCCCACCATCCTCCGCCCGGGCTCTACAATGTTGCCCGGTCGTGAGAACGAATGGTATACTATTTTATTAACTTGTGTAGAGACAAGCGGATACTATTTTGCCCCGGGCCCGACGGCGGGATCGTACCGTGAGGCGGAAAGCCGCTGTTGATCAAAGGGGGTCCACTCCATGCGTTCTGCATTCTTCGGGTTTCAGCAGCGGCGGTGGGTTCGATCCGCCGCTCCGGTCTGCCTGATCCTGGCGGCCCTGACCGCCGCTTTTCTGCTGGCGCCCGGCGCCGCTATCGCCACCGAGGAGAGTGAGACTGCTCCTCCGCCGGATACTCTCAACCCGGCCAACCGTTCGGCCGAGGCCCTCAGTGCGCAACAGACCATGATCTTCGACAAGGGCCGGCTGAGTTTCATCGCACGTAATGTCTCCACCCAGGAGTTGTTCCTCGCCCTGGCCGACACAGGCCAGTTCATGATCGAGGGGGTGGACCTGCTGCCCATCACGCCGGTTTCGGTTTCCTACACCGAGATGCGCGAACAGGACTGCCTGACCCAGCTGCTGAAGATGGTTCCCGACATCAATTTCATCTTCCTCGCCCGGGAACAGCGGCAGGAAGGGAAGTCGGTGGTGGAGAAGGTCCAGATCTACTCCAAGGATTCGTCCGGAATCGCTCCCGGTGAAGGTCAGAGTTACAACCCGCTGGATTTCCTGGCCACCGGCGGTGATCTCTTCGGCGAACAAGGCGGCTACGGCGGGGAGTTCGGGTCGGCGCCAGGCTACATCCCGCCATCCGAACCGCCAAAGTATATTCCGCCAGACAAGCCGCCGGTCTATATCCCGCCGGCCGCACCGCCGGTCTACATCCCGCCGGCCAACGATCCGGTCTACGTCCCGCCCCCCAGCGGCGGTGACCAGACCGCCGATGACGGCGGTGAGTAACGCGGGTCGAATGTGAAAATCCACCACGCCATGTCGTTCACCGCGGGCCATGGTTCGCGGGGCACGCTATTTCTCTTCCTGCTGCTGGCCCTGGCCACTGCCGGATGCGGTGGGAGCGAGCCGGCCACAGAGGCCGGGCCGCCCAAGGCCCGGGTGGAGACCTGCCGCGACCTGATCCTGCTGCTGGATCACGCCGTCCTGGAACACGACGGCCCCGGAAAGAGCGAGGCCAGAATCGAGGAACGACTGGTCTCCATGGGCGGACCGGAGAGAGCGGCGATTTTCGCCCACCCCGTATCGGAGATCAGCTACACTCTGGCGATTCACCCCGGTGCCCGTCTGGAGTTTCTGATTGGCATGCACCCCGATTGCTGGGAAACGGCCACTGATGGAGCCACCTTCGAGGTTCTGGTCCGGACAACGCTGGGCAGCGAAACCCTCTTCTCCCGGCACCTCGACCCGGTCCACCGGCCGAAGCATCAGGAATGGAAACGGTGCGAGGTGGATCTCCAGCAGTTCGCCGGCACCACCCGGGAGATCGTCCTGCGGACGGGCCCCGGACCGGCGGACGACCCGGCCTTTGACTGGGCCCTGTGGGGTGAACCGCGGCTGATCAGCGAGGGCCGGCGCGTTCCGGCCGAGACGTCGGCCCGACCCCACGTCATCCTGATCTCACTGGACACTCTGCGCCTGGATCACCTGGACGCCAGCGGACACCAGCGGCTCACCACCCCGCATCTCAACCGCCTGCTGGAGGAATCTCTCTTTTTCACCAATGCCCACGCGCCGAGCCACTGGACCATGCCGTCCCACATGAGCGTCTTCACCTCACTCCCCCCCGACATCCACCAGGTTTTTCAAATCGACGGCACAGCCCGGCTGGCCGAAGGCATCCCCACCCTGGCCGGCCAGCTCAGGAAGGCCGGGTATCTCACCGCCGGTTTTGCATCCTGCGGTTTTATCAAGGGAGACCTGGGCTTCGACCGCGGTTTCGACCGCTACTTCCTGCGGTACAACAATGCCCGGCGGCAGAACCGGCTGATTCGCGACTGGGCCTGGTCCAACCGGGACCGGGACCAGTTCATATTCCTGCACTACTTCGACGCTCACTCCGACCACCTCAAGCTGCCCTACACTGCGCCCCATGGTTTTGAAGACCTGTGGAGCGATCTGGAATCGGAGGAGATCTTCGGCGGCTGTTCACCGGACGGTGAACTCTGTGCCTCGAGCTACCTGACCCAGCTGAACACGGACAACGTGCAGTTGAAACTCGCCGAACGCCAGGCGATCGGTGTGATGTATGACCGCGGTATCCGCCAGCTGGACTACTCCCTGGCAAAACTGGTGGCCTGGCTGAAAGCACAGGGGCTGTGGGATTCGAGCCTGGTTGTCCTCTTCAGCGATCACGGCGAGGAATTCCAGGAGCATGGCAAGATGCTGCACCAGCAGCTGTATAACGAACTGATCGCCGTGCCGTTGATCATCAAGCTTCCCGGCGGAAACCATGGCGGCCGGAGGATCGACACACCGGTGGAGGCCATCGACGTGGCTCCCACCATCCTTTCCCTGCTGGAGCTACCGGTGCCTGAGATCATGCAAGGACGCTCCCTGGCCCCACTGATCGGTGAAGGGGCCGCAACACCGGACAAGGACCCGCTGATTTTCTCCTGGGCCCGAAACTCCTCTTCCATCACCCAGGGGGAGTGGAAACTGGTGACTGGAACTTTCGGCGGCAGGGAAGCACTGTTCAATCTGTCCACCGATCCCGGGGAGCGGCACAACCTGATCCGGCGGGAGAACCATATCGCCAGGCAGCTGCACCAGTTGCTGAAGGAGCAGCGGCATCGTAACCGGGCAATCGCTGACCGCATGTCGGCCAGCGGCCCCGCCCCCACCGACGGATTCAGCGACGAGGAAAGGAAGAAGCTTGAGCTTCTTGGATACGTTGAATAAATTGCGGTCAACAGCGCGGGTGCTTTTCGTCCTGGCCCTCCTCGTCCCGGCCATGGCCTGTGACTCCGGACCACCGATCACCGCCACCGGCCACTCGGTCATCAGTCTCACCGACCTCTTCAAGCGAGCCGAAAAAACCAACACGAGCAGCAAACTCTCCCTCGATGTGGTGCTCAATCAGGGGATGGAGACGCTGGCCGGGGCACAGCGCCCGGTCATCCGCCAGCACCCTGCCGGCACCCTGAGGTACCGGCTGCGTATCCCCCGCAATGCCGTACTGCGTTTCGGCTACTGCATGGCCCCCTACATCTGGAACCGGTCCCCGGATGGTGTTCGTTTTCACCTGCGGGCCCGCCGGATCGACTCCGGCGGCGGAGCGCCAGCCAGGCCGCTGGTGCTGTTCAGCGCCGCTCTCGACCCGAAGAACCAGCGCTCTCACCGCCGGGTGTTCGAACAGCTGGTGGACCTCGAAGAGTTGGGCGGCGGTGTGTGGGAACTGGTATTCACTCTGAGTCACGGGGCCGGAAAGAATGTGGAATGGGACGAAGGTTTCTGGGTCGACCCGAGGATCGAGTACCCGGCCGGTACGGTGGATATCCCGCCCGGTGACCCCTCACGGCCGGACATTCTGCTGGTGACCGTGGACAGCCTGCGGGCCGACGTGCTCCCCTCCTTTGGCGAACGGGGGGCCCCGGGCCCGGCGGCCGCCGCGGCACCGGTGATCAGCAGACTGGCCGCGGAAGGGATGCGGGCCGCCGCGGCCTTTACCCCGAGCACGCTGACCATACCGTCCTACGCCTCGATCCTCACCGGCGCCGCACCGGCGGACCACGGCCTGCACCGGGAAAACCAGCGCACGGCGCCCGCGGTGCCGACAGCCGGTGAGCGATTCGCCGCTCAGGGATACCGCACGGCAGCATTTCTCGGCACGTCCCGGCTCTCCGCCGGGCGTAGCGGACTGTCCCGGGGGTTCGAGCTCTACGACTGTCCGGCCGCCGGCCAGCGTCCGGCAGAGGAGACTGTCCTCAGCGTGCTGGACTGGATACGCAACGGGGACGGCCGGCCCTCCTTCTGCTGGATCCAGTTCAATGAGCTGCGCCCGCCGCTGGCCCAGTTGCGGGACCGCGACCGCCACTACTATCCGCGGGGCGGGTACAACCGCTGGGACGAGTCGATCATCCGCCTGCTGCCCCATTTCGAGCGCCGTCTCGATCTCAAGCAGCGCTGGTATCGCTGGCTGCACGATGTGACCACCACCGGATATGTGGAGGCCAGTTACCTGGGGCAGGTGGACGAGGTGGATCGGCAGCTGGGCCGGGTTATCGAGGAGCTTCGCTCCCGCTCGCAGCTGGAGAAGACAGCGGTGGCGGTCACCTCCAACCGCGGTCTGGCCCTCGGAGAAAATGGAGTCTTCTACACCGGTGAAACATTGCAGCCGGGAGTGACCCGGGTGCCGTTGATCATCCGGCTGCCGGGTCGCATACCGGCAGCGGTCCGCCTGCCTGAACAGGCGCCCTGCACCACCGCTGATATCCTGCCCACGCTGCTCGGCCTGCTGTCGCCGGCAGAGACGGGGGGAACCATGCCCTCCCCCGCCGGCATCGATCTCCGGAAAGCCCTGGGCAATACCACCCCGCTGGAGCGGCGCCTGATTCTTCTCGAAGGGCACGTCGGCCGGGCAGGCCGGCCAAACCGCTACGCCCTGGTGGCCGGCGGGTACAAGCTGACCGAGTCACCGGGCAGCACCGGGGTCACCCCGGTACCCGGTGATCCCCATGCCTGGTCCTCCGACTCGCACTATCACAATGACGATCTGTTTCACATCCTCAGCGACCCGGGTGAACTGTCAAACCTGGACGGGTCGCGGCTGCTGGCCGACATCCAGAAGCAGATGCACCGCCACCTGATGCCGCTGGCCCAGGCTTCACCTGCGGCCTCCAACCGCGTGAGCAAGTAAGGCTCTATCCTTCAGCTGTTTGCATCGACTCCCGCCGGTTCTCACGGTGGAAACCCCACTTCTCACTCGCCTCGAATTCCGACAAACTTCATACTCTCGGCAAAAATGTTACGTAAGATACTCTAATAATCCTCCTCCAGACGTTCTATATATCAGGGTGACAGCGGCACATCGTCGTCTTCCCGTAATTCCTGAAACGTTTTCACTCGTTGAAGGGGAATCAATGGGCGTTCAGAAGAATGGATACAGCCATGAGCCGGCAACAGGCTGCGAGGAGGAAGAATTGTCAGACGCCGCACGGCCCATAGTCCTGGTGGTGACTCGAGCCATGGAAGCCATCGACCTGGAGATGGACCAGGCCTTGTGTCAATTGGCAAACCGCTTCGATATCCGTCTGGTGCAGACGCCATCACTGGCCCTGGCCATGTCCCGGATCGCCCGCGCCAACGAGGGAAATGTGGTATTGCTGCTCTCGGACATGCTGACCAGCGGAACCGAGGTGTTCCTCTTCATCTCAACGTTCAGCCAGGACTGGCCCGATGCCGGTTACCACCTCATCGACGCGATGGAAGGCCGGGTCATCTTCAGCGACCCCAAGGATCCCGACTCGGACCAGTCGCCGTCAATTCAAATCGAATCCAATGGCCGCGATCCGCTGGATACCTGCCTGGCGGCAAAGATGGTGGAACGCTATTTTCCGGAGCCATAGCACTCATTCCAGAAGATCCTGGGAATCAAAACGGACGGAACGGCTGACCCCGCATATTTTCAACAGATTCCCCGGCCCCAGGACCCAGGGCTCCGGCGATCTCCCGCTCCCGGCCGACGCTGTCAAAGGGGATTGACCCACTGCAATGATTCAAACCGGCCAAAGTCGCTATCAGCGGAACAGAGGGTGGCACCGTGCTCGATGGCAATGGCCGCCAGGTGGGCATCGCTGGTCAGGTTGCCGGCCACTCCAAGGGGAGAGGTAATCCGTTTGAAGACCTCCCAATGACGTTCACCGGGAGAGACGATGGATATGTTGGGGTGATCCAGCCAACCGTCAATGATATTGATCGCCTGCTCTGCAGTCAGCGGCCGGGGCATGGCTCGTCCGTTGGTGGTGATTCGTAAAAACCCGAGGACTACGGACCAGGCCAGACCGATCCGTTCGTATCCTGAAATCGCTCGTTCCAACCAGGTCCGGGCCTGAAGATGCTGAGGTGCATCGGAGTTGATGGCATAGATAAGCAGGTTCAGATCAACAATTCTCATTTGCGCACCGACAGTTTCCGAAGGATCTCTTCATCCTCCAGCGCATCGGCGACAAGCAGTGCCTTTTCCAGGTTGTAGAGTGGGGGGTATCCCATGGAAAAGGTCTTGCAACGATACGGCTTTTTCAGCTTCTTTCCCCGCGACCGTTCCAGTCCGACCCGCAACACATGATTCAGCATCTGCTTCAGCGGTACATCCTCGTTCAAGGCCTTATCCCTGACCTCCCCGAGAAGATCATCGTCTATCGTCACGGTTGTTCGCATGGTCTTATCTCCCTGTCAGCATCATAGCATCACAGGTAATGATGTCAACGCATCTTTTTTTCGTATCGGCAGATCGAATCCGGCCGTTCACCAGAATCGGTGGGGAAAATCTTTTCTAACGCCGTCTGATGCGGTGGGATTCCAGCTGGTGCCGGCGATTGAAGAGGCGGCGCCCGGCAAGGAGGGTGATCCCCATGCAGCCGAGGGAGGTGGCGCCGGCGATCATGAACATCACCACCATCTGGTATTTCACCGCATCCAGGGGGTCGGTGCCGGAGAGGATCTGACCGGTCATCATCCCCGGCAGGGCGACGATGCCCACCACCATCATGGTGTTGATGATCGGGATCATCCCCCGCCGCACCGCATTGGCCATCGGACCGCGGGACGCTTCCCAGGCGGAGGCACCCAGGGCCAGCTCCATCTCCACCTCCTCCCGCTTCTCGGCCAGACTTTCCAGCAGCAGGTCGAGGCTGAGGGAGATCCCGGTGAGCCCGTTGCCGAGGATCATCCCCAGCAGCGGAATCATGTACTGCGGCCGCCACCAGGGTTCCACACCGACGATCAAACCGGTGACGGTGACCGTGGTGATCAACCCGGTGACGGTGAGGCTGAGAAAGGCGAGCCAGGACACTCCGGCAAAGGTGCGGGAAGGACGGGTCACCGCGGCACGGCTGGCGACCACGATCATCAGCATGGCCAGACCGAGGACCAGCAGCAGGCTGTCGATGCCGAATACCCACTTCAGCAGGTAGCCGATGAGCAGCAGTTGGACCACTGTGCGCACCGAGGCAACCAGCAGCCGCTTCTCCAGCTTGAGGCGCAGGAGTGCGCTCACCACGCCGGCCACCAGCACCAGGAGGCCGGCCAGAACCAGGTCGATGGTCTGCAGCTCGATCACCCCGGCTGTGCTCGGCTCAACCATGGTTCTCCTCCGGGTCCAGTTCGATGCAGGAAAATGCCCTCAGATCCAGACGCCGGTGGCACCAGCTGGAGGCCTCGCTCCGGTCGTGGGTTACCAGCAGGGCGGAGAGGCCCCGCGTCCCCACCTCCCGGTCCAGCAGTTCCCGGAGACGCCCGGCGCTCTCCTCGTCCAGGGCACTGGCCGGTTCGTCCAGCAGGAGCACCGCCGGGTCGAGAAGCAGGGACCGGACAAAGCTCACCCGCAGCTGTTGTCCCACCGAAAGGGAACGCGCCTGCTGGTCCATCCGCACCCCGCCCACGCCGATGGCTTCAAGCAGATCCTCGGCCCGCCGCTCGGAAAAGGAAACACCGGCGGCGCTGCGGTAACCGAAAGGTCGGGCGAGGTTCTCCCGGATCGTTTCTTCGAACATCACCGGGCGCTGGGAAACATAGGCCACCCGGCGGCGATAGACAGGCCACCCGTGGTCTCCGGGAGGGAGACCGAGAAAAGTGACCTCGCCGCCGGCCGGGTCGATGATCCCGGCCACCGAGCGGAGCAGGGTGGTCTTGCCGCAACCCGAAGGCCCGGTGAGGGCCAGCAGCTCGCCCCGCTCCAGGGACAGGGAGACACCCCTGAGCAGGCAGTGCCCTTCGGCCTCCACCGACACCTCCTGCAGTTCCAGCACCTTTGATTCCACTCCAGCCTCCATTCCGGTTGAATCCCTATTTTACTCCAAAGTCCGGCTGTGGTATCATCCAGCGGTTAACTTCATGAATAAAAGATAGTTACAACTCATTCACAGTGCGGGCCACGGAGAATCCACGGCGTGGGGAGCGAGACCGACAAAGGGAACGTGCTGATCGTCTCCCGGGACGTGATCGGCGAACAGGTGGCCGGGCCCGGGGTCCGCTATCTGGAAATGGCGCGCTGCCTCTCCCCGCGGCACCAGGTAACCCTGATGGCGCCGGGGCTGGAGCAGGCACCGGCAGGCAACCTTTTTCGGCGCGAACCGCTGACCCGCGGCGGCCTGCAGCGGGAGATCTCCCGCTGCTCTGTAGTGATCTCCCAGGGGTTTGCCTGTTCCGCCTGGACCACGGCCACCACCCGTGCGGCACAGGTCATCGACCTCTATGCCCCGCTGCAGCTGGAGATGCTGGAAGCCGGCCAGGCCGGACACGGTTCGACCAATGAGGCCGCCTTCTACCGCCGCTACGTGGCCCGGCGGCTGCGCCTGCTGATGGCTCACGGTGACTTCTATATCTGCGCCTCCGAACGTCAGCGTGACCTCTGGCTCGGGTCCCTGGCCGCAGCCGGCCGGGTCAACCGGGCCAACTATCGCCAGGATGCCGGGTTGCGGGGGCTGATCGACTGCGTCCCCTTTGGTACGCCCACCGACCCCTTTCCCTGTTCGAGCACTCCCGGCGAAGACCGGCGGAAGGCCCGCAAGACGATCCGGGGTGTGGAGGAGAACGACTTCCTCCTGCTCTGGGGCGGCGGCATCTGGCCCTGGCTCGACCCCCGGACCGCCATCCGCGCCGCGGCTCTGGCCGCGGAGAAGCGACCAGGTGTAAAACTGCTCTTCCTCGGCTCGGGCCACCCCAACCCCGGGGTGACAACCGGCCAGGGGGCGGGTGAGCAGGCCCGCCGATATGCCGAGGAACTGGGGGTGCTGGACCGGGTGGTGCTGTTCAACGAGCAGTGGGTCCCTTACGAAAAGAGGGTGGTTTTTCTGGCCGCCGCCGATGCCGGTCTGCTGGCCCACCACCCGGGAATCGAAACGCGTTACGCCTTCCGTACCCGGCTGCTGGACTGCTTCTGGGCCGGGCTGCCGGTGCTCTCCACCACCGGGGACGAACTGACCGAGCTGGTGGTCCGGAACGGCGCCGGTATTGGCGCAGCACCCGGAGATGCTGAAGCGCTGGCCACGGCCATGGTCACCCTGGCAGAGAATCGCGAGCAGCGGGAAGCGGCGGGCGCTGCGTCGGCGAAGTTGGGACGGCGTTTTCGCTGGGACCGGGTCTTCGCCCCGCTGGAGCAGTTCGTTGACCGGCCCCACACCCGCAGCTCACGTGGCGAGAGCGGAACGGCCGCAAGCGGCCCCCTGGCCGCCGTAAACTACTCGGCGGCGGTGGCCGCTCTGGGTATACGCTACGGGCTCTGGCGTCGGGCACTGGGAAAACTGATGCCAGGGAAACGTCATTGATCACGGCGAGGATCAGTTGGTGACAGCAGTTTCCATCATCATCGTCAGCTACAACACCCGTGAACCGCTGGAGCAGTGTCTCCGGTCCATCGCCGGTGCGAATCCCGGTGTTGACACGGTGGTGGTGGACAACGGTTCCACCGACGGCAGTGTGGATCTGCTGCAGCAGAACTTCCCCGGCGTGCGGCTGGTAGCCGGCAGCGGAAACCTCGGCTTTGCCGGCGGCTGCAACGCCGGGGCGAAATCGTCCACCGGTGACTACCTGCTATTCCTGAACAGCGACTGCCGGGTCCGGCCCGGAGCCGTGGAGGAACTGGTGCGATTCCTCGACGACAATCCGCGGGCCGCGGCAGCCGCCGGCCGCCTGGTGGATCCCGGCGGGGAAACCCAGGCCGGGTTCAACGTCCGGCGATTGCCCACCGTCCGCAGCATCACCGCCGACCTGCTGCTCCTCCACCGCCTGCTGCCCGCCAACCGCCTCTCCGCCGGCTACCGCATGGCCGGCTTCGACCACACGGAGACCGTGGAGGTGGAACAGCCGGCCGGGGCCTGCCTGATGGTCCGCCGCCAGGTGTTCGAACAGCTTGGCGGCTTTGACGAAGCATTCCACCCGGCCTGGTTCGAGGACGTGGACCTCTGCCGCCGGCTGAAGGACAGCGGGAACAAGATATTCTTCAATCCTGCCGCCGTCTTTGAACACCTGGGCGGGGCCACCATGCGCCGCCTGGATTTCCGACGGTTCACGCGGATGTATTACCGTAACCAGAGTGTCTACCTGAAGAAGCACTTCAGCCTGTTGCCGCGTCTCTTCCTCCGCGCCATGATCGCCGCCGGCATGGGCCTCAGGGCACTGCTGGTCCTGGTTTCACCGAAGCGCTTCGGTGGCCCGGTGGGCCAGGCCGGACGGATGGAAGCGGCGGGAGCCTTTCTCTCGGTGATACCGCCCACTCTCTTCGGCTGGCCGCCGCCACAGGAATCCGATGACTGAAAGCCCGATCAGCGTCACCATCGTCACCTGGAACAGTGCCCGGGACATCACCCGCTGTCTCGACTCGCTGGCCGCCCAGACCGTGCGGCCGCGGGAAGTGGTGGTGGTGGACAACGCCTCCGACAATGACTCGGCCAGCACGGTGGAAGCCCACCCGCTGGGGGCGCGGCTGCTGCGCAACGACACCAACCTGGGGTTCACCGCGGGGCACAACCGGGCCATGGCCGAGACCAGCGGCCCGTGGATACTGGTGCTTAATCCCGACGTGGTTCTCTCCCCAGACTTTCTCGAGCAGGGCCTGGCCGCGGCAACCGGCAGGGAACGGGTGGGGTCGGTGGCCGGCAAGCTGTTGCGTATGCCACAGCAGTTGCCCGAGGGCCCGCCTGACCTGTGGCCGGCCGAGATCTGGCGCGGCGGGATCATCGACACCACCGGAATCCTGGTCACCCCCCAGTGCCGGCACCTCGACCGCGGGGCCGGAGAGAAGGACCGCGGCCAGTACCAGGAAAACGAGTTTGTCTTTGGTGTCAGCGGTGCGGCCGCCCTCTACCGCCGCAAGATGCTCGAGGAGACGGCGGTGGGCGGCCAATTCTTCGACGAGGACTTCTGGAGTTTCCGTGAGGATGCGGACCTCTCCTGGCGCAGCCAGTTGCTGGGCTGGGACACCATCTACTGGCCGGCGGCCCGGGCCTTTCACCGCCGGTCGGTGACCCCCCGGCGCCGGCGGCAGCTGGACCCGGCGATCAACCGCCATTCGGTGAAAAACCGCTTCCTGTTGCGGATCAAAAACCAGACCGCCGGGCACGCCCTGCGCTTCCTTTTCCCCACCCTGTATCGGGACCTGCTGGTTCTGGGGGCCCTGTTCACAGTGGAGTGGTCCTCCCTGCCCGCCCTCCCCTGGCTGTGGCGCAACCGCCGCCGCATAGTGCAGAAAAGAAAAGAGATCATGGCTCGGCGAAGCCGGCCCGACGGTGAGGTCAACCACTGGTTCCGCAGGGGCAGAGACTCCCGACCCGCCGGTTGACTTGCCGGGGTCGCGGTGCTAGCGTAATCGCTTTGAACGATGGCTATATCTCCAGCGGAGGAGCGGCAATGAAGGGAATCATCCTGGCAGGAGGCTCGGGCACTCGCCTCTATCCCATCACCCGGGTGGTGAGCAAGCAACTGCTCCCGATCTACGATAAGCCAATGATCTACTTCCCCCTCTCCGTCCTGATGCTGGCCGGGATCCGGGAGATCCTGATCATCTCCACCCCCGAGGATCTGCCCCGCTTCCGGACCCTGCTCGGTGACGGCTCCCAGCTGGGCCTGACCCTGGAATACGCCGAACAGCCGCGACCGGAAGGGCTGGCCCAGGCCTTCATCATCGGCAGGCCGTTCATCGGTGACGATTCGGTGGCCCTGGTGCTGGGCGACAACATCTTCCACGGCCAGGGACTCTCCGAGACCTTCCGCCGCTGCGCCGAACTGAAGAGCGGCGGGGTGATCTTCGGTTACCTGGTCCGCGACCCGGAACGCTATGGAGTGGTGGATTTCGACGAGCAGGGCAAGGCGCTCAGCATCGAAGAAAAACCGGAAATACCGAAGTCGAGCTACGCCGTCCCCGGCCTCTATTTCTACGACAACGAGGTGGTGAGCATCACCGCCGAGTTGAAGCCATCGCCGCGGGGCGAGCTGGAAATCACCGACGTGAACCTGGAATACCTGCGCCGGGGGAAACTGCGGGTGGAACTGCTGGGCCGCGGTGTGGCCTGGCTGGACACCGGCACCTTCGAATCGCTGCAGCAGGCATCCAGTTTCGTGCGGGCGATCCAGGAACGGCAGGGGCTGAAGATCGCCTGTATCGAGGAGATTGCCTACCGCCTGGGCTATATCGATGCCGAGGCCCTGAAAAAGCTATCCAACGACATGCTGAAAAACGAGTATGGCGCGTACCTGGGACGGATCCTGGAAGAGAACGACGAGGAACGGAGAAATGCCCGTAAAATCATTTGAGGAGACGCCGCTGGCCGGGGTGAAACTTGTTCACCCGGTGGCCTTCACCGATCACCGCGGCTTCTTCATGGAAACCTACCACCGGGGGACCTACGCCGGAGCGGGCATCGACGGGCCCTTTGTCCAGGACAACTACTCCCACTCCTGCCGCGACACCCTGCGCGGCCTGCACTACCAGCGGAGGAATCCCCAGGACAAGCTGGTCTTTGTCATCACCGGCGAGATCTTCGACGTGGCGGTGGACATTCGCCGCGGCTCTCCCACATTTGGCCAGTGGTTCGGCGCCCGCCTCTCGGCGGAGAACCGGACACAGATCTACGTGCCCAGAGGATTTGCCCACGGCTTTTGCGTGCTCAGTGAAACCGCCGACGTCATGTACAAATGCACCGAGGTCTACACCCCGGGGGACGAGTACGGCATCCTCTGGTCCGACCCGGCCATCGGTATCGAGTGGCCCTGTGTCGATCCGATCCTCTCCGACAAAGATCTCCTGCACCCGCTGCTGGCCGATGCCCCGGAAGAAGTTCTGTTCGACTGACGGCCGTAAGGCGAGATTCTGCACAGGTCATCGGTACATGAAAAAGCCCCGCCGGAAATCCGGCGGGGCTATCTCCACTGCACTACAGCTTTACTGGGCCGCGATCTCCATCTGAATGATCCGGCTCAGGTGCTCGCGGAAACTGCCCTCTTCCACGAAGTCCATGATGGAGGTCCAGCGGGCACGGCGGCCCTCCTCGTCCATCTCGCCCCAGTTACCCTCGAAGGCCTCGCGCACCTTGTCCAGGCCGGCGCCGCTGTCCACCACATACCACACTTCCTGGCCGCCGGGCTTGCTGGTGGTGATCTCCTCTTCGGAGCGGCCGAAGGCCACGATGTCGCCATTGACCAGCAGCTGCTCATAGACCGGCTTGATGCGGTTGTTGTAGTAGCTGAGATAGTCTTTGCCACTGCCCATCTTCACCCGGAAGCTGGCGCCGAAGAAATAGCCGCCCTCCAGCAGGGTCTTCCGCGCCCGCTGGAACTCGGTGCGCAGCATGTAGTCCTTGTGCTTGATCATCATGCCGTTGAACTTGACGTCATTTGCCTTCTTCTTCTCCTCGCCCAGCGCTTCGCCGGCCTGCTCCCACGCGTCATAGACCTTGTCCATATCAGCCATGCTGC
>CBESOE010000088.1:0-18342 GCA_965531145.1 uncultured bacterium | reverse complement strand
GCCGGTTGGCACCAGAAGCGCGCAGACGATGATCGCGGTTAACAGACGAAGGCCATTAGATGTCGAAGGCATGATCCTCTCCCTGGGTGGATGCCGGGATACGGATGTGTTCCCGGCTGTAGAATACGTTTCCCGGTTGGTAATTCCGTGTTTGAAGGGCAACAATCATAAAAAGCCCGGCATCGCGGTTGCCGCACGATACCGGGCCGCACAAGTACTATTTTAACACCGTCTCACATCATTTCTGACATTTTTTTTGGCAAAAGACCTTCATTATTGTCCAACGATGTAAATAGTCCTTTCCTGGTCGGTCAAATGGCCCCGCCACTGATTTTCCCGCCGTAATTCAGACCCATGTCTTCATAAGCCGGGAAATCCATGCCGGGCATCAAGGTCACCGTGCCGCTATCCACGTCCCAGGCCCGGATGCGGGTTCCCCGTGAAGGATCGGAACCCGGCATGGTCAGGATCTCGTCCCGACCATCACCGTCCAGGTCGGCCGCTCCCACTGCCACCCCGAAGTAGCCGGAGTTATAGGCGAAGAAGCTGACCCCGGACATCGGTGCGGCCGCACTGCCGTCGATGTTCCAGCCGCGCACGTGGGGGCCGAAAATATTTCCGGGACCGGCGCCGGTGACGATCTCGTCCATCCCGTCACCGTCAATGTCGCCGCAGGCCACGTTGACGCCGTACTGCAGGGTGCTGTAGGCGAAATAGCTGACACCGCCCAGGGGTGTGGCGGAGGAACCGCCATCCACGTTCCAGCCGCGCACGTGGGGCCCGAAGACTGTTCCGGGACCGGCGCCGGTGACGATCTCGTCATACCCGTCGCCATCCAGGTCGCCGCAGGCCACGTTGACGCCCCACTGCAGCGTGCCGTAGGCGAAGTAGCTGAGGCCGCTGATGGAGGCGGCCGTACCGCCGTCCACATTCCAGGCGCGAACATGGGGCCCGAAAACGTTTCCCGGTCCGGCGCCGGTGATGATCTCGTCATTTCCGTCGTTGTCGATGTCACCGGCGGCCACATTGACCCCATACTTGCTGGTGCCGTAGGCCTGGAAGTTGACTCCGGCCACCGGGGTGCCGTCGGCGGAGAAAGCCCGCACGTGGGGCCCGTAGATTGCTCCCGGGCCGGGTCCGGTGATCACCACGCCGCCGCTGCCCAGGTTGCCCACGGCCACGTTGACCCCGTAGCCCACGGCCCCGTAGCCGTCCCACTGGCTGACCATGTCGGTGGTGGCCGGGTCGAAGGTGCGTACCAGCGGCGGGTTGGTCGGACCGGCTCCCGGACCGGTGACGATGGTGGCCATGGTCGGGGTGCCGCCGTTGCCCACCATGGTGGCCACCAGGGAGAATGCCTGATTCACGCCGGCCGCATCGTCATTGTCCATGGCCACGTTGTCGGCGATCACTTCGATGGTCCAGGTGCCGTCAACCGGCGACTGGACAAAGACGTTTTCCACATTATTCAAGCGGTCCCACGCCCCGCCCTCGGTGGACCAGAGGTTGTCAACCAGGCCAATGTTGCCGCGGTAGATGGTGCCGTCGGGAGCGGTGACCTTGAGGTCCAGGTCGTTGATCAGGGCCTTGCTCGACGAGGCTTCACCCGGTTCGTCACTCCAGACCAGCGATATCTTCAGCGATTCGGAGCCATTGAAACGGCTCACATCCGCGCTCCAGCTCTGTCCGGTGGAGAGGGGCACATCAGCGTCGACGATCAGCTGGTTGTGGGCCGCCTCGTGAATCCGGCCCACGTCGGACAGCCCCCAGCCCTGGCGGTAGCGGTTGGCCCGGTCCAGGGGGTACTGGTAGGCGTTGGCGATGAGCAGGGCTTTGATGGTGGACGGTTTCGGTGTGACCCCCGAGGGGTTGTTGCCGAAGTGGTTCTCCTCGTACATCTGGTAGGTCAGGCCCGCTGCGCCGGCCACGATGGGGCAGGAGCCGCTGGTGCCGCCGAAGTCGCTGTAGTAATCGCCGCCGGAGTAACCGCCGCCGCCCCGGACGTCGGTGGTGTAGATCGAGTCAAAAAAGGCGATGACATCGGGCTTGATCCGGCCGTCCCGTGCCGGGCCCTGGCCCGGAGTTGAGCCGGAGCCGTGGTTCTCCCACTGGTCGTCGCTGAGCGTCTCGGTGTTCTGGTGAAAGACAGCCCCCACGCAGACCACGTTCTTGGCCACCGAATCGGAGGAACAGGTTTCCGAGCCGACGCCATAGTTGCTGTTGGACGCCGAGTAGAACATCAGCACATCATTGTCCACGGTGGCCTCGTCGTTTTCCCGGGAGGTGCTGTCATAGTCGCTGTCACTGTATCCCGAGCTCCAGCTGTTGGACTGGAAGACCCCGCCCCAACTGTTCTTCAGGTTGGAAATTGATGAGCTGCGGCCGACGTACCAATCACAGAAGACCCCACCGGCCGCGGGCATCATGCCGGTGGCGTTGGTGCTTTCGTTGCCGTCGCCAAAAACGATGCCGAAAGTGCAGGTGCCGTGGCTGTCGGTGACCGGGCCGCCATAGGTGCCGATGAGGTTGCTGAAATCGGGGTGGCCCTGGTCGATGCCGTTGTCCTTCACTTCACCGACGATGCCGGTGCCGTCAAACCCGTCCAGCGAGGCGAAGGTGGCGCCGGTTATATTGCGGATCTTGTCCATCTGGGCCACCGGCGGTGCCCAGCGGTCGATCCAGCGCACCTCGGAACGAGTTGCCAGTGCCGGCAGGGCCGAGGGGGAGATGCGCATGCGGACCAACGGGTAGCCGTCCTCGTGGGCCGTGACCCGGGCACCCAGTGCACCGGCGGCGGACTTCAGGCCGCTGCTGCCGGTCGTGCCGGCAACTTCGGGGAAGTAGACCACGTTGACCTCCACCTCGGCCGCGGTGGCTTTCAACAGCTCTTCCTGGATCTTGTAGGCCGCGTGGTACGGGCCGATCCAGGTGACCGTGGGCAGGGTGCGGACGGCGTCCAGACGGTCGCCGGGAACCCGGGCGAGGTAGGTGTGTTCGGGAATATAGCCAAGCAGTTCTGCGCCGGCCTGCTCCAGAGCTTTGATCTGGGGTGAGGTCAGCGGCCCGGCGACCCGGACCAGTCTCACCGTGTCACTGCTCGCCGCCGACAGGCCGGCCGGCATTGCCGGCTCATCCACGCCGGGGGTGAACGTGGCGTATTTCAGCCGCACCGGAGCCATCGAGGCGTCAGATTCTCCTCCTGACTCGGCCAATGCCGGCGGGGCGGGGGAGAGAATTAATCCGAAGAGGAGAAGAGTGCAGAGGACGGGTTTGGCGATCATGGTTATTGACTCCCAGATTGACTTTTCGAGTGCGAGGTCATGCTTCCAGCGGGGCTGAACCGGGGCCTGACACGCGGGGGCAATCGAACGTGTTTAAAAAATGCCGACCGATCCGCTTTTGGCCAGCGGCGAGTCGGCTCACAACAGTAAGATGAACTTCAACCAATCAAGTTACATTATAATTGCGATGCTCGCCGTAATCAACAATTTGTTTATCGAATAACGGACAAAGTTTACATTTGACGGTAAAATGGTGGCTGGCCAGCAGAAAAAAGCGCCGCCGGAACTGCTCCGGCGGCGCATGGCCGTGGATCGGCACGTCCGCAGTGTAACCTGCGGATTCTATCCAGATTTCCGGCTATTTGAGCTTAAACGTGATGGTCAGGACGAGTTTCATGTTCACCTTTTTGCCCTGAGGGTCCAGGCCCGGTTCGAACTTCCACTGCTCCAGCGCTTCAGTGGCAGCGTCGCTGAGGATCTGGTCCGGACTCTCGAGCACCTCGATCACCTGGCAGGACCCGTCGACTTTCACCAGGGTCTGCACCATCACCTCGCCGGAGATCTGGTGCTTGCGGGCTTCCTCCGGGTACCGTGGATTGACCTTCTGGATTGCCCGGGGCAGGGTGCTGCCATCGGTTCTCTTGTTGTCGGCCATCCCACGCTTTTCGGATCTCGTCTCCACCACCAGGAAGACGTAAGGATCCTCGGCGGCGGCATTGGCCAACCGGCTGCCCATCACCGCTCGACCGCCCAGGGAGACGGAGAGGCTGGCCGAGGCCAGGGACTGACCGTTCAGCGTCATCTCCGCCTGGTAGGTGGCCACCGAGTCGTTGTATCCCACCAGGGTGAGCGTGGTTTCAATGCCGTCAGCGGTGGGCAGCTTGCCCGGCATGTCCACTTCCATCAGCTTGGAGAACTGGGAGACCACGCGCATCTTTTTCAGACGGTAGGCGCTCTTCAACTGCTCTTCCAGCGAGCTGATATCGCTGGGCCACTGGTTGCCCTCCAGAGCCGGGATAAGGGTGCCCGGGACGATGAGGGTCACGCCGCCGTGGGGCCCGCCGTTTTCGGCGTTGCCCACCAGCACTGTGCAATCGGTTTCCAGGCCTGGTTCAGCGGCGGTGAGAGTGTTTGGCGTCAGCAGGATGAGAAGTGCGGCAAAAGCTGCACCGGATACGATTCCGAGTTTTCTGTACATCGTCTCTCCTTCTCAGCTCGGACCCCCTGATCCGAGGACAAAATAAACCGGTGTTTCGTCATCCAGCCACCAGAGGACCACATTCTCGTCCAGTGGTGGTGGCGTGAATTCGGTGATAGCGGCCGACCGTGCATCGGGCCGGGTGTGGGGCAGGGATCCACTGGTGATCTTGAGGCCGGCCCAGGTGCCGGAGACCAGCAGAACCACTGCCACCGCCGCTGTAGCCATGTGCCAGACCGGCAGTCCGCTGCGGGCCGGCTCAAGCCTTGCGGTGATCCGGCGCCTGGCCTCTTCCGGCGGTGTGAGCGGGGGGCGTTCGCCCCAGCGGCGAAACTCCCGTTCGAAGGCGTCCATCCCTCGTTTGTTCCTGCTGTTCATCACACCTCCTCGCCCACAATCCTGCCCAGTTTCTTCCGTGCCCGTCGCCGGTGGGCCCGTACCGACGCCGGATGGATGCCCAACTGGGCCGAGATTTCCCTGTCCGTCCGCCCCTCCACCACGGTGAGGTGGAGCACGGCTCGCTGCCGTGGAGGAAGGGAAGCCAGCAGTTGTGCCGCCCAGATCCCCGCGTCCGGATCGCCCCGGGACGACACCGCTTCGGAGGTGCTGTCCTCGAGGCTGATGGTCCACTTCCCCCGCCCGGTGTACCGCAGGCTTCGCCGGAAGACGATGCGGGTCAACCAGGCCGGGAATGATTCAAGGCTCTGCAGCGTGTGGATTTTTCGCCAGGCGGCCACCAAGCCCTCCTGGACGGCATCCTCGGCTGCAGATTCCCCGGCCACCGACCTGGCCAGTCTGACCAGCCGTGCCCAGTGCTGCGCGGCGAGATGTCCGAATGCTTCTCCATCCCCCCGCCGCGCTTCTGCAATGAGCTGGAGTTCCGATTCTTCCATGGCTGCCTGTTAGAGACCCTGCTGCTGGTGAAACGTGTACGTCTGGGAAATAAATAGTGGTCTTTCCATTCTTCACTACCACGTCCGGCTTTTGCCTGCAACGTTTTACCGGTTGTTTCGTTTTGTCTCTGTAACGGATTCGGAGGAATAAAATGTTTGACATTATACGACACCTGTAGTATTACACTTGTAGAAGAAGATGCTGGATAAGGGTATTTGACTGAAATCAAGCCCGGAAAGCCGGGCCGGAAAGGGGACTGGATGAGTGAACAGCACACGCTCGGCGAGCTGCAGCTGGCGATCATGCGTGTGATCTGGCGGTGCGGCGAAGCCACGGTGGCCGATGTGCAGGAGGCGCTCCGTCAGGAACGCGGCTTGGCCCTGACCACCATCGCCACCATGCTCAAGCGTCTGGAATCCCGGGGTGTGGTGGAGCACCGTCTGGAAGGACGGCAGTTTGTCTACCGTGCCCTGATATCCGAGGACCTGGTCAAAAGTTCCATGGTGGGGCAGTTGACCTCCAGGCTGTTCAAGGGGGATCCCCTGGCCCTGGTCAGCCATCTGATCGCCGAATACGAAATCGATCCTGATGAACTGCCCCGTCTGGAGAAACTGATCGACGAATCGGACGAACCGGAAAGTGGCGGCAGGGAGTAGACCATGGCCGATTCCATTCTTCCCAGCCTTATCCTGCGGCCCGAGGCGGCCGTGGCCTGGGCGGCCACTTTTATTCTGCACAGCACCCTGCTCATCGGTTCCATCTGGCTGCTCACCCGAATGTTGGGGATGAAGGCCATGGTTGTCCAGGACAAGTTGTGGAAGGTGGCCCTCATTGGCGCCCTTTTCTCCTGCACGGTCCAGGCTGGTCTGGGCGACGGAGCCATCGCCCCCAGGTTTTCCCTGTCCAGGGTCTCCGGGCCGCCTGGTGCGGTCGCCGCTGGCCCCGGGGCAGACGCTTTCAGGGCTGATCTTGACGATCCCCGACCATTCACCGGGCCGGCTTCTCCGGTTGAAACCGTCTCTGGACAGACAGTGGGAACAGTGGCCTTGCCCGCTCTCCGGGAACGGGTTAGCCATTTACTTCCGGTCCACTGGCAGCAGCTGATTTTTCTGCTCTGGTGCCTGGGCGCTGCCGGCTTCACCGGCGGTCTGGTGCTCCAGCTGCTGAGTCTCAGGTCTCGGTTCCAGGGCCGCCGCGAGCTGACTTCCGGACCACTCCACCGCATCTTCAAAGAACTTGTTGCCTCCCGGCCCGTTGGAGGGCTGGCGATAAAACTGACTGTTTCGGACCGGATACCGGTACCCGTGGCCTGTGGCATCCGGCGACCGGAGGTTTGCCTGCCAGGGTCCATGGTCCGTGACTCGGCCCCGGAACAGTTGAGAAGCGTTCTGGCTCACGAACTGGCGCACATCGTCCGCCGGGACCAGGCCTGGCTGTTGGCGGCCCGCCTGGCGGAAAGCATCTTCTTCTTCCAGCCGCTGATTCGTCTGGCCCGACGCTGTTATCAGGAAACCGCCGAATTCATCTGTGACGATGAGGCTGTCCGGCAGACCGGCGAGCGGTTACCCCTTGCCCGGTCCCTGCACGAGATGGCCCGGAAGCGGGTTTCCACACCCACAGCACTGACCATACCGGGGATTTCCGGAAAGGGCTCCCCGCTGAACAGGAGAATAGAAATGATTCTGGACAAGAACAGATCTGCTGCCGCCAATGGCCGAGCCCGCTGGTTCGGCCCCCTGGCGGTTGTCCTCGTGCTGGTTTTTGCCGTTCTCGCACCAGGTGTCACCGCCAGCGATGATCCGCCCCGCCCCGAAGAAGTACCGTCGGTTGAGGCATTGCCGGCTCCCGACGCCCCTGCCCCCGCCCGCCAGGCTGCGGTTCCCCCGGCGGAGCGCGTCCCGGCTCCCGAGGCAACCCTGGACGCTCCGGCACCTCCGGCAACCCCGGCAATAGTGAATGACGAGGAGTTGAGCGAGGCGGAAGCGGCAGAATTAGCGGGAATGGAGCGCGAATTAAAAATTGAGGCCGCTGGAATGGCCGAAATGGAGCGCGAGATGGAGCTTGAAGCCGTGGAAATGGCTGAAATGGAGCGCGAGATGGAGCTCGAAGCCGCGGGAATGGCTGAAATGGAACGCGAAATTGAAGCTGAAGCCGCTGAAATGGCGGAAATTGAGCGTGAGATGCAGCTGGAAGCCGCTGAAATGGCCGAATTTGAGCGCGAAATGGAACTGATGGAGCAAGAGCTGGCCCGGGCAGGGGATGAACTGCTCGAGAAGGAAGAGACCCTGATCCGCGAAGAGGAAGCCCTGATCGAACAGCTGAGGGAGGATGAGGAGGCCGGCAAGGGTGGCGATGCCACCGGGGAGGAGGTCCGTGTCCGGAAGGAGGAGATCCGCCGGCAGCATGCGGAGATACGGGAGCGCCATCGCCAGATATCCCGCGAGCACCATGAAATCAGCCGCCGGCACAGGGATGCAGCCCGCCGCCAGGTTGAGGCCCTGCGGCAGCGCCGAGCCGTGGTCCATTCCGAGGAGTCGGCGCTCCGCGCCCAACGCCGCGGCCTCACCCAGGCAATGCGCGAAATTGACAGGTCTCTGGATGGCGAACTGACCGACGAGCAGCGTGAGCGCCTCACCTCGATAAAACTGGATATGGAAGAAAAGCTGAGAGATCTTGAGGAGAGTGGTGCGGTGGAGCAGGTAGTGATGGGGGAAGGTTCCGTTCCCCGGCCCGAGGAACTCGAATAAACAGAAGCACCGCTGCTGCTATGATCTCATGGGGGCCATGGTCTGGCCCCCATTTTCATGCCCGGGGTCGCCTACATCGGATAGTCGGTGTAGAGGCCCTCACAGGGCTGGCCCTTGTGCACTCGGAGTGTGCCGGCCTGCAGGTCGAAAAGAGCGTTGAGCAGGGTGGCGCCGTCCACCTTGCCTTCGGGGTGGCGGCATGGCGAATAGGGCCGGCTTTCGTGGCTGCTCAGAATGGCGAGCAGATCGTCGGCACCCGGTTCGGCGCCCTCCGGCAGACCATCCTTCCAGCGGTTCAGCACCTGCCAGCGGCTCATCGACGAGTTCTCTACATATTTCCTCACCTGGGGTTCGGCGGCCATGGTGGGAAGTATCAGGTGGTTGGTGTGCAGGTAGAGCCCACTGATTTCCTGCCGCTCCATTTTCGATGGAGTCACTTCGAGACCGAGAATCCGTTTCTCCTCCCGTGACCCGATGATGTGGTGGTAGGAGTAGGCCCGTTGCGGGTGGCTGCAGATTTCCGCCGCCTCGTCGAGGGTTTTTGCGGCCATCGCCTGGCGGTCGAGAAAGTAGCGGCCCACGCCCAGCGCCACTTCCTTTGATGCGATGTAGTTGGTGGTCATCATCACACCGCTGCTGTTGACCCACGGGGCATTGCCCGGGAGGACTCCCGGATAGGAGGCGGCAAGGACCGAGGGGCGGCCTTCGGGATGCATCCGGAGAAAGAACATCCGTTTGGCGTAGGCCTTGTGACCGTCCTCGTTGTGGGCCACCAGCAGGTGGCCGTTGCCGGCCAGGGCGATACAGGAACAGCCCGGATTCTCCTCGGCGGATTCCGGTTCCTGGCCCATGGAGCGCCTCCGCAGGGCGTCATACTCGGCCTTGAGGTTGAAGACCATCAGTTCGCGGAAGGGGAGCTCACTCCCCTCGGCCCAGCCCCGAAGTTCTTCCATCACCCCTGGTGTGTGCTTTTTTGCCGCGGCGAGGAAGGTATCGTATACCTCCGGCGGTTGGGCCATGGCATAGGACAGCAGGTCGGTCCACCATGAGCCGCGCGCCTCGAACCCCTCGCGGATCATTCCGGCAAACTGCCGGCCGATCTGGAATCCCATCTCGTAGTCACTGCCCCGCACCTCAAGGAACGGGAATGATGACGGGCCTTCCGGTTGGTACAGGGGGCCTGCCGTGGTGGTATCGGTCGCTCGCCCGCCGCAGGAGGGGAGGGCCAGGGTCACCGCAATGCCGCCGGCAGCCGCTGCGGTGAGCTTGACAAAACGGCGACGCTCACGGTTGGCCGGATTGCTGGTATGTGAGGCAGTTCTGATCATGGTTCGCTCCTCGGTGCGGCGGAGAGATCTGCAAACGATTTGGTCCCATTCTAGCACAGGGTAGTGCTGAACAAGTGCCCCGCCGGATTGTTATAGGGGGTGATACCGCATGGCCGAAACCCGTACGGTATACTTTATAGTAAGGAAAAGAGTTTTCCCCGGGGAACAGTGCATGTCAGCGTGAGGAGATGAGGTGGTTCGTGCCATGACGGGCGAAATTCGCCCGCCGCCCACCTCTGAGGAAGGAGGCCATCATGAATAGGAATGACAGCACGCATCGGGGAGTCTGCGGCGAGTGGAGTGGGGTGGACCTGCTCCTGCTGGAGAACCAGGACCGGACGCCGCTCAAGGTCGCCATCACCGGCGCCATCATGTTTCACCTGATCCTCTTCTGGTGGAACATCTGGCCCCAGGGGAAGCCCCTGCCGATTCCGCCAGTGAAGGACAGGCCTTTTGTCATCAGAAAATACGTGCCGAAGCAGCGGGAGCCGGAAAAGAAACCGATCCAGGAAGAGAAGACGATCAAGGTACCGATCCCGGATCCCACCCCCCACGAAATAGAACCGGTGTTCGAGTTCGTCGCCGACCTGGAGCCGCCGCCACTGGCGGACAGCGGGGTGGCCTCTGACGACAACTTCGAGATACCGGTCGCGGCTCCGCCTGCCGTCTCCGCTCCCATACGAGACTACATGGCCACCTCGCCGCCGGTGGTCCTCGAACGGGTGGAACCCCAGTACCCGAGCTTGGCGAAAATCGTCGGTGTGGAAGGGCTGGTCATCCTTGAGGCGGTGATCCAGAAAGACGGGTCGGTGGGCCAGATTACGGTGCTCAAAACCCCGCCGGGCAAGCTCGGTTTCGACCGCGAAGCCGTGAGCGCGCTCCGTCAGTGGAAGTTTCGGCCCGGAGAAATGCACGGCCGGCGGGTGGATGTTATCATGACCCTCACCGTTAAATTCAGGCTCAACCGTTGAGCCGTTCACCTGGTGAGGGGCCGTTGCCGTGGAATTGATCGACGCCCACGCCCACCTCTGTGATCCGGTCTTTGCCCCGGATCTTCCGGCGGTGCTCGAGCGAGCCCGTCGGGCCGGGGTGGCCCGGGTGCTCTGTGTGGGGGAAACCCTGGAGGACGCGGCGCGAAACCTCGAACTGGCTGCCGGCAGTGAGATGCTGCGCGCGGCGGCCGGTCTCTATCCCACCATCCTCGACCTGGATCAGGCCGAACGGATGGTCTCACTGATCCGGCGCCGAAGGGGCGACCTGCTGGCCATCGGTGAGGTGGGGCTCGACCGCTGGAAAGTCCAGGACGAGGCGGGTCGCGGGGTGCAGGAGGAGATTTTCCGCCGCTTTATCCGGCTCTCCCGGGAGGTGGAACTGCCGCTCAACATCCACTCCCGCTCCGCCGGGCGCCGGACACTGGAATTGCTGGAGGAGGAGGGGCCCTGCCGGGCGCTGCTCCACGCTTTCGACGGCAAGGCCGCCCTGACCGGGCGCGGGCTCGACCTGGGATGCTTCTTCTCCATTCCCCCGTCGGTGGTCCGCTCACGACAGAAGCAGAAACTGCTCCAGCGCCTGCCCCTGGAGCGCATTCTGCTGGAAACCGATTCACCGGTTCTGGGCCCCGAGGCGGGCGTACGCAACGAGCCGGCCAACCTCACCGTCTCGCTCGGGGCGGTGGCGGAACTCAAGGGTTTTTCGGTGGATGAAGTGGCCCGAGTCACCACGGAGAATGCCCGGACTCTCTTTGGCCCTGATTTCTGACTAACCCCAAACACCGGTGGGGGAAGATTCCTTCTTGGCGGGCACACCGGCAGCCTGCCCCAGCCCCGCCAGACTCGATCCCCGGGCCAACTGCCGCTCGATGGCGGCAAAGAGCTCTTCACGCTTCACCGGCTTGGAGATGTAGTCATCCATCCCGGCTTCGAGACACAGCTCCCGGTCGCCCTTCATTGCGTGGGCGGTCATGGCGATGATCGGGATGCCGGAGTCGAGCACGTTGCTCTCCGGATCGCGGACGACCCGGGTCGCCTCGTAACCGTCCATCTCCGGCATCTGCACGTCCATCAGCACCAGGTCGTAGGGTTTTAACTTGAGCGCGTCCACGGCCTGCCTGCCGTCCATCACCGTGTCCGCTTCGAAACCCCTGGACTGCAGGATACGCTGAGCCACCTTCTGGTTGATCAGGTTGTCTTCGGCCATCAGGATGCGGACGCTGCTTCTGTCCAACTTTGCGTCGGTGGGGGCCGGTGCCGCGGTATCGATCCTGTCGCTTCTGGCCGGCGGCTGCATCCGGTCCGACATCACGTAGGCCAGGCAGTCGAAGAGCTGGGACTGTTTCACCGGTTTGCTCAGGCAGGCGGCGAAATTCTCCTCGCGCAGCGAGGGCTCTTCGCTGCGTCCAGCCATCGAGGTGAGCAGGATCAGGGTGGTGGCCCGCAGGTCGGGATCCTTCTTGATCCGACCGGCGAACATCTCGCCGTCCATCTCCGGCATCATCATGTCGGTGATCACCATGTCAAAGGGTTTGCCCTCCCGGAGCGCTGTGCGCAACAGGTCCAGGCCCTCTGCACCGCCGGAAGCGGCGGAGTGCTCGCAGCCCCATGACCGGAGAAATTCGGTAAGGATCAGCCGGTTGGTGGCGTTGTCGTCCACCACCAGGATCCGCTGGCCCCGGACCTTGTCGGGCAGGTTGAGCATCTCGACTTCTTCCGGTTGCTTACCCAGCACCACGGTGAAGTGGAAGGTGGACCCCTGGCCTTCCACACTCTCCACCGACAGTTTCCCGTCCATCAGTTCCACGAGGTTCCTGGTGATCGCCAGCCCCAGCCCGGTGCCGCCGAAGCGCCGGGTGGTGGAGGCATCCACCTGGGTGAAGGATTCGAAGATCTGCAGGAGCTTCGCTTGCGGGATGCCGATCCCGGTGTCCGCGACGCGGAAGTGAATCCTCACCTGCTCGCCTTCCTTTTCCATCCGGTCGGCGCGGATCACCACTTCCCCTTCGCTGGTGAATTTGATCGCGTTGTTCATCAGGTTCATCAGCACCTGTTTCAACCGCACCGGGTCACCCACCACCAGCGTCGGCACAACCGGCGATATACGTCCGCTGATTTCCAGCCCTTTCTCCTGGGCCTTGAGGGCCAGGATATCGAGCACGTCCTCAACGGTGGTCCTGAGATTGAAGCCAAAACTCTCCATCTCCAGTTTGCCGGCCTCGATCTTCGAGTAGTCGAGAATGTCGTTGATTACCGCCAGCAGGGCGTCGGCGCTGCTACGGATGATCTCGGTGTAATCCGTCTGCTCCTCGTTGAGGTTGGTGTCCAGCAGCAGGGCGCTCATGCCGATCACACCGTTCATCGGTGTGCGGATCTCGTGGCTCATGTTGGCCAGGAACTCGCTCTTGGTCTGGTTGGCCAGTTCCGCCTCGTTTTTGGCTGCCCGCAGTTCGATCTCCGCCCGCTTGCGCTCGGCCAGCTCGCGCTTGGCCCGCTGGAAGAGGTGGGCGTTCTCGATGGCGCTGCCGATCTGGGTGCTCAGGGTCTCCATCGCTGCCACATCGCTTTCATCGAAGGCGTCCAGTTCCTGGCTCTGGATGTCCAGGACTCCGATGATGCGGTCACCCTGCCGGATGGGCACGCACAGTTCAGAGCGGGTTTTTTCACTGGAGATCCGGATGTAGTGCGGGTTGGCATCCACGGCGCCGCTGACCTGGGTCTCGCCGGTGGCTGCCGCCCGTCCCACCATGCCTTCGCCGATCTTGTATGTCTGATCACTGGGGAAGAGGTGCGCGTCCTCACCGGCGATGGACTGCAGTTTCATGCGGTTGCCCGAGTCATCGGCCATGATCAGCATCACGCAGTAGTAGTGAAAGGTGTCGCAGACCGCGTTGACGATCTCGGAGAGCAGCGACTCGATGTTCAGCTCACCGCTGACCCGGCTGCCCACCTTGTAGAGCAGGTTGGACTGGATCGCCCGCCGTTTCATCGCATCCTGCATCCTGGTCCGCACCACGATCTCGTTCTTCAGTTCATCGTTGGTCTGTTTCAGTTCGGCGGTCCGCTTGTCCACCCGGCCTTCCAGAATCCGTTTTTGCCTGAGGATCGAGCGGGTGCGCCACTGCACCACCCCGAGGATACTGAACAGGAGAATGATCCCGCTGAGAGCGGTGAAGGTCTTGGTTTTCCAGAACGGCGGCAGGACGGTGATGGCCAGCGAGGTGCCTTCCCTGTTCCACACGCCGTCGCAGTTCGACCCCTTGACCCGGAAGGTATAACTCCCGTGGGGCATGCTGTTGTATGTCACGTAGCGCCTGGTCCCCAGATGCACCCACTCCTTGTCGATCCCCTCCATCATGTAGGCGTACTGGTTCTTGGCCGGGTCGCTGAAGTGGAGGGCGACAAACTCGAATGAGATGACGCCGTCCCCCGGGGCGAGCGTGATCTCCGAAGCTTCACTGATGTTCGTTTTCAGAGGCGAATCCGGGCCCACCGGGACCGGTTCGTTGGAGATCTTGAAATCGGTGATCACCACCGGCGGGATGTGCCGGTTGCGCCGGATACGCGAGGGGAAGAAGGCGTTGAAGCCGTTGATCCCGCCGAAGTAGAGTTCGCCGCTCTCCCGCTTGTATGCCGAACCCAGATTGAACTCGCGGCTCTGCAGTCCGTCGCTGACATCGTAGTTGTGGAACTTTCCCGTGCGGCGGTCATATTTGGAGAGGCCCTTGTTGGTGCTGAACCAGATGTGTCCGTCGTCGTCTTCGAGGATAGCGTAGATACAGTCGTTGGGCAGGCCGTCTTTCTCGGTGAAATACTCGAAGCCGTCATACTCCCGGCGGTAGCGGTTGAGTCCGTTGGAGGTGCCGAACCAGAGCTCCCCGGTGGAGTCCTCGAATATGGCAAGCACTTCGCTGCCGGAGAGGCTGGTGGGGTCATCCGGGTCTGCGTAGTACCGGATAAATTCATCGTGGTCCCGGTCGTAGATGTTGAGGCCGGTGAGGGTCCCAACCCAGAGCAGTCCGTGCTTGTCCTCACGGATGGTGAGAATGAAGTCGCTGGATATGCTCGAGGGGTCGGCCTGGTCGCTGGAATAGCGGGTGAAGGTCCCGGTCTCCCGGTCGAAACGGTTCAGCCCGTCCTGGGTTCCCACCCAGACCGTGCCAAAGCTGTCCTCGTAGACCGAGCGCACCGTGTCGCTGCTCAGGCTCCGCGGGTCCTTCCGGTGGTGACGGAAGTGGGTGAATGCTCCGGTATCCGGGTCGCGCCGGTCGAGGCCGCCGTAGGTGGCAATCCAGAGGGCGCCCAGGTGGTCCTCGTAGACGCACATCACCTTGTTGTGGACTATGGTGTCGGGGTCGTTGGGATCGTGGTAGTAATGTGTGAAAACCTCGGTCTGGCGGTCGAACCTGTTCAGACCGTCGTACGTGGCCACCCAGAAATCGCCCCGGCTGTCTTCGCAGAAGGAGCGAACGGTATTGTCGCTCAGCGATGCGGGATCGCCGGGTGTGCTGCGGTAGTGGACGAGGAACTGCTTTTCTTCGTCGAAATTATTCAAGCCGGTGTGAGTGCAGACCCAGAGCACGCCCGACCGGTCCTCGTAGATGTCGTGGATCGTGTCGTCGGCGATACTCAACCGGTCGTTGTCGTTGGCCCGGTAGGTGACGAAGAGATTGCGGTCCCGGTCGTAGCGACCCAACCCCCTGGCGTCGGTTCCGACCCAGATGTTTCCCGAGCGGTCCTCATAGATCTTGTTGATCACCTCTCCGTGGAGCAGGTATTCGGGATCGATTGTGTCCTGCCACAGGTTCTCGAGGTTGGCTGTTTTCTCGTTATAGCGATACAGGCCATGACCGGTGCCCACCCAGAGGACACCATGGCTGTCGGTGAGCAGCGTGTTGACCTGGTTGGCCCTGGCGTTTTCACCGGACACGTCCACCAGGAAACGGACCACCTCGTCGTTCAGCCGGTCACAGCGGAACAACCCCTTCCTCTCCGTTCCCACCCAGAGCCGGCCGAGGGCGTCCTCGGCGATGGACAGGACATTTGCCGGAGCCCCGTCCGGCACCTCATCTGCCTGCAGGTCAAAGCGGGAAATCGTCTCGGTCTTGGGATCGTAGTGGTTGAGCCCGGTGGTGGTGCCGATCCAGAGGGCCCCGGAACGGTCCTCGCACAGAGCCTGAATGCTGTCCCCGCTCAGGCTGGACTGGTCCCCCTTGCGATACCGGTAGCTGATGAACTTGTCCGTCCCCCGGTCGTAGCGGCTCAGGCCGCCGCCAAAGGTCCCGATCCACAACCGCCCGGCCCGGTCCTCGTGCAGGGTCTTGATGTAGCTGAATCCCAGGCTGTCAGGGTTCTCCGGGTCGCGCTTGTATACCCGGAACGTGTGGCCGTCATACCGGTTGAGGCCGTCTTCGGTGCCGAACCAGAGGAATCCCTGGTGGTCCTGGGCGATGCAGAACACCGTGCTCTGGGACAGACCCTCATCGAGCGAAAGACTCCGGAATTTGATTTTGCTTTCCTGGGCCGGCGAGTGGGCGGCGGAGATGAGGAGCACCAACAGGCAAATTGCCAGAACCTGCGCCACGGATTTCCACTCGGTTGAGTTCCCTCTCGAAAGCTGATTTATGGGTAGTCTGGTGCAATGGTCCATTGGTATTTCGCTTCCCCGATAGAGTACTGTTCTCCCATCCCGCAACATGCGGGCCGGGTCCCGTCTCTGGTTTTTATGTCGGCACTATGGGATATTTCCTTGAGCAAACAGGGGGTTGCCCTAAACAGGAAAACCGGAGAACTCCTGGTGGGCAACAACCGTATGCTCTGTTCAGGCAGGTAAACCAGTCGTCTGAAATGCAACATCCCGGTCCCGAGTCCCGTGCCGTTTTTCCGGCGGGTCGGGCCGGTTTTTCCTGGGAGAGTGGCGATGAGCGATTTGAATTACCACCTGATCGGCGACGACATGCAGGCCGTGGTCATCAACATGACCAGCGGCCAGGTGATCCGGGCGGAAGCCGGGGCCCTGATGTATATGACCGAGGGGATTGAGATGGACGCCAAGATGGACGGGGGAATCCTCGGCGGCCTGAAACGGAAAGTCCTGGCCGGTGAGAGTTTTTTTATCACCCATTTCCACTGCAGTGTCCCGTCAGGCCAGGCGGCTTTCAGCGCCCCGTACCCGGGCAAGATCCTGGCCCGGCGTCTCACCGACGAAGTGCTGCTCTGTCAGAAAGATGCCTATCTCTGTTCAGCGGGCGACATTGACATCAGCGTGGCTTTTACCAAGCGCCTGGGTGCCGGGTTCTTCGGCGGGGAAGGCTTCATCCTGCAGAAGCTGCAGGGCAGCGGGGAAGTGTTCATCCATGCCGGGGGCACGCTGACCAAGCTGGAACTGGCCGCCGGACAGAAGGTGAAGGTCGACACCGGCTGCCTGGTGGCCTTCGATCAATCGGTGGACTACGACATCAAGATGGTCGGTGGGATCAAGACGTCCCTCTTCGGCGGGGAAGGGCTTTTCTTCGCCCATCTCACCGGGCCGGGTACGGTCTACCTGCAAACGCTTCCTTTCTCCAGGTTGGCCGACCGGATCACCGCCGCCGCCGGGGGGAGCAAGGGCGAACACCGCCGGGGCAAGGGGATCTCCGGCGTTTTAGGCGATATCATCGGCGGCGACTGACGTGGCTCCAGGATCACGTCTGAGGCCCGGGAACGGCGTTGCCGGCATCCTCGGAAGGCTCACATACCGCCGAAGTATGCTCGCCTCCCTCGTCAGCCGGCGCCTTGTTCCCGGACCACAGCCGTGACCCTGAAACCACGTCAGGTTTCATGAAGAATCAGAAAGAAGGAGAAGATTCCGGAGGAGGGGAGGAGGAAATTTACTTAAGTTTGCGCTGTTTCTCGGACTCGTCCCGGTAGGCTTTGTCGTAGAGCACGTTCCACTCTTCGCTGCCTTCGGGGATGTCCCGGGCAATGGAAGTAATTTTCTGGCGGGCCGCTTCCTCGATCTGCTCTTCCCGGAGCATTTCGGCGCGCAGGATCTCCACCACCTGCAGGCGGATTTCATTGCGGGGGTATTTGAAGTCGATTTCGGCCTGTTCGGCCATGTCATCGATGATCAGGCTGGAAAGGAGATTTATTTTTTCCCGGCTCAGTTTCATGGCACTCACTCAGAGAATGATATTGCGCTCTCTGACCAGCTTGGCCTTTATCTTTTTGAACATCTCATGGTACTGGGCGCCGGCTTCCTGCATCTGGTCGGCATACTGATCGAGAATCTGCCGCACCTCGTCGTTCAGGTCGTCCTCCTCGCGCAGCTCGACGGTGATCACGTCAACGATCCGCTCGGCGAGCCAGTCCTCCTTTACCCCTTCGACAAACCCGTTGCGCAGCAACTGCTTGGCGATGCGAAAGGAAAAGAGGTCGATCTGGTGCAGAGAGAGCCGCATTGACAAACACCCTTTCAAAAAGGACGGCCGACTGTCCATGACGGCGATCCGATCTCAGGAGCGGTTATAGCACAGCGCCGGGGTACGATCAAGAATCTGTCCCGGCCGTTGCTCCGGTCCCAATGCTGATTACCGCTTAGGCCGCCGCCCGGTTGGCCCGATAAGAAAAATATACCACCCGGTGGCCCAAGGCTTTTCGTGTGGTATAATGATTCTGTTGACACCTCGCCGTCATCAGCCGAGCTGACCCGCCACGGGGCTACGGCGCCATGGCCGGCAGCTGGCCGGCGAGGGGTTGACAGTTTTTTTTGTACGCTCCCGCCTCTCGCAAACCCGCATCCAGACGATACAATGGTTCACGTATTCCGCTCGTTACGGCGAGGGGCATCTGAACGGAGGGGGAATGCACAGGAACAAGCCCGGAATACTCGGGGCCCTGGGGCCGGGAATCGTTATCGCCGCCACC
>CBESOE010000087.1:0-18432 GCA_965531145.1 uncultured bacterium | reverse complement strand
CTGATGGCGCCGGAGCTGATGGCCAGCCCCAGGCCGCTGCCCCCGGTGAGCCGCTCGCGGGCATCGGAGGTACGGAAAAAGGGACGGAAGAGGCTCTCCAACTGGTCTTCCGCCACACCCGGGCCGTGGTCGCGGACGGAAATGCGCAGCCCGGGCTCATCGGTTCCGGCCGATCCCTCCATTACCACCTCCACCACGCTCCCCTCAGCCGTGTGATTCACGGCGTTGCGCACCACGTTTTCCACCGCGCTGTGCAGCATGTCGGCATTGCCCTCCACCCGGCAGCCCTCTTCCGCCTCCAGCTGTACCCGGCATCCCCGGGCCTCAGCCTCGAACGCTGCATCGGAGACGATGCCCTGCAGCATGGCGTTCATGTCCAGCTCTGTGCGCTCCAGGGTTTCCGACCAGGTTTCCAGCCGGCTCACCGTCAGCAACTGGCCGATCAGGTGGTTGAGCCGTTCGGCCTCCTGTTCGATGCGGTCCAGCTGGGGCCCGGCCTCGTCGCGGCCCTGCTGGCGGGCCAGCTCCAGGGCCACACCCAGACGGGTCAGGGGCGAGCGCAGCTCGTGGGAGATGTCCCGCAGCAGCCGTTGCTGTGAACCGATCAGCGCCTCGATCCGTTCGGCCATGGAGTCGAAATCACGGGCCAGGTCACCGATCTCGTCACGCCGCCGGCTCACCTTTCCGCCCACCCGGGCCGAGAGGTCGCCCCGGGTCAACTTGCGGGCGGCGGCCCGCAGCCGGCTCACCGGCGAGGTGAGTTGGCGGGCCAGCAGGTAGCAGACGCCCCCCACCACCAGCAGCATCAGCAGCAGGCGGGGTAGCAGTGTGCCCGGTTCCAGCGGGGTGTGGCCAAAATCAGGGCGGCGGAACATCACCAGGGCGACGTAGCGGGTCCCCTGGTTGTCGGTCACCGGCCGGGCGTGGATGATCGCCCCTTTCTCCCGGAGCATCCGGGGCTCCCCCGTGTCGAGGACCTGCCGGACCAGGGGGACCAGCGAAGGCGGGTGGTGCCGGCCGTAGACTTCCCGTCCCTGCTCGTCGAACAGATTGATCCGCAGCCGGTTGCGGCGGCCCAGATTGTCGAGGCGCCCGGCCAGCCGTTCCGGCCCCCCCTGCTGGAGGATCGCTTCCACGGCGTCGCCATGGAGCAGCATGCTCTCCTCCATGGATCGCTGGCGCGGGGGGTCGCTGCGGGGGCGGGTCCAGTAGGGCGAAGTGGTGACGGTGAGCGCCACCAGCAGAGCGCTGGCCACCCAGAACCAGACGAAGATCCTCAGAAAGAGTGTTCGCATCCCGCGTCTCCAGAGCCAGGTGGTTTCAGCGCTGCCCGCTCCCCTCGGTGCCGGCCGGGTTGACATAGAGATACCCCTGGCCGCGGATGGTCTTGATCCGCTCGCCCCCGCCGGGCATGGGCCCCAGCTTCTTGCGCAGGTTGCTCACGTGGACGTCGAGGCTGCGGTCAAAGGGGCTGGGCCGCTTCTTCAGCACTTCGCGGGACAGTTCGTCCCGGCCGGCCACCTGCCCGTGGGTGCGGACCAGTTTCTCCAGCAGGCTGAACTCCACACCGGTGAGCTGGATCTCACAGCCCGAGCAGTGAACGGCCCTGGCGCCGAGATCCAGGTCGAGGTCTCCGACGCTGAGGGTCTGAGCCTGGGTGGCGCCACTGGTCCCGCCGTCCCCGGACCGGCGGAGAACGGCCCGCATTCGCGCAGTGAGTTCCCGGGGGTTGAACGGCTTGGGCATGTAGTCGTCGGCGCCGATCTCCAGACCCACGATACGGTCGATCTCTTCCCCCCGGGCGGTGAGCATGATCACCGGCAGTGATGTCCCGGCCCGGATCTGTTTCAAGGCCTCGAACCCGTTCAGACCGGGCATCATCACGTCGAGCACGGCCAGGGCGAACTCGCCGGAGAGAGCCCGCTCCACTCCCGCCGCGCCGTCCTGGACCGCCTCCACGGCAAACCCTTCCCGCTCCAGGTATTCACTCACCAGGTCGCACAATTCCGTGTCGTCATCGATGATCAGGATTTTCGTCATTTCCCTGCTCCCTTCCCGTTGACCACCCGCCCATGGAAACGGATACGGCCCGGACGATGTTCCCAAGTATATCGCATGAAAGTTCTTTATTTTCAAGTGTTAATAGAACTTTACCACCCCTTGAGGTTTCTTAACGCTTTTCTGGGCTACTTTACCCCCGGCGGTTAATACTTTTTGGTTGCCCGTTGTCTAATGGTGTAGAACAGAATTCAATACCAGACTCTGACCTGCAGATCAGGACTGAAATCATGAGGAGGGAAACAGGAATGAAACTGAACGGAACACTGATTCTGATTCTGGTGGTGGCGCTGGCCGCGTTCTCCATGGTGGCCTGGACCGATGGCGAGGACAAACCGGTCTGCCCGCGGACCGGTCAGACAACGGACTGCACCGTTGACGGTCCCCACGGTCCCCACGGTCCCCGTGGACCCCACGGCATGACCGGCCCGCACCACGATCCGGACCGGATGGCCGAGGCCCTCGACCTGACGGACGAGCAGCGCCAGGCCATGCACGAGATCATGTCCGCCGCCAGGGAAGCCACCCGGTTGCAGATGGAGACCGCCCTGTCCGGCATTCTCACTCCCGAGCAACTGGACCAGTTGGAAGAACTCAAAACCCGCCGCGGTACCCGCGGTGACCGGGAGCGGTCGGACCGGAAGGGCCGCAAAGATAAGAAGGCCGCCAAGGGCGGTAATCGGGAGGACAAGGCCGACCACCGACTGGAGCGGATGACCGAAAGCCTGGACCTGACCCCCGAACAGCAGGACCAGATCCGTCAGATCCTCGAAGAAGCGGCCCCCCCACCGCGGTCCGAAGTCCAGGACAGCATCCGGGAGGTCCTGACCCCGGAGCAGCAGGAGAAGATGGACCGGCGTCAGCAGCACCCGGGCACGGGGCGTGTGGAAGGAAAGGACCGGATGCACGGCCGCCAGGGCCGGAGCGCGGGACAGAGCCCCCACGGCCCCGGGCGGGACGACCTGCGTCAGCTGGCAGAGCAGCTCCAGCTCACCGATGAGCAGCGCACCGCAGTCCGCGAACTGATGACCGAGATCCGTGCCGAACAGCAGATCGAGACCCGCAGCCGGATCGAAGAACTGCTGACGCCCGAACAACGGGAAAAACTGGAACAGCTGCACCAGTAACTGACCCTGGTCCGGCATCCGGTTTCCATAGCCCGGTCGGTCCGGCGCCTGGAGGGGTGTCGCCGGCCGGGCGTCTTTCCCTTGAACAGCTTGATCCGAACAGCGGTGTCTGTCAGGGTTATGGATATGCCATGCTCGGGGGATCGGTACGGGAGGGTCCCGGTTCCTGGGGAGGTGCGTGAAGAGGAGACCCGATTTGATGAAAGACGAATTCCGCGGGCAAGCGGCCCTGCTGCTCACCACTGTCCTGCTCATCCTGGTCCCGGAACTGCTGGTGCTCACCTCCTGCAGCAGCGATACGCTGCCATCCCACCGTCCGACCTCCGCCATGGCTATCGATGGCGTTGCCAGTGACTGGGACGAGATCCCCCTTCACCGGGTGAAGGAGATGGAAGGGCTGGTGGTGGGGGTGGCCAATGACGACAACTATCTGTATCTGGTGGCGCGCAGCAGCGACCTGCAACTGGCCCGGCGCCTGCGGATGCTCGGCATCATCGTCCGGGCATCCGGCGCGGGCGGATCGGATCTGCGTCTCAGCTACCACGGGAGCGTGGCCCTGTCCGACAACCTGATGCGGGCCGGTGGCGGGCCGGGGGGCGGGAGAATGCCGTTGGCTTTCGAGACCGGTGAAGGCAAGGGTCTGGCCATGCCCGGGATGATCGAGGTGGAGCAGGGAGGCGCTGTCACCAGGTATGCCGAAAACCGCCCCGAAGGGCCGGCCGCCGGTTCGGACGTGGCCGGGGATGTGTATTGCTACGAGTTCCGCCTGCCGCTGGATGCGCTATTTCCAGAATCCGTATTGCAGGGTGGAGTGGCCGGTCAACGGGTCCAGCTGGAAATCCAGGGCGGGAAGATGAGCCGGGAGATGCGGCAGCAACTGATCATGCTGCGAAATTCCCGGGGCAACATGGGCGGAGGGGGCGGCGGCAGGGAAGGCGGTAAGGGTGGCGGACCCGGTGGACCCGGCAGCGCGGGTGGCCAGGGCAACGAACCGCGAAAACTGAAAACCACCATCAAGCTCTCCTGAGGTGCCTGTTCCCCCGATCCCGGCTCTGTTATCATTTCTTCGGTTCGGAATTGTCAGGCAACACATCACCGCCGGAGGTTCCATGGCCACCGATTTCTGCCGCAGTGACTATCTCTCCTGGTATCTGCCCCGCCTGAGAACCCATGACCAGGCCATCAACCTGCACTCCAGCGGGATGGGTGCCATCTTCCCGTCCGGGCACGAGGGTTACACCGGCAAGCCGTTCGAGGCCGCCGGGAGCTTCGAGGCCGCTTTGGCCGGCTGGCTGGGGATTCCGCCGCAGGAACTGATCTTTGCCCCGGGAGCCACCGCCGGCAGCCTGCTGCTCGCTCTCTCCCTCACCGGCCCGGGCAGCGAACTGGTGATCGAACAGCCGATCTACGAGCCGATGCTGCGCCAGGCCGAGCGTCTGGGCCCGGTGAAACGGCTGGTCCGTCGTTTTGAGGACGGCTGGCGGCTGCCGCTTCGCCAGGCGGAATCCCTGATCAACGAACAGACCGGCCTGGTGATGATCACCGAGCCGCACAACCCCAGCGGGGTGGTGTCGGATCGGGAGGATGTGCAGGCCCTGGCCCGGATTGCCGGCGAGGCGGGCGCCATGCTGGTGATCAACGAGGTCTACCGCGGCTTTGGTGAGATCGACTCCTTCCACGGTCTGGCGGACAACGTCATCGTGGCCTCCAGCCTCTCCAAGCTCTTCGGCGTATACCATGCCCGCCTGGGCTGGATCTCGGCGGATGCCGCTCTGGTGGAGCGTCTCCGCTGGGGCCACCTCAACATGGGCATGGCGTCCGTACCCGGCGCCCTGGCCGGCCTCACCGTTCTCGAGAATGCAGACCGGCGCCGGGACAAGGCCCGTGTCCGGGCCCTCGACGGAATCGACACGGTGGCGGCCTGGGTCGGGGCGGATGATCGCCTCTCCTGGCACCGCTCCCAGGGCCCCGGCTTTTCCTGTGTCAGGCTGCCGGGCGGGGTGGACGATATGGCCCTGGCCGGTCGCCTCTGCGACGAGCACGGGGTGCTGCTGGTCCCCGGCACCCTGTTCGAGGCCCCGGGCACCATCCGGGTTAGCTGGCTCGAGGCGGGGGATAGGCTGGGGGAGGGGCTGGCGCAGATCTCCCGGGCACTGTGAAAAGTCTGATTCGAGATGGCGGCAGTGGCAGGGCCTGGTCACCGCACCGGGCCCCTCACCGGCCAACCTACCCTTGGTGAGCTCCGCGGCGGAAGTGAATGGCCGTGCCGGCCAGCCAGTGAACGGACTGGCAACTCCTCCGGCAAACCACTAGAATCTCCCCCCATGGTTGAATCGACCCCTTTCAATCCGAGCCCGCTCATCGCCCGGGAGCTGGATCTGCCCCTGCCGCGGGTGGATGCCGCGGTGCGCCTGCTGGCCGAGGGGAACACCGTTCCCTTCATCGCTCGCTACCGCAAGGAGGTCACGGGCAGTCTGGACGAAATCCAGATTCGCGCCATCGAAGAGCGCCAGGAGTATCTCACCGGCCTGGAGACCAGGCGCACAGCAATCCTCGCCTCCATCGAAGAGCAGGGCAAACTGGATGCCGGGCTGCGATCCCGCATCGAGACCTGCACCACCAAGGCGGCGCTGGAAGATCTCTATCTCCCCTTCAAACCCAAACGTCGCACCAAAGCTACCATGGCCCGGGAGCGGGGACTGGAGCCGCTGGCCCTGCGTATTCTGTCCCAGCCGGCGGAGGGCAGGCCGCTCCAGGAGGCCGAGCGCTTTGTCGACCCGGAGAAGGGGGTGGCCGATGCGGAGGCTGCCCTGGCTGGTGCCCGGGACATCTGCGCCGAGAAGGTCGCCGAAACGGCGGAGGTGCGATCAATGGTGCGGACCCGCTACTCCCGGGAGGGAAGGCTGGTGGCCACCGTGGTGAAGGGCAAGGAGGATGAGGGACGCAAGTTCAGCGACTATTTCGACTATTCGGAGGCGGTGGCTTCCATTCCGTCCCACCGCTATCTCGCTGTTCAGCGGGCAGAGGGCGAGAGTGTCCTCAAACTGAAAATGGCCATCGACGACGAGCCTGTGATCAGAAGAATTTTCGGGCAGGCCGGCCGCAAGCCCGGGTCACCCTTTGCCGGCCAGCTGTCGGCGGCGGTGGAGGACGGCTACCGGCGGCTCATCGCGCCGGGGGTGGAGAGCGATGTGCGGGCCGACTTGAAGGCCCGGTCTGATATCGCAGCGGTGGATGTCTTTGCCGAGAACCTCCGCAACCTGCTGCTGGCCGCTCCCCTGGGCAGCAAGGCGGTGATCGGGGTGGACCCGGGGCTGCGCACGGGCTGCAAGTGCGCCGCCATCTCGCGTACCGGAGCCTTTGAAGCAAACATGACCTTCAACCTGGTGAAGGGCCGGGCGTCGGTGGAGAGTGCAGGGCGGGAGTTCACGGCCTTCGTCAAGCGGCACCAACCGGCAGCCATCGCCGTGGGCAACGGCACCGGCAGCCGTGAGGCTGAACAGTTCGTCCGCCGCTGCCTCAAGGAGGCAGGTGTGGCTGATGTCCTGGTGGTGCAGGTGAGCGAGGCCGGGGCCAGTGTGTACAGCGCCTCCCCCACGGCCATCGAGGAGTTCCCCGATCTCGACGTGACCGTCCGCGGGGCCATCTCCATCGCCCGCCGGTTGCAGGACCCGCTGGCCGAGCTGGTGAAGATCGAACCGAAGGCCATCGGTGTGGGCCAATACCAGCACGACGTGCAGCAATCATTGCTGGCGCGGAAGCTGGACGAGGTAGTGGAGAGCTGTGTCAACGGTGTGGGAGTGGAGCTGAGCACTGCCAGCGTGCTCCTGCTCTCCCGGGTGGCCGGTATCGGGCCCAAAACAGCCAAGAACATCGTCCTCTTCCGGCAGCAGGAGGGTACGTTCAGAAACCGCCGGCAGTTGCTGAAGGTCAAGGGGCTGGGCAAACGGGCCTTTGAGCAGGCCGCCGGTTTCCTGCGGGTGCGGGACGGCGACCAGCCTCTCGATGCTTCGGCGGTTCATCCCGAACGCTACGGGCTGGTGAAACGCATCGCCAAAGACATGGGTGTGGGCATCGTGGAACTGATGGGTGATCCGTCGCTGCCCGACCGCATCGATATCGGTGGCTACGTCGGCGACGGGGTGGGGGAGCCGACCCTCAGGGACATCGTCGAAGAGCTGAAGAAACCGGGGCGGGACCCCCGGGAAGAGTTCTCCGCCCCGGCCTTTCGCGAGGATGTGCAGGACATCGGCGACCTTGAACCGGGTATGGTGCTGGAGGGGGTGGTTACCAATGTCACCAACTTCGGCGCATTCGTCGATGTGGGCGTCCACCGGGACGGGTTGGTACACATCTCCCAGCTGGCCGACCGCTACGTCCGGGATCCTGCGGAGGTGGTGGGTGCCGGTGACCGGATCACGGTCCGGGTGCTGGAGGTGGACCTGGAGCGGGGCCGCATCTCGTTTTCAGCGAAAAAGGGGCCGGGCAAGGGCGAGTGAATCCGGACGTTCGCTGAACCTGCTGATCATCACATCTTATTGAATGACCATGAATGAAACCCGCCAGCTGAAGAACGCCCCGAGCGATCCCCCTGACATCCCACCGGTGGTGGGCTACCGCCGCGGGGTCTGGGCCACCGTGCGTCTGGCCATCGCCGGCACCGAGCAGAACTTCACCAGCGGCTCCATCGGCCGGGCGATTATGCTGCTCGCCGTGCCCATGGTGCTGGAGATGGTGCTGGAGTCGGTCTTTGCTGTCACCGACGCCTTCTTTGTCTCGCGGCTGGGGATTGACGCCGTGGCCACGGTGGGGTTCACCGAGGCGATGGTCACCCTGGTTTTTGCCGTGGCGGTGGGGATGAGCATGGCCACCACGGCCATGGTGGCCCGCCGCATCGGCGAGCAGGATGAAGAAGGGGCCACGGTGGCCGCGGTCCAGGCGGTGGCCCTGGGCATCATCGTCTCGCTGCTCATCGCCATACCGGGAGCGCTTTTTGCCCGGCAGCTCCTGGGATTGATTGGCGGGACGCCGGAACTGGTGGCCGCCGGGTCGGGCTACACTGCGGTGCTGCTGGGCGGCAGCACCACCATCATGCTGCTCTTCCTGATCAATGCCATTTTCCGCGGGGCGGGGGACGCGGCCACCGCCATGCGGGTGCTCTGGGTGGCCAACGGGATCAACATCGTCCTCGACCCCTGCCTGATCTTCGGACTGGGGCCCTTCCCCGAGATGGGGGTCACCGGCGCGGCGGTGGCCACCACCATCGGCCGGGGCACCGGGGTCCTGCTGCAGCTCTGGATCCTCTTCCGCGGAAACACGCGGGTCCGTTTTACGGCCCGACTGCTGAAGCTCCGGCCGCGGGTGATGCTCCGCCTGCTCCGTGTCTCGCTGGGCGGGGTGATGCAGTTTCTCATCGGCACTTCCAGCTGGGTCTGCCTGGTCTGGATCATCGGGCGTTTCGGTTCCGGTGCGGTGGCCGGCTACACCATTGCCATCCGCATCATCATCTTTGCCATCATGCCGGCCTGGGGCCTGGCCAACGCCGCGGCCACCCTGGTGGGCCAGAACCTCGGGGCCGGGAAGCCGGAGCGGGCCGAGACCTCGGTCTGGCGGGCCGCGCTCTACAACATGCTCTTTCTGGTGGGGCTGGCTGTTTTCTTTGTCGCATTTGCCGGCCCCATTATCCGGCTCTTCACCGACGACCCGCAGGTGGTGGCCTTCGGCACCGACTGCCTGCGCTTCATCAGCTACGGATACGGGTTCTACGCTTACGGCATGGTGATGGTGCAGGCCTTCAACGGCGCCGGTGACACCACCACGCCGACGGTGATCAACTTCTTCTGCTACTGGCTGTTCCAGATCCCGCTGGCCTTTGCCCTGGCCAACTGGACCGCCTTCGGCGCCACCGGTGTTTTCATCGCCATCACCGTGGCCGAGTCGCTGATCGCGGTGGTGGGCATCCTGGCTTTTCGCCGGGGGACGTGGAAGAAGAGACGGATCTGACCCCTCACGGTGGACATTCCCACCCGGTACACCTATTCTAGAGATACATGCGCAGGCTCCGGACCGGGGTGGCGCTTCCACGACAAAATTTCATTCGTCCCGGAGGATATCCGATGAAGATCCGTCTTCTGCTCGTCATACTTCTGACCCTCTGCTGGCCATGTCTGCATCCTGTGATCGCCGACGAGGTTTCCGTGCCGCCCCCTGCCGACGTGCCCGGTCTGGCCTACGATGTCGAGTTCTTCCCCGGGGTGACATACGATTCCGCCGTCCCCACGCCGGAGACCATTCTGGGCCACCGCATCGGCGACCGTTTCCCGGACCCGGCATCCATCGAGCGCTGTATCCAGGCCTGGACCGAGGCCAGCCCCCGGGCCCGGCTGGTGGAGTACGCCCGCAGCCACGAGGGCCGGCCGCTGTACTACGTGATTCTCACCTCACCGCGGAACATGGAGCGTCTGGACGAGATCAGGGAGGGGATGGCCCGGCTGGCCGATCCCCGCGGGTTGTCCGGCGAGGAGGCCGACCGGTTGCTGGAGGACCTGCCGGCGGTGGGTTGGTTCGCCTACTCGATCCACGGCAATGAGACCTCCGGCGCCGATGCGGCACTGGCAACGATCTACCATCTGGCGGCGGCCACCGGAGACGAAGTGGCCACTTTACTGGACGAGCTGGTGGTTATCGTCGACCCGTTGCAGAATCCCGATGGCCGGGAGCGGTTTTACCAGCAGACCGCCGAGCACCGCGGCACCATGCCCAATATGGACAGCCAGTCGATGCTGCACCGCGGCTACTGGCCATCGGGTCGCGGAAACCACTACCTCTTCGATCTCAACCGGGACTGGATCCTCGGCGTGCACCCCGAGACCCGGGGCCGGTTGGAGGCGGTGGGGCAGTGGCGGCCCATGCTGATGGTGGACGGCCACGAGATGGGATCACAGGACACCTATCTCTTTTCACCGGGCCGGCCGCCCTTGAACCCCTTCTTCCCCGAGCGGCGATGGCACTGGGCTTCGCTTTTTACACGTGACCAGGCCGGGGCGTTTGATGCCTTTGGCTGGCCGTATTACCACGGCGAGTGGAACGAGGAGTGGTATCCCGGCTATTCATCCTGGGCCGGGTTCCGGGGCAGCATCTTTATCCTCTACGAGCAGCCCCGGGTGGCCGAGGATGCCATCCGCCACCCGTCGGGCGAACTGGTGACCTACCGCGAGTCGGTACACCACCAGCTGGTCAGCACCATGGCCAACATGGAGACCCTGCGCCTCAACGGCACCCAACTGCTGCGGGAGTTCCTCGAGGAACGGCGGCGGGTCACCGGCAGCCAGAGCCCATTCGAAGAGGTGTACTACGCGGTGTTCCCCTCGGGCAACCAGGGCCGGATGAAGGCCTTCACCGACCTGATGGCACTCCAGGGGATCGATGTCTACACGACCACGAAAGACCTGACCGCCGGCGGGGCCGTGGACCAACTGGGGCGGAAGCAGGACGGGGCCGCCCTTCCGGCGGGCAGTCTGCTCATTCCCAGCCGTCAGCCCGAGGCGCATCTGGTGGCGGCCCTGCTCGATTTTGATCCGCGGATGAAACCGGAGACCCTGCGCCGTGAACGGGAGGAACTGCTGCTCAAGGGACGCTCGCGGATATATGACATCACCGCCTGGAACATCACCATGCTCTACGGCCTGGAGGCCCTCACCGTCAGTGGCCCGCTGCCCGCCGGTGCGGAGCTGCTGGGCGCCGCAGGGCCCGTTGACCTGCCGCCGGTGACCGGGCCGGAGGGCACCGTGGCCTGGGTGGTGGACGGCGCGGACGACCGTTCGGTTACCGCCGCCGCCCGGCTGATGGAGCGCGAGGTTTTCGTACGCGTGGCCGACCGTGCCTTCACTTTCAACGGCCGGGAGTTTGCCCGCGGGTCGGTGCTGGTGACCGTCAACGACAATGAGGGCTTCGAGGGCCAGCTGACCGAGGTGTTGGAGGAGGTCGCTGACCGGCTGGAACTTGCGGTAATCCCGGTAACCACCGGTCTGGGCGAAGGCGATCTGCCCGACATGGGCGGGCGCCACTTCCGTCTGCTGAGCCAGCCGGCGGTGGCCCTGCTCACCCGGGGCGGCACCGGTTCCACCGACTTCGGCTCCATCTGGCACGCCCTGGACCACATCCTGGGTATTCGCCACTCCCAGCTCGATGAGAAGAGCGCCGGATACAGCGATCTGCGGCGCTACAACGTGATTGTCATGCCCAGCCGCTACTCCGACCTGCCCAAAGGCCTGGGGGAAGGGCTGGCCCAGTGGGTGAAGAACGGCGGCACGCTGATCGCCGTCGGTGGGTCGGCAGCGGCTCTGGCCAGGGAGGAAGCCGGATTGAGCCAGGTGCGGCAATTGCCCCAGGTTCTGGAGACGCTGGATATTTACGATCTGGCGGTGCAGCGGGAGTGGCAGGCCCGGAACAATCCGCCCCCGGCTGAAGACAAGGTCTGGTCCCATGTGGCTCCGTTAAACCTGGAATATCCCTGGCCCGGCCGCGGTGGCAAACCCGCCCCCGGCAAGGAGGAGCTGGAGAAGCAGGACAGCTGGCAGAAGCTGTTCATGCCCCAGGGTGCATTTCTGGCCGGCCGCACCGACCCGGAGCACTGGCTTACCATGGGCTGCGGGGATGTCCTGCCCATTCTCGCCGGCCGGGGGGTGGGCCGCCTGCCGGTACTGATGGCCGCCGAAGGCGTGACCGCGCCGATTCGTTTTGGCGTCTATTCGCCGGCCGCTGAACCCGCGGTTGAAACCGGAAAGCGCTCCAGTCGCAAGAGCGAGCCTGCTCAGGGGAAAGAGGGTGAGGCCGTTGTGGAGGCCCCGCCCCGCACCGGCTGGGCCGCCTTGCCGCCGGGACAGGAACTCCGCCTGCGGATGAGCGGCCTGCTCTGGCCCGAGGCGTCATACCGTCTGGCCAATGCCGCCTGGGTGACCCGCGAGCGGTCGGGCCGGGGCCAGGTTATCCTCTTCGCTTCATCGCCCGCTTTCCGCGGCGCCACCCTGGGCACCGGGCGGGTGTTGATGAACGCCATCGTCTACGGCGCCGGCCTCGGCGCCAGCCAGCCGGTAAACCCCTAGCGGGATCGTTTCCCGCTGTCGGTGCGAGCCACTGGCCGGGTTTCCTTTCCGGCCAACAGCTCAGGGAGCGATCCCTGTCACCGTGCAGGCGGCCGTGGCTGTGTCCCCCGCCGGCGGATAGGGCGGCTGGTTGTAGGGCGCCGCCGTAATGTCCTCGGCGACCAGGGTAAACGTATTGTCTCCCACCAGAGAACCGATAGCCGGGATATTCAGGTTCCAGGAGGAGTTAAAACTCTCACCCGCTGATATGTTTGTGTAACCAGCCCGCCAATTCGGGATATACTCGCCATTCCCCAGCTGGATATTAATCCGGCCTGCCATACGCCGGGTTTGCCAATCGTGCTGGTTGGCAAGTTCGAATGCCATATGTGTTGTGAACGGCAAAGTGCCCGACTGAGGTGTGCACGTCATCGCTGAACCGACCGTGCTCTCAAAACCCATTCCCGTATTGATCACGACGGTAACAGTGTCCACCGAATAACTCGTCACAGCCAGGTCCGGAAGGCCATCACCACTCAGGTCACCGATGGCCACCCAGGTAGAGTTGAAATCGGCCTCGTACAATACCTGTTCGCGGAACGTGCCGTCGCCATTGCCCGGAAAAACAATGCCCGTTCCGCCATTACACACCAAAGCCAGGTCGGTGTTGTTGTCATCATCCAGATCGCCGGTGATAATCGACAAAGGGGTCTGACATGTCGGATAGAAATCAATAGCCGAAAATGTGCCGTCCCCATTCCCCAGGAACACCGATACACCATCGGATTCTCCAACATGTGCGGCGGCGATGTCCAATGCGCCGTCACCATCAAGGTCGGCGATCGCCACAGACATGAAACTGCTGGAGTCAGAATAAACTTCGTAGTCTACTCTCGGGGCAAAGGTTCCATCACCATTGCCCAGCAATACCGAGATAAAATTGTCCGAATATATATTTGCCAGGACCAGGTCCGGGACGCTGTCGCCATTGAGATCGCTGATCGCAATATGCCACCCGGTGTCTGCGACAAAGTACTGCACCGCGGCTTGGAAAGTGCCGTCACCATTGCCGAACAGCAGAAAGAGATCACCGGCCGCTACGGCCAGGTCCGTAAAGCCATCGCCATCGAGGTCACTGATCGCAACGGCATAGGCATAAAAATTGTTGGTTGGGTAATGCGTGGCGTCCTGAAAGGTGCCATCCCCGTTGCCCAGCAGAACCGAAACGTTTTTCCCGAACACATTCGCCGTGACCAGGTCTGGATTGCCGTCACCGTTCAGTTCACCTATGGTCATTGAATATGGTTCATCAGCGACTGCGTACTGTACCGCAGCCTGAAATGTACCGTCCCCGTTGCCCAGCAGAACGGAAGCACTGTCTCCGGAACCATTCGCTACGGCCAGATCCAGGATTCCATCACCATTCACATCATCTGTGGCGACTGCACGGGGAGCATCACCAACTCCATATGCATCCAAGGGATAAAACAATTTTGCTTCAGTTGGCACGGTTGGCAGAAGACATAACAACCACACGACAATAAAAAGACACGTTCCTACTCTCATCTGACTTTCCTCCATATGTGAAACGGGTATGAATCAGGATGGTATCGGTTAGAGCACTACATGAGCGCCTCCAGATGAGCGCTCTCAATCACTTACTTCAAGATATAAGGCTTTTTTTGCGTTTGGGCAAGTATCTCTTGCGAGATCAGGGTGGTTTATCCCCTTCGGGAAACGTAGCTCGCCGGGGGCGGCTACCTGTTGTACAGCGTTGGGGGAAATCGCAAGGATGACGGTGGCCTCTGCCTGATGAAGCCCTAAAAGACCCAGGAGGGCGACCTGTTCTGGCGTATCAGACCTTGAAGAAGAGGTCTGCATCCATTTTCAGCGGCAGCTCGGTGGTGAACGCCTCGGCGTACTCGGCGCCGATGGCGATGGCGGGATGGGCCCGCATGGTGCGCAGGATGGCCTCGATGCGGTTGCCGCTGATCACCAGGCCCATCTGTGATTTGTAACAGCGGATCGCCTCGAAGGTCCTGTCGATCACGTTGCTGACATCCACCAGCAGGTTGGGGTGGACATTGCGGGGCAGCATGTAGAAGTAGAGCTGGTCGATCTGGTGCGGCGGCAGGTCGGGAACCACCTTGTCCAGCCGCGCCATCTTGGCCCCGTCCCGCACCAGACCGCCGGCAGCATAGTGGTCCACATTGGCGATACCCCACAGTTCACCGAAGGAGTTGGTGTGATAGGGGGCAAAGACGATCCGCGGCCGGTGGGTGCGGATCAGGGCGGCGATCTTCTTCCGTCCATCGGGAGTGTTGACCACTTCGGTGTCCATGAAGTCGAGGGCCAGCCCGTCACAGCCGACGACCCGGGAAGCCGCCTCGAACTCCTTCATCCGCTCATCCACGGTGCCCCGGGTGCTCATCTGGCCCCGGGTGAGCGAGACGCTGAGCAGTTTGTACCCCGCGTCGGTGAGCCGGATCATGGTCCCGCCCATGGCCATCTCGGCGTCGTCGGGGTGGGCGCCAAAGACCATCGCGTCGTATCGGTCGCCGTCATCGGGCTGCCGGGCACTGTCACCACTCTGGAATACGCCGTGCATGTCTCGTCTCCCTCATATTTTGAAAGGTATAAAAAATATACCTCTCGTATATCTCAGATATACCTGTGGTATACCTTTTACTCAAAACAGGCCATGGCGCCATCGCGGTTGACGGCCAGTATGCCGCCGGTCCGACCCGGACCGGACTGGCCGATGCCAGTGAGCGGGACGGCCTGCTCCAGGGCCGCCGCCGGTGACACCGTTTCTCCAGCCCTGGCGTCGACCAGCTCGTGGGAGAAGCGCTGGCCGCTCCTGTCCCAGGTGACCACCACCGTCCGCCCCGGCGGAACCAGGCAGCTTTCGTGGCCGGTCTGGTCTGTTCCGTTGACATAGACCGACCGGCCGGTGATCTGGTGGAGCTGGATCTCAGCCGTGGTGGGTCTCTCCGGCTGTGGATCACCCTTCTGTTCAGGAACAGCGGCCGGGGTTGGGGATGTGGGTTCCCCGGGTTGTTCCACGGATGCCGGCTCCGGCGTCGGGTAGGTCACATCCGCCTGCTCCAGACGGTCCAGCAGATCGGGCCTGATGATGAGGACGATGAAGAGTGCGGCCAGGGCGGCAAAGAAAATGGCGACAAGTGTTTTTTTCATCGGGTTCGGATCCTTCTGCTGGTAAACGCTGCCGGTGGTTTACCGGAGGATGTTGCCAGCTTCCACCGGCCGTTGCAAGGGATGAAAATGCGGTTCTCGCGGACCAGCCCTGAGAATAATCAACATTCTTTGCTGGCCTCATCTCCTTGCGTATAAACATCTTGTTTATATTCCGGGGCTGATCGGCTGAAAAGCTGTTGACTAATGATAATTTTAACCTTAATTTGTAACTATTCCGGTGGGCAATTGCCTCCGGTGGGGAATTGCCGGTTCCGCGCAGCGGAACAAGTGATACCCCGGCCGATGTTAGAATATCCCCGTTGTCCGGCCGCGCCACCGCGTTTCCCCGGCTCGGCCCAGGATCTAAGTTGGTTACATTTTTTCGGGTCATCATTTCAAATCCTGTCTGGAGGTCCATCACATGAGCAGAAGGTATCCCGCACTCTTTTCGTTCTGTCTGCTGCTGGCAGCTTTTATTACTGCCGGCGCCTGGGCCGGTGAGCCGGTTGGCGTTACCGTTCTGGAGAACAGCGCTGACCGCATTGTCATCGACTACAGTTTCGACGAGTTCACCCGCAGCGCCGTCCGCATCGACGGTGAGCCCTGGATGATCCTCGAACTGGGACGGGAGAGCCTGAAGCACGAAATCGGCCTGCCGGCGCTGCCCGACGTGTCGCGCAGCGTGATCATCCCCGACAGCGCCAGCATGGCGGTGCGGGTGCTGGACAGCCGCTACTACGAAATCAGCGATGTGGACGTGGCCCCCTCCAAGGGTTTTGTCCCCCGCACCGTGGACAAGGACTCTCTGTCCTACACCTTCGGCAAGGCCTACCAGGAGAACGCCCTCTGGCCCGCCGCCATCGCCGAGCTGCGCGAGCCCTACATCATGCGCGACCACCGCGGCGTGGTGGTGACGGTGAACCCCTTCCAGTACAACCCGGTGTTGCGGGTGCTCCGCGTCTACACCGAGATGACCGTGGAAGTGGTGGCCGACAGACCGGGCCCGGTCAATGTGCTTGACCGTTCCTTCCAGCGCACGCTCAACGGCTCGTTCCACGACATCTATGGCGGCCACTTCATCAACTACAACCTCGACGGTCGCTACGACCCGCTGGACGAGAGCGGCGACATGCTGATCATCTGCCACGATGCCTGGACGGCCAATGCCCAGGTACTGGCCGACCACAAGACTTCCATCGGCATCCCGGCCACGGTGGTGGCGGTCTCGGTCATCGGCAACAATGCCACGGCGATCACCAACTACATTCAGAACGCTTACGACACCAGCGACCTGGCCTTTGTCCTGTTGGTGGGTGACGGGGCCCAGGTGGCCACGCCATCGGCCTCGGGCGGCTCCTCCGACCCCAGTTACGCCAAGGTGGCCGGTGGCGACGATTACCCCGACATCTTTGTCGGCCGTTTCTCCGCCGAGTCGGCGGCCGACGTGGACACCCAGGTGCTGCGCACGGTGGAATACGAGGATAACCAGGTCACCCAGGAGAGCTGGTTCTGGCAGGGCATGGGCGTGGCCTCCAACCAGGGCCCGGGCGACGACGGCGAGTATGACGACGAGCACCTGGACAACATCCGGGCCGACATGCTGGCGGGGGACTACACCCTGGTGGACCAGATCTACGATCCCAGCGGCACGGCGGCCATGGTCACCAACGGCCTCAACGCCGGCCGGGGAATCATCAATTACTGCGGCCACGGCTCCACCACCTCCTGGGGCTCCACCGGGTTCTCCAACAGCAACGTCAACGCGCTGACCAACGACAACCTGCTGCCCTTTATCATCTCGGTGGCTTGCGTCAACGGGCAGTTCGACGGCTACACCTGCTTTGGCGAGGCCTGGCTGCGGGCCACCAACGGCAGCGCACCCACCGGTGCGATCGGGGCCTACATGAGTTCCATCAACCAGTCCTGGGACCCGCCCATGGAGGGCCAGGACCACTTCAATGCCGCTTACCTGGCCGGCACCTACAACACCTACGGTGCTCTCTGTTTCGCCGGTTCCTGCTCGATGATCGACGATTACGGCAGCGGCGGGGTGTCGATGTATGACACCTGGCACATTTTCGGCGACCCGTCCCTGCGGGTGGTGGGCACCACTGCACCGCCCACCGGGATGAAGGTCAGCCCCGGCGGCGGCCTGGTGGCCGAGGGTGAGAACGGCGGCCCCTTCACCCCGGGGAGCCTGACCTACACCCTGACCAACCACGAGATCTACGCGCTGAACTACACGGTGAGCGAGAGCACCGCCTGGCTCGACCTGGACAGCACCGGCGGCACCATCCCCGCCCTGGGCACCGCCACGGTGACCGTCTCAATCACCAGCGCCGCCGACACCATGGCCAATGGCGACTACTTCGGCGACGTGGATTTCGTCAACACCACCAACCACGACGGTGACTGCACCCGCACCAGCCAGCTGACGGTGGGTGTGCCGGTGAAGCAGTATGAGTGGAATATGGATAGCAACCCCGGCTGGACCATGGCGGGTGAGTGGGCCTTTGGCGGGCCCACCGGCGGCGGCGGCGCCTACGGCAGCCCCGATCCCACCAGTGGCGCCACCGGTGCCAATGTCTACGGCATCAACCTCAACGGCGACTACGCCAACGTGGTGGGCAGCTTCCAGTATCTGACCACCGGGGCCATCGACTGCAGCGAGTTCACCCAGGTGAGCCTCAGGTTCCAGCGCTGGCTCAACTCCGACTACCAGACCTACGTCTACCAGACCCTTGAGGCCTCGGTGGATGGCAGTTCCTGGACGCCGCTGTGGAACAACGGCACCAGCACCGTTGCTGACAGTTCCTGGTCCGCCCAGGCCTTCGACCTCGCGTCGGTGGCCGACGGTGAGGCCACGCTCTACCTCCGCTGGGGCCACCAGGTGGCCTCCTCCGGCGCCTGGGCTTACTCTGGCTGGAACATCGACGACGTGGAGATCTGGGGCCTCGGCGCCGGCA
>CBESOE010000086.1:0-18453 GCA_965531145.1 uncultured bacterium | reverse complement strand
GCCTTGCCATACTGGATGTCGGTGATCTCCTTGTAGAGGCGACGCACCACCGGGCCCGGCTCGTCGGCACAGACCGAGAACTCCTGCCCCCGGTCGGAGATGGTACCGATGGGGGTCACCACCGCCGCCGTGCCGCAGCCGAACATCTCGGTGATCTTGCCCTGGCGCACCGACATGGCCACCTCGTCGATGGAGACGCTCCGTTCCTCCACGTCATAGCCCAGCTTCGGCGCCATCTCGATGATCGACCTCCGGGTTATCCCGGGGAGGATGGTGCCGGTGAGCGGCGAGGTGACGATGGTGGAGTCGTTGAGGACGAACATCACGTTCATCGCCCCGATCTCCTCCACCAGGCGGTGCTCCTTGGCGTCGAGCCAGAGCACCTGGGAGTAGCCCTGCTCCTTGGCCTCCTCGTTGGCCAGCAGCGAAGCGCCGTAATTGCCGCCGCACTTGGCCTCGCCGGTGCCGCCGGACGCGGCCCGGGTGAACTTGTGCGAGGCCATGATCTTCACCGGCTTGCCCACGCCCCCCTTGAAATAGGGTCCCACCGGGGAGAGGATGATGAAGAAGAGGTAGCGGTTGGCCGGACGAACGCCGAGGAACTCCTCGGTACCGATCATGGTGGGTCTGATATAGAGCGAGCTTCCCACTTCCCCGGGGATCCACTGCCGTTCCAGCCGCACCAGTTCGATCATCGCCTCCAGCACCGGGTCAACGTCGATGGCCGGCATGCAGAGCCGCTGGGCCGAACGGTTCATCCGCTGCAGGTTCAGCTCCGGGCGGAAGAGCGCCGCCTTGCCGTCACCCCGGGTAAAGGCCTTCATCCCCTCGAAAATGGTCTGGCCATAGTGGAAACAGACCGAGGCCGGGTGGAGCGAGAAGGATTCCAGCGGCCCGATGGTGGGGTCGTGCCAGCCGCCCTTGTCAGCGTCGTAAGCCATGGTAAATATCCGGTCGGTGAACCGGACGCCGAAACCGAGGGTGTCCGGGTTCAGTTCCGCCGGATCGACCTTCGTTTCGACGACATCCTTGATCGTGATCTCCATCTATAGCCTCCTTGGCGGTCATCAACTGCATGTAGTGAGACCATTTTTCCCCGCAGGGGGGCTCCGTGTCAAGGAACGGAGTCGAACATTGAATCGCCACCGCCGAATCATGATAAGATAGGTATGAATTGCCGGATACCGGTTCTCCCCTCACCGGCGGCGCGAAACCCGGAAAGCCACGGGCCGCCGGCGGGAGACGCCCAACTACCACAGGAGTGTGACCAATGATCCTTGAGCAACTGCGCGAAACGGCCCGGCGGGGCCTCTCGCTGGGCCTGCTGTTCGGCCTGCTGTGCCTGTTTGCCGCACCGGCGGCAGCGGCCACCGTCCCCAACAATTTCACCGACAGCCAGGTGGTCTCGGATCTCGATATGCCCACCAGTTTCACCTTTCTCCCCGACGGGCGCATCCTGGTTGTGGAGCAGTGGTCGGCAAAAATCCGGCTGATCGTCAACGGCGCCATCGGCTCCACCGACCCGCTGGTGACCGTGCCCAACGTCGTCAACGACCACGGAGAGCGCGGGCTGCTGGGGATCGATGTCGACGCCGACTGGCCCAGCCGGCCCTACATCTACGTCTACTACGACCACGAGGGGACGAGCTCCAACTACCTCTCGATGTACACGGTCACCGGCGACCTGAGCAACCCGAACAGCGACAACCTGAACATCGCGCCGTCCAGCCGTTACGACATCCTCACCGACATCCCCGACCTCATTGCCAACCAGAACGGCGGCACCGTGCGCTTCGGCAACGACGGCATGCTCTACCTCAGCAGCGGTGATGACAACAACGAATGCACGGCCCAGGAAACGGACAGCCTGCTCGGCAATATCATGCGCCTGGACATGTCCGCCATGCCGGGCAGCGGTTCCGGGCCGCCGCCCAAGGCCGACATCACCCCGTCCGACAACCCCTTCACCGGGGACGAGAACACCAACCTGGTCTTCTGCTACGGCCTGCGCAACGCCTTCCGCTTCGACTTCGACCCGGTCACCGGCGACCTGATCATCGGTGACGTGGGCCAGACAAACTACGAGGAGATGAACATCGCCACCGGCGGTGAGAATTTCGGCTGGCCCTTCCGCGAAGGGGAGTGGATCCGCACCCCGGCAGGCTGCGACGAGCCGGGGGGCCCCGGCGGCACGGAATACGACCAGCCGATCTATTTCTATGACCGCACCGGCATGGGCAGTGCCTCGGTGATCGGCTGCGGGATGTACCGCCCGGTGGACTACCCCAACGACAGCAGCTTCCCGCCCGAGTACAACGGCGACATCTTCTTTTGCGAATATTACCAGGGCTTCATGGTCCGGCTGAAATTCAACGGCAGCATCTGGGAGGTGGCCGACCCGGTTCCCGGCCAGCCGAACAACGACCAGTGGGCCGTCGACATTTCCGAATGCTCCGACATGCAGGTGGGACCGGACGGCGCCCTCTGGTATCTGGACCAGTTCGACCCGGCCTGGCCCGATCTCGGCGCGCTGCGCCGCATCAGCTACAACGGCCCGTCCCAGCCCGCGCCGCGGATCATCACCGGCCCCGGGCCGAATGAAGCCAACGACTGCCTGGCGCGGGTCTGGAATCCCGACAGCACCGGCGTGGCGCTGTCCGAATGGGCGGCCTACGGTGTGCCGAAATACGGCGTCAACGTGGCCACCGGTGACCTGGACAACGATGACCTGGTGGAAGTGATCACCGGCGCCGGCCCCGGCGCGGTGTTCGGCCCCCATGTCCGCGGATTCACCCTGATGGGCACCCCGGTGTCCGGCGTCAACTTCCTGGCCTATGGCACCAACAAATACGGCGTCAACGTGGCCGCCGGCGACCTGGACAACGACGGCTACGATGAGATCCTCACCGGCGCCGGACCCGGCGCGGTGTTCGGCCCCCACGTCCGCGGTTGGAACGTGGACGGTGGAACGGCCACCTCGATCCAGGGAATCAGCTACTTCGCTTACGGCACGCCCAAGTGGGGAACCAATGTTGCCGCCGGCGACATCGACGGTGACGGCTACGACGAGATCATCACCGGTGCCGGACCGGGCGCGGTGTACGGCCCCCACGTCCGGGGCTGGAACTTTGACGGCGGGACGTCAACCTCCTCCATTCCCGGTGTCAGCTACTTCGCCTACGGCACCCTCAAGTTTGGTGTAAACGTCGCTTGTGGTGACTTTGACGGCGACGGAATTGACGAAATCGTTACCGGCGCCGGTCCCGGTGTGGTCTTCGGCTCCCACGTCCGGGGCTGGAACTACGACGGCGGGCCGCTGACGGCAGTGAGCGGGGTCAGCTTCTTCGCCTACACCGGCTCGCTCTACGGCGTACGCACGGCGCTGCTCGACCTGGATGACGACGGCTACGACGAGCTGCTCACCGTACCCGGCCCCGACCCGAACTGGCCGGGGCAGGTCAAGGCCTGGAACATCGACGGCGGTGCGGCCACGGCCATCGGCGGCATCGATTTCGATGCCTACGCCGACAAGGGGTTCATGCACGGCGGTTCGGTGGCCGGCGGCATCGGTTACTAGTTTCCCAATCGATAATCCACAGGCCCGGGAGGCGCTGCCCGCGCTTTCCGGGCCTTTTCCTGTTCAGGGTGAATTTCTCGTCACATTTTCGGTTTGTCGTGATATACTCTATCTTTATTGTAGACTTTCCATTGTCGGCAGATCGCTAGCCAGCCCCCTCTCCGGGACGCCGCCGATACGCCACAGACATCACAGGAGTGAAGAACAGATGACCACCGACAGAACCGCCACACCCTCGTTGAGGGCCGCCATCATCACCCTCTGCTGCGCCCTCGTCCTGCTCGCGGCCGTGCCGGCGGCCGCCGCCACGGTGCCCGACGATTTCGAGGACACCATGATCATCAACGGCCTCAACCTGCCGGTGGGTTTGACCTTCCTCCCCGACGGCCGGATGATGTTCCTCGAACAGACCACGGCCAAAATCCGCCTGCTGGTCAACGGCGCCATCGGCTCCACCGACCCGCTGGTCACCGTACCGTCGGTGTACACCAGCGGCAACGAGCGGGGCCTGCTGGGCATTGACGTGGACCCGGAATGGCCCAGCCGGCCCTACATCTACATCTACTACAGCCACAGCGGCACCAACACCAACTACATCTCGATGTACACTGTCACCGGTGACCTGAGCGACCCCGACAGCGGCAACCTGCAGATCTCCCCTTCCAGCCGCTACGACATCATCACCGACATTCCGGACAATGCGTTCAATCACAACGGCGGTACGGTCCGCTTCGGCACCGACGGCATGCTCTACGCCAGCATGGGTGATGACGCCACCCAGTGCAGCGCTGCGGAGACCGACGACCTGCGGGGCATGATCCTGCGGCTGGACGTCTCCTCCATGCCGGGCACCGGCTCCGGGCCGCCGCCCAAGGCCGACATCACCCCCTCGGACAACCCCTTCTCCGGTGACGCCAACACCAACCTGGTGTTCTGCTACGGCCTGCGCAACCCCTTCCGCTTCAATGTGGACCGGGTCAGCGGCGATCTCTACATCGGCGATGTGGGCCTGGGGAGTTACGAGGAAGTGGACCTGGCCACCGGCGGCGAGGACTTTGGCTGGCCCTTCCGCGAGGGGCCGCAGATCCGCAACCCCTCCGGCTGTGACGAACCGGGCGGCCCCGGCGGGTCCGAGTATGACGACCCGATCCACTACTACGACCGCTCGGGATTCAGTGCGTCCATCGTCAGCGCCACCTACTACCGCCCGGAGAACTACCCCGTGGACGACAGTTTCCCGCCGGAATACAACGGCGACTGCTTCTACGTGGAGTATTACCAGGGCTGGATGGTGCGGATCAAGGACAACGGCACAGGCTGGGCCAAGGCCGACCCGGTGTCCGGGCAGCCCAGTGACGACCACTGGGCCACCGGTTTGGACGGCGCGGCCGATTTCCAAATTGGTCCCGACGGCGCCATCTACTACTGCGTGCAGTACGGCGATGGCGGCGGCGGGTCCGGCGGTTCCCTTCGCCGCATCGCCCACACCGGCGACGCCCAACCGCTGCCCCGGATCGTCACCGGTCCCGGTTCGGCCGAGGCCAACGACTGCCTGGTGCGGGTCTTCGATCCGATGAGCACCGGGGCGGCGTTGAGCGAATGGTCGGCCTACGGTGTGCCGAAATACGGGGTCAAGGTGGCCACCGGTGACCTGGACAATGACGGGATCGCCGAGGTGCTCACCGGCGCCGGCCCCGGAGCGGTGTTCGGCCCCCACGTGCGCGGGTTCACCATGGGCGGCACCCCGGTGGCCGGGGTCAACTTCCTGGCCTACGGCACCAATAAATACGGCGTCAACGTGGCCACCGGCGACCTGGACAACGACGGCTACGACGAGATCATCACCGGCGCCGGTCCGGGCGCGGTGTTCGGCCCCCACGTCCGTGCCTGGAACGTGGACGGTGGCGCGGCCACTTCCATTCCCGGGGTGAGCTACTTCGCCTACGGCACCCCCAAGTGGGGGGTCAACGTCACCGCCGGCGATATCGACGGCGACGGTTATGACGAGATCGTCAGCGGCGCCGGACCGGGGGCGGTATACGGGCCCCACGTCCGGGGCTGGAATGTGGACGGCGGCGCCTCATCCTCCATCCCCGCCGTGAGCTTCTTCGCCTACGGCACCCTGAAATACGGGGTCAATGTGGTCTGCGGCGACTTTGACGGCGACGGCATGGACGAGATCGTCACCGGACCCGGCCCGGGTGTGGTCTTCGGTTCCCACATCCGGGGCTGGAACTACGACGGCGGCAGCGTCACCCCGGTGGGCGGGATCAACTTCTTCGCCTATGACGGGTCGCTCTACGGGGCGCGGGTGGCCATGTCCGACCTGGATGGGGACGGCTATGACGAGCTGCTCACCGTGCCGGGCCCCGATGCCGGCTGGCCGGCCCAGGTTAAAGCCTGGAACGTGGACGGTGGGACCGCCACGGCCATCACCAGCATCGATTTCGATGCCTACACCGACCTCGGTTTGATGTATGGCGGCGCGGTGGCCGGCGGTATCGGTTTCTGATCCCGGACACAGCCTGATCAATTACCAAAGGCCCGGATGACCTCAGCGTCTTCCGGGCCTTTTTTCTTATTAAATCCACGGAGAAAGAGGGGGCACGGATCAACCGCTCACCGGCGCACGTGCTGGTGCACCGGCAGCCCGGCCTTCTCCAGGAAGAGCTGGTGCACCTCGCTCCCCTCGCTGAGCTCGGGGTGAAAGCTGCCCACCATCACACCGCCAGCGGCCACCAGTACCGGTTCACCGTCATACTCCGCCAGCACTTCAACACCGGGCCCGACCCGGAGGATTCGCGGCGCGCGGATGAAAACCATCTCCAACGGCTCACCGCCGGCCCAGTGACCCTCACCGACGAAGCTCTCAACCTGCCGCCCGTATGAATTGCGCTCGGCGTCGATGTCGATGAGCCCCAGGGAGGGCTGGACCGGTCCGCTGACCTTTGCCGCCAGCAGGATCAGTCCGGCGCAGGTGCCGTACACCACTCCCCCGCGGCGGACCATCCCGGCCAGCGGCTCGGCAAAACCGTACTCGTCGATCAGTTTGAGCAGGGTGGTGCTCTCGCCGCCGGGAATGATCAGGCCATCCAGCTCCGCCAGCTGCCGGGGCCAGCGGATCACTTCCGCTGACACCCCCAGCTCAGCCAGTTTTTTCACGTGGGCCGCAAAGTCGCCCTGCAGGCCCAGCACACCGATGTGGCTCATTACCAACCCCTGGTCTGCAGCAGTTCCTCTTCCGGGAGCGACTTGACGTCGATACCCCGCATGGGCTGGCCCAAACCCTCGGACACTTCGGCCAGCACCGCCGGGTCCTGGTAGTGGGTGGCGGCCTTGACGATGGCCCGGGCCCGGGTGGCCGGGTCCTCGGACTTGAAGATGCCCGATCCGACAAAGATGGCCTGGGCGCCCAGTTGCATCACCAGGGAAGCGTCGGCCGGGGTGGAGATGCCGCCGGCGGAGAAGTTGGGCACCGGCAATTCGCCCTTCTCGGCCACCAGGCGCACGATCTCGTAGGGGGCGCCCAGATCCTTGGCCTTGGCCATCAACTGCTCCGGGGTGAGGATGGTCAGTTCGCGGATGCCGTTCATGATCTGGCGCATGTGGCGCACCGCCTCGACGATGTCACCGGAACCGGCCTCGCCCTTGGTCCGCATCATGGCCGCACCTTCGCCGATGCGCCGCAGGGCCTCACCGAGATTCCGCGCGCCGCAGACAAAGGGCACCTTGAAGGCGAACTTGTCCACGTGGTGCATCTCGTCGGCCGGTGTCAGCACTTCGCTCTCGTCGATGAAGTCCACGCCCAGCGCCTCAAGGATCTGGGCCTCGGCAAAGTGGCCGATGCGGCACTTGGCCATCACCGGGATGGAGACCGTCTTCATGATCTCCTTGATGATCGTCGGGTCGGACATCCGTGCCACGCCGCCGTCACGGCGGATGTCGGAGGGCACGCGCTCCAGGGCCATCACCGCCACCGCACCGGCGTCCTCGGCGATGCGCGCCTGCTCGGCGTTGGTCACGTCCATGATCACGCCGCCCTTGAGCATTTCGGCCAGTCCTGTTTTCAGCCTCAGGGTTCCCTTTTCCTCGCTCATCATCTGCTCCTTTTCTCGTGCTATTTCAAAAATCCCGGAATCGGGCCGGTCGGCCCGGTTCAGATCCATACGTCCTTGGTTTTCTGCTCCGCCGTCACCGTCGGTCGGCGGCGCAACTGCTTTTTGATGATCCGGCCCAGGGTGGCGATACCCTCGGCAATACGTTCTTCCGACTCGCGGATAAAGGTCAGGCGGAAGGCATTCTCGCCGCCACGGTCAGGGTGGAAGAGCACGCCCGGGGAGAAGCGCACCCCGGCGTCCCGGCTCTCCCGGTGGATGCGCAGCACGTCGGTCCCCTCGGGCAGGGTGACCCAGACCGACATGCCTCCCCGGGGCCTGGTCCAGGAGACCCGACGTGGAAAGTGGGCCTCCAGGGCGGTGAGCAGGGTGTCCAGCCGCTTGCCATTCACCTTGCGCATCTTTTCCAGGTGGCGGTCCAGGTGCCCCGCGGAGCAGAACTCCAGCATGGCCTGCTGCAGGATCACCGGGGCCCCCAGGTCGGTGTAGCCCCTGATCTCGCCAACCTTTTCCCGGACTGCCTCTGGCAGCACCATCCAGCCCAGCCGGATACCGGGGAAGAGCACCTTGGAAAAGGTGCCCAGCAGGATCACCTCTTCCCCGCCCTGCATTCCCCGCAGGGGCAGGGGTTCGTCTCCGTCATACATCATGCCGGCATTGAAATCGTCCTCCACCACCGGCAGCCGTACCTCCCGGGACCAGCGCAGCAGTTCCTCCCGCCGCTGCTGCGGCAGGGTTGCGCCGGTGGGATTCTGGTGGTTCGTCATCACGTAGAGAAACTTGGCCCGTTCGGTGCCGGCCAGAGTGGGCAGGGATTCGGTGACCAGCCCCTGCTCGTCCACCGGCAGGGGGACAATGTCGGCGTCGAAGAGCTGGAATGAACGGTAGGCATTGGGATAGCCGGGAACCCCCATCAGCACCTGGTCATCCGGCTCCAGCAGCAGTTTTCCCACCAGGTCCAGCCCCTGCTGGATCCCGCTGACGATGACGATGTTCTCCGGCCGCACCGCCATCCCCCGTTGGTTGCAGCGCCGGGCAAGATACTCACGCAGCGGCGGGTGACCCTCGGCCGGGCCGTAGGAGAGTGAATCCGTCTGCTCCCGGTTCCAGGCCCGCCGCATGCAGTCCTGGAAGTCACGGGCAGGGTAAAACTCGGGCGAGGGAATGGCCGTCTCGAAATTCACCGCCCCCTCGATGCGTTCGCCCATGCCCAGTTCATTGCCGTCGGTGCCGGGGTGGCGGGTCGCTCGACGGGCCAGCAGCCGCTCCCAGGGCAGCGACGTCGCCACAGTCGATCCGTTGCCCGTGAGATCGCGGGTGTCGCTGACAAAGGTGCCGGCACCCACCCGGCTGCGCACCAGGGCCAGGCGTCGCAGCTCGGCGTAGGCCGCGGCCACGGTGTTGCGGTTCAGCCCCAGCTCGTCGGCCAGTTGCCGGGACGGAGGCAGGCGAAAACCGGCCTCCAGCCGGCCATCCCGCACCGCTTCGGCAATACCGGTGACCAACTGGTCACGTATGCTCACCGACGATGACTGATCGATCTCAAGAGGAATCATCTATCGTCCTTCAGGGCTGAACAATAAGCCAATCATTAAGACAATATAGCAAATTATAGCATGTCAGCCAATCCAGACACCAGACAATTCAGACAATATTGATGATTTTCCCGCAGCAGGAACAAAACGGACTTGTTAATTCATGGACAATGCCATAAATAGAGAGACAGCCGAACCCGGGAGCCCGGCTTCATCCAATCCCGGAGGCCACTTGCCACAAATTCCATATTCGAGGAGAGAGTCGATGCGCCTGACATCCCTTTCCGGTCGGATGCTCCTCCTGACCCTGGCATTGGTTCTCTTCCCCACCGCCAGCGCCACCGCCGCCACCATCATCCGCGTTCCGACGGATCGCCCCACCATCCAGGCCGGAATCAGTGCCGCCGTTGATGGTGACACCGTTCTGGTGGCGGACGGAACCTACACCGGCGGTGGGAACCGGGATATCAGTTTCGACGGGAAGGCGATCACCGTCCGATCCGAGAACGGCCCTGAGCGCTGCGTGATTGACGTCTATTCGTCATCCGGGGAACACAATGGATTCCATTTTCACAATGGAGAGGGGAACGATTCCGTCGTTCAGGGTTTCACGATCACCGGGGCCAGCGGGCTCTCTGAGCGATCTGGCGGAGGGATTTTCTGCGAGTATTCCTCACCCACCATCCGCGGAAACATCATATGCGGTAATAGAGCATACTACGGTGCGGGGATCCTCTGCTGGACCGATTGCCAACCAATCATCGAGGGAAACCTCATCACCGATAACCGGATGCACTACACGGTAAGTGCGGGGAGTTTCGGCGGGGGGATCATGATCTACCAGTCGGGCGTGGTGGTGATCAGAGACAACATCATTTCCGGGACGACGGCTGAGTATGCCGGTAACGGCTGTGCAATATCCGTTGTGGGTGCCACGATTGAGATGACCAACAACCTCATCGTCCATAACGGTGTAATGAGCGACTGCTTGAGTGTGCTCACGTTCTATGACAGCCAGGTTCTGATCAGGAACCTGACCCTGGTGGATAACGATTTTTATTCATCTCGGATACCCATCATACTTAGCGATACAGCAGCAATCATCGAGAATTCAATTCTTCGCAATGCGAATGACTCGCAGATCCATCTTGGATCCGGTACGTGCACTGTCAGCTACACCAATATCAGGGATGGGTGGAGCGGCACTGGTAATATCGACGCAGATCCGCTATTCGCAGCAGGACCATTGGGACAGTATTACCTCAGTCAGACCGAGGCCGGCCAAACCGTGAATAGCCCCTGCGTGGATGCCGGTGATCCGGAGAGCAGCATCCCCGAAGGGACCACACGCACAGATCACGAGGATGATTCGGGAATAGCGGACATGGGCTATCACTACCCTCTGGCCGTGCCGACCAAACTGGTGACGGGCCCGGGTGCCGCCCAAGGAAACCCGCCGCTGGTCAGGGTGTTTCCACCCTGGCAGGACGCAGATCACACTCATGAATTCCCGGCCTATGGCGCCGCCCAGTTCGGCGTCAACGTGGCCGCCGGTGACGTGTCAGGCGATGGTGTGGACACCATCCTCACCGGAGCAGGCCCGGGTGAGATCTACGGGCCCCACGTCCGGGGATTTGCCGTGCACGGCACTCCGCTGCCCGGTCTCAGTTTCCTGGCCTACGGCACGAACAAGTACGGGGTCAACGTGGCCGCCGGCGATCTGGACGCCGACGGATTCGACGAGATCATAACCGGCGCCGGGCCCGGCGCGGTGTTCGGGCCCCATGTCCGGGCTTTCGACTACGACGGTACCCCAGGGGTCACAGCTCTTCCCGCGGTGAGCTTCTTCGCTTACGGAACTCCTAAGTGGGGGGTCAATGTGGCCGCCGGCGACCTGGACGGTGACGGAATCGACGAGATCGTCACCGGGCCCGGACCGGGTGCGGTGTACGGGCCCCACGTGCGGGGCTGGAACGTGGACGGCGGCGCGGCCACGGCCATACCCGCTGTAAGTTTCATGGCTTACGGGACAAACAAGTTCGGCGTCCACGTCACCTGCGGCGACGTGGACGGTGACGGCATGGCCGAGATCATTACCGGTCCAGGGCCGGGGGCGGTATTCGGCACCCACATCCGCGGCTGGAACTTCGACGGTCAGACCCTCACCGAGCTGCCGGGCTTCAACTTCTTTGCCTGGGCCCACACCTATGCCGCCTTCGGGGCAAAGGTCTGTGCCGGCGCCGACCTGGACGGTGACGGCCGCGACGAGCTGGTGGTGGGTTGCGGACCCGACCCCGGGGTGGGCACACCGGTGAAGGTCTATCTCTACGACGGGAATCAGGTGACCCAATGGTTCTCACTGGAGGCCTTTGAGGGGATGACCCACGGCACTACCGTGGCGGCGGGACGGTTTTAAGAGGTCAGCTTTCAGCCCGCTGCAACCGGTGCAACCGCCGGGAATAAAAGATCAACCCCACCCAGAGCAGCAAGATCACCCCGCTGGCCGGCAGGGTGGCATCGTAGGCCAGCAGGAAGAAGTTGTAGAGGCCGTGGATGGCCATGGCCAGCCCCAGGGGTATCAGTTGCCAGAGCAGGCGGCCGGTGCGGGTGTGGCTCACCAGCAGGGCGTGGGCCGTGCCAAAACCCCAGATGGCGGCAAAGAGGGTGTGGGTCAGCGGCGAGGTGATGGCCCGGGCCAGCTGCTGGGGCCAGGGAAGAATCTGGGCGTAGAGCAGGTTCTCCACCGTGGCGAAACCGATGGCCACGGCGCCGGCATAGACCATGCCGTCGATCCGCTCGTCAAAGTGGCGCCAGCGGAAGACCAGGAACCGGGCGGCCAGGAACTTGGCCCCCTCCTCCACCGGTCCCACCAGGGCCAGGCAGTAGAGCGCGATCTCACCACGGCTCTCCCCGGGCCAGGAGGGCAACCCCAGCCGTCCGGCCAGCCAGTAGAGGGCCAGGGCCAGGAACGCGGATCCGCACCCGCAGACCCAGGCCAGCAGCAGCAGTCGCCGCGGTTCCGGCTTCAGCGAGTCCTTGCGGTCGAAGTAGAGCATCCAGAGCAGGGCTCCGGCAGCAATGAACCCCACTGTGCGCACCAGCAGCATCGATTCCTCCGGTTCGTTCCGATATCAACCGTTTCGGAAACCAGGCTCCACACCATGAGATCTTCTGTTCTCCATGACACCCGGAAGCTCCACAAGTATCGACTTTTCTTCAACATAGTAGATTTCCCCTAAAGCCATTCCTGTTTCCCGCCGATATGAAAAGTGGAGACGTCGAATAGTTACGGGGATTGTGAAGATTCGACGAATTCGCCCCCTCCGCACTATCCTCGCGGAGGGGGCTACCCACCTTTTCTCATCTCCCGACCAATCTTGACTCGCTCCAGCCTCCCACATACAATTGCGCCGGCATGCAACCGCTTGACGCAGTGAGCAATCCGGGCCGCTCACCGCGCCGGATGGCGAGAACCGCCGGAGAGGCCCGGGGGCGAAAGAATCAATGGCAATGACCGAAGAGCAGGATTCACTCCCCCCCCCGGTGATCATTCCCCGGGCCGAGCACTCCATATCGCGGAAATTAATCGACTCCGATGCGTTGAAGGTACTCTACCGGCTGCGGCGGTTCGGATTCACCTCCTACCTGGTGGGGGGAGGGGTGCGGGACATCCTGCTGGGCAAAAAGCCCAAGGATTTCGATATCGCCACCAACGCCCGGCCCAGCGAAATCCGCAAAATGTTCCGCAACAGCCGCACCATCGGCCGCCGCTTCCGCCTGGTCCAGGTCTTTTTCCGCGGTGCCAAGATCGTCGAGGTGGCCACCTTCCGCCGCCAGTCGGAGTTCGACCACCGGGAGAAGGGCGAGGACGACGATGGGGAGGACGCCACCCGCGCTCAGAACAGTTTCGGCACCCCGGCCGAGGACGCCTTCCGCCGCGACATCACCATCAACGGCCTGTTCTACAACGTGGATGACTTCACCGTGGTGGATTACGTCGGCGGCCTGGAAGATCTGCGCCAGGGCATCGTCCGCAGCATCGGCGATCCCCGGGTGCGCTTTCACGAGGATCCGGTGCGGATGATCCGGGTCATCCGCCACGCCGCCCGCACCGGGTTTACCATCGACCCGGAAACCTACAGCGCGGTGCTCGACATGCAGGGGAAGATCAGTTCCTGCCCCCAGGCCCGGGTCCGGGACGAGTTTTTGCGTGACCTGGGCAGCGGGTCGTCTGCCCCGGCCATGGACCTGATGATGCAGACCAACATCATCTTCACCCTCTACCCCGAGTACCGGGAGTGCCTCGGTGACGGCTCGTGCCCGGAAGCGGCCGAATACCGGGCCTACATGCTGCGGCTGCTGGAGGTCCTGGACCGGGCCATGGCCGGACCGAACCCGCCGGGCCGGGCCACCATGCTGGCCACCTTTCTGCTGCCCATGTTCGGCTCCCTGGTGGACGGCACCCCTCACCCACCTGGTGTGCGTCTCTCCACCTTCCTCAACCGGCTGGGCATGGATCGTCTGAAACCACTGCTGCTGCGCTGGTCCTTCTTCAAGCGCGACAGCGAGATCGTGCGCCAGATCCTCTCGGCCCAGCCCCAGCTCCGCCGGGCGGTGAGCCGGGGCAGCCTGCCGGGCTCGCTAACCCGCAAAAATTACTTCGACCCGGCCCTGATCCTCTACCAGATCGAAACGGCCACCCGGGGAGAGTCGATGCCGCCGCTGCTCCGTGACGCCCGGCCCCAGCTGCCCTGGCCGCTGGCCGCCTCCCGCCCGCGGCGGCGTCAGGGCAGACCCCGCCGTCGTCCCGGTCCCCCGAAGAACTGACAACAGATTCGATTGTGGTTTTACCGGTATTCCACGGGAACAGCCCGCAGATAGCGGGTGGTGCGGAACTTGCGCTCGAAGTCCTCGTAGGCCCGCTGCACCTGTTCCTCGTCCAGCTCGAGCACCGCCGCGGCCTCGGCCGCCGGCACGGCGTTCTCCTGGGCGTACCACAGCATGTCCATCAACTGGAAGGGCAGCCGGTAGAAGAACTCCTCCTGGCTGCACTCGGCGCTGTAGGTGTCGGTGGTGGGGGTCCGGGTGCAGATCGATTCCGGCACGCCCAGGTGCTCGGCCAGCTGGAAGACCTGGGTCTTGTAGAGGTGGGCGATGGGTTTCACGTCGGCCCCGCCGTCGCCGTATTTGACGAAAAAGCCCTGGTCGTGCTCGTTGCGGTTGCCGGTGCCGATCACCGCGTAGTTGAGCAGTTCGGCGTGGTAGTAGAGCATGCACATTCGCGAGCGCTGCTTGAAGTTGGAGGCGGCCACGATCTGCAGGTAGTCGCGGAGGTTCAGCCGCTTGCTCATCTGTTCGCCGTCGGGGGGGATGACGGTGAGCCGGAAGATGTTCAGCGTCCCGGAATCGAGCAGGTCGGGCAGGACGATCTTGGCCTTCCACTCCTCGGTGAATTCGGGGAAGACCCGTTTGATCGCCTCGTCCCGCCGCTGGTAGCAGTTGAACCCGGCCAGTGACGGTGTCATGTTCTCCAGCACCGGCTCCGCGGCGCCCACCGCCTGGCAGAGCTCCCGGGCCAGGGCTTCGCTGTCCGGGTTGGAGTCCTCCTCGGGCATCATCACGCCCCGCACCTTCTCCTTGCCGAAGGCCTTGACGCTGAGGGCCAGGACCACCGAAGAATCGATGCCGCCGCTGATACCCACCACTGCGCCGCCCCGCTTGAAGTCCCGGACCACCGTCTGCTTCATTTTGAGCACCAGGTCGTCGATCACCGCGTCCGCGTCCAGTTTCAGTATGTCCCTGTTGAATGGCATGACTCCCCGATCTCCCACTGTGCCACGCGATTGGTTGCCGCGCCGGCCGATTATCGTCAAGTAATTGGTTTTCCAGTTTCGCGATAAACCGTACACCGATCCGCAGGTCATTGTCCAGTATTCCATGCCGGCACGCCATCCCGGCGATTGACTGAATCCCCACTCTCCTGTACCATTTTTTCAGTACACGCGAACGGTCCAATCACCTGAAACCGCGCCAGGGAGGTGAAAACATGCTCCAACCGGCCGATCTGTTCGATTTTCAAGACTGGAAGTATGCCGACCTGTTCCACGACGTCGCCTGGGTCTGGGAGGTCCTGCCCCGGATCAAGGACTACATAGCCTCGCACCTGGAACCGGGCATCGAGGGCACCGTGATGGACGGGGCCTGGCTCGACGGTGACGACATCTTTATCGGCGCCGGCACGGTGGTGGAGCCGGGAGCGTTCATCCGCGGGCCGGCGATCATCGGCTGTGACTGTGAAATCCGCCAGGGGGCCTACATCCGGGGCCAGGCGCTGGTGGGTGACAACTGCGTGGTGGGCCACACCACCGAGCTGAAGAACTCGGTATTGCTGGACGGGGCCAAGGCGGGCCACTTCGCCTACATCGGCGACAGCATCCTCGGTCGGGAGGTGAACCTCGGCGCCGGGACCAAACTGGCCAACCTGAAGATCAACAACTCGCAGGTGGCCGTGCGCCACGAGGGCCAGGTGCACCAGACCGGGCTGCGCAAGTTCGGGGCGATCCTGGGGGACGACGTGGAACTGGGCTGCAACAGCGTCTCCTCACCGGGGACCATCGTCGGACCGCAGACGCTGGTCTACCCCAACAGCTCGGTGGCCGGGGTGATCCCTGCCCGGTCCATCGTCAAGCTGAAACAGAAGCAGGAGATCCATCCCCGGCGGCTGCGGGACTGACGTTCCGACAGTGTGGCGGGCCACGGCTGGAGGCCGGTATCGTGAGCAGACTGGACGCACTGTTCTTCGACATCGACGACACCCTGTTCTCCACCTCCGACTTTGCCGCGTCGGCGCGGCGGGAGAGCGTGCGGGCGATGATCAAGGCCGGGCTGCAGGCAGAAGAGCAGCAGTGCCTCAACGAGCTCTACGAGGTGATCCGCGAGTTCGGCCCCAACTTCCCGCGCCACTTCGAGAAGCTGCTGCTGCGCTACCCTGAAGAAAACCTCAGCGGCGTCAACCCGGCGATCATCTGCGCCTCGGGCGTAGTGGCCTACCACAAGACCAAGAACAGCGAGCTGCGCCCCTACCCCGACGTGCTGGAGGCCTTTGAGCTGCTGAACAGCCGCGGCCTGCGCATCGGCATCATCACCGCCGGCCTGGCCGCCAAGCAGGCGGAGAAACTGGTCCTCCTCGACCTGCTCAACCACATCGATCCCCGGGCCATCTTCATCACCGACCAGGTGGGCATCGGCAAGCCCAATCCCAAGCTCTACCTCACCGCCTGCCGCTCCCTGGGGCTGGAGACTTCCCGCTGCATGTATGTGGGAGACCGTCCGGTGGACGACATCGATCCCGCGGGCAGCGTGGGCATGGTGACGGTGCTCAACCGGCGGGTCAGCAAACCGATCAGCCAGTCGGGCACGCGGCTCCCCGACTACCAGATCTACAATTTCCACGATCTGCTGGCGATCCTGCGCGCCGACTTCGGGCTGGATGACTAGGGCGCGCCCTGCGCGGCCGGTGTGCTGCCGGCCAGCACGGCACAGATGCTGTCCTGCAGCCGCTTGGCCTCGCCGTTGCCCAGCTTGCTCCCGTTCATCAGGATGGCAAAGGCCACCGGGCCGGTAGTCGGGTTGCCGGCCACGCCGCTGAGCGAGCTGACCCCGTTGATGAATCCGCTCTTGGCCCGCACGCGGCGCAGCGCCGCGCCGCCGGTCATCCGCTTCTTCAGCGTGCCGTCCGCCCCGGCCACCGGCAGGGAGGCGAAGAACTCCGGACCGATCTCGAAATCGTTCCAGGCGTGGCGCACCACCTCGGCCAGCAGCCGGGCCGTGACCCGGTTGTAACGGGACAACCCCGAAGCGTCGTCCAGCACCACCCCGTCCATGGGCAGCCCGTGATGCCTGAGGTAGGCGTCCACCGCCAGCAGCCCGTTGGCGGTGGTCCCGGGCGCGCCGAGCATCTCGGCGCCGATGGTCTTGAGGATCATCTCCGCCGAGAAATTGTTCGAATATTTGTTCATCTCCACCAGCAGCCGCCCCAGCGAACGGGACTCGAAGGAGTAGATTTCCTCGGCGTCCTCCGGCACAATCCCCAGGGAGGGCGGCCGGCCGAAAGTGATCCCCACCTCCTCGGCCACCTCGACCAGCGAGGAGAGGAAGTAGCCGGTGGGATCATCCACGCTGCGCAGGCTCTCCGAGGTGGGGTGCCCGATGGGGATGGCCCCGCCCAGCACCACCTCGTTGCGACCGTTGCGGTAGCGGCGATCCGCGGTGAGGGTCATCTTGCCCTTGCGGGTGGTGGCGTTGTTGACCACGCTGAAAAAATTACTGAAGGGATCCAGCACCACCACCGGTGGTTGGCCGGAACGCTCCGCCGGCCGGACGATGATGTTCACCGAGTTGAAATTGCAGGAGAGGGCCCCCACCGGCCCGCCAAAGGCGCGGTGGGCATAGCTCGTCTTCCAGTGCGGGTTCCGCCCTTGCCGGTCAAAAAATGTGTCATCCCCCACCAGCCCCCCTCGCACCTGCCGGATCCCGAGGTTGCGCAACTGCCGGGCCATGACCCAGAGGTTCTCGCAGACCAGGTCTGGCGCTCCCCGGCCCTGGACATAGAGGTCGCCCTCCAGCACGCCGTTGCGGATTGGCCCGGTAGCATAGAACAGTGTTTCGTAGACGTAGTCGGGCTTGAGCACCCAGAGCGCGGCGGCGGTGGTGACCAGCTTCATGTTCGACGCAGGAACCATGGGGTCGTTGGCCGAGCGGGAATAGAGCACCCGGCCGTCATCCAGCGAGACGGCGTACAAGGCCACCTTCAAAGAAGACGGCCGGCGGCCGGCCAGCAGCCGGTCCAGCGAGTCCTCCATGGATCGAGCCGGGGCCGTCTCCCTGGCGGCCAGCGGCAGCAGCAGCAAAAACGCGGCCAGGGCCAGGACCCCGCCGTAACGCAAAAATCGCACAGCGGCCCGTCTGCCGCCGCCAGGGTACTTACTGATCGCCATGGATTCCCAACCTCCGCGAACCATGACGTGCGGCGGCCTTCCGCACGGATAAGTTGATGTGGAATGTCGTAGGTTCAGCTTACCACAACGCCCCGCTGTCCCGCAAAACCACGGGAAAAAAGGGGACAGGACACTAATTATTCGCACATTGTCGTCAACACCAGCGATCAATCGCCAATTCAGGACAAGAATGTGCGAATAATTAGTGTCCTGTCCCCTTTTTAATTGGT
>CBESOE010000085.1:0-18558 GCA_965531145.1 uncultured bacterium | reverse complement strand
AGGGCTCCTGGATTCTACCCGGCATAGGGAAGATGCTCCATTTTCAAATCTGTCAGGAGGTTCCAATGTATCGCTTCCTGGGACCGGTTTTCCCGCAACCATTTACGCATACGCTCACTCGCTTCCCTTCGGCCATATGTATCCTCTCGTGCGAGACGGAATGGCTCCACCATTTTCTCGAGTTGAAGTAGTTGTTTGGCGCGATGGTGGTATGCCGAGTTATGGTCAGCCACCTGGAGGGCCAGAGAGACCGTGAACCCCAGGCGGTTCTGAAGCCCCCTCAGCTTTGCTTCATCGACCAGTGTCGTCAAGTCAAACTCATCGAACTGGAGAAGGAGCCAGGAAAGTGCCTCTGCGAGACGAGGGTCCAGGTCGTCCAGAGCAAGGGCTCTCAGCAGGAGTTCGACCGGATTCCGCTGCACTCCCGGTTTCTTCATATACGCGAAACCCGGATATCCCGCCCGGGCCAGAGCCTCTGCGACCCAACGTTCGTTGACCGGTTTGTTCAGAACGGACTGGGCCGGCAGGGGAAGAGCTGTGGCCGGGAGTTGCATAAGACGGGTCACGGCACGGGCGACACGATCCGGAACAGGACGCTCTCCGCTTTCCATGAAGGAGACGTATGCCTGTGTCACACCGAGCCTGACCGCCAGGCGAGCCTGCGTCCACTCTGATTGGCATCTGCACTGTTTTAAATATTCTCCAGTCATGATAATACTGAATATAACAATTTTTGTTATAAAGTCAAGAACAATATTTTCCCGCGGTGATGGTCCCAACCCTGCTCGACATAACCTGGCACCGCACGTCACCCGAAAAGGCTCGGAAGTTCCTGACCACGCTCGCCGCTGACCGGATGGAACAGGCTATGGAGATGTATCGTTCCCTGCGCGGTGTGCTGATCACCAAGTACACCAACAACCACGAGTGGTTGTAGCTCATCGGGCAGATAGTAGCTCCGTCAGTTCACCTTGTTTCCCGATGTTTCAAGTGTTTCATTTGTTCAAGCATGTAATGCCAAATTACGGAATTGGCGTTTCAGGTGAAACACTATTACGCGAATGTATCCACCAGCCGACCAGCTTGAATCGCACCAAACCCTATAATATCTACTATTTAAACAAACATTATCCACAATGGCATGATTGTTGCTCTATTGATACCCGCACTTGAAGCTCAATGCAAACAAATATCGACACGAATCGAGGCCTGAAACATCCACTTTTTAAGGAGGTAAAGTATGAGGGATCCCAATCCAGCCGGTGTCAATCGACGCGACAGAAATCCTCTGTTCAACAGTCTTGTCCTGGTTGTCATATTATTGACAATTGTGATTTCACCTGTCATTTCTTTGGCACAAATCCCCGAGCACGACGAAATAACAGAATATACCGGCCCGGAGACCTGCGTGGCCTGCCACGAGGAGGAGGCGACAGAGCTCCACGCCACGGCTCACTACCAGTGGACCGGCCCCACGCCCTTCGTCACCAATATCGAGGGGGAGGCGGGCAAGGATGTGCTGGGGTTCAACACCTACTGCGGCGCCCCGGGAACCTCGCGGCGGATCGCCTGCTCCGGCTGTCACGCCGGCAACGGCGGCGCGCCCATGCCCGAGCCCACCACCGCCCAGCTGAACAATATTGACTGCCTGATGTGCCACCAGGACGACTACGCCAGGAAACCGGCCGGGCCTTTCGAGACAGTGAGCGCCACCGGGCACGACGGGGTGTTCCGCTCCTGGCAGCTGCCGATTGAGGATTCCAACGGCAGCTTCCTCTTCGAGCCCAATGAGGCGGCCATGGGGATCAGTATTGTTGAAGCGGCGCAGACCGTCCACATGCCCACCCGCACCACCTGTCTCCGCTGTCACGCTTACGCCGCCGGCTCGGACTGCGGCAAGCGGGGTGACCTGGGCACCGGCACCATCAACCCCAGTCTGGCGGCTGACATCCACATGTCCCCGGCCGGCATGGACCTCACCTGCCAGGACTGCCACCTGGGGGAGGACCACCGGGTGATGGGCCGCGGCCTGGACATTCGCCCCTCTGAAATCGCCGAGCAGATGACCTGTGCCACCGGGGACTGCCACACCACCCAGCCCCACGACGAATGGCGGCTGAACAATCACACGGCCCGGGTGGCCTGCCAGTCCTGCCACATCCCCGTTTTCGCCAAGCTGGGCACCACCGAGATGGCCCGGCACTGGGATACACCGTACTTTGCCCCGGGGCTGTTCAGCGGCCAGGGCGGATTCAAGCCCGAGGAGACCCGCGACTCGTTCGTGGTCCCCAGCTACGCCTGGTATGACGGAACGTCCCGGGTCTACGCCCTGGGCCAGATGCCGGAACAGAACAGCGACGGCCAGTACGCACTGGGCATTCCCAATGGGGCCACCACCACCCGGGACGCGAAGATCCACCCGATGAAGGAGCACACCTCCACTTCGGCCATGCACGATGCCACCGGGCAGTTGATCCCCCACTCCACCTTCACCTACTTCCTCACCGGCGACTTCGCCCAGGCGGTGGCCGACGGCCAGGCCGCCTCTGGGCTCACTGGCCCCTGGACCGAGGTTGAGGTGCACACCTTCCAGACCATCAACCACGGGGTGGAACTGCACGACGATGCCCTGGACTGCGGCGCCTGCCACGCCTCGGAAGAGGGCGGGCCATTGCGGATGGACCTGCAGGGCGACCTGGGCTACCAGCTCAAGGGTCCGGAGAGCTTTGTCTGCTTCCAGTGCCACGACGAGGAAGAGCAAAAACCGTTCAAGGAACTCCACAACAAGCACGTGCGGAGCGAAGGAATCGACTGCCTCTGGTGCCACACCTTCTCACGGCCCGGGGGCAGCACCCTGGAAGCCGGGTTCAGCCTGACCCCGGGTGAAGGCGTACTTCCCTTCCAGACCCGGATGACCGCCTCGCTGGCCAATCCCTACACCGGTTCCAGCCGGCGGATGTCGGCGCGGCTCAACGCCCAGCTGGCCGACGGGACCTTCTACGGTTCCTGGCGGGCGGGCAGCACCAACATCGCCGCCGGTGACAGCTGGAGCACGACCTGGGTCCAGAACATCCCGGCACTGGCCGCACTGGTCGGGACGAACACCTTCACCCTGGTGGCCGAAGACACCACCCCGGCACCCTACAACGAGCCGCCCTACCCGCCGGCGGGCTCAACCGACACTTCGGCCGCCTCGCTGACAGGCACTGCACCCTGACCAGCGTGCCCCGGTCCGGCGTCTCCAACCCCCTTGACGCCGGGCCGGGAGCGCCGTTTTTTCACCTTGCAAAATCAAAGTCGTTGTTTCAATCTGCAAGGTATATCAGCCCAACCGCACTACCCGAAACCCGTCCAAATCGCAGCGAATTCCAATCTGGTCACATCCATATCGTATTTGATTGCAGTCTGGACGTATGAGAAGCGGATAAATTCGTCTATCCCCATTTTCCCTGCACAAAAAACCGGTGTATTCTCGTCGCATGAGTGAAGCGCGGACGGTTCGGACGCGGGTTCACTCGTTCCAGCCTCACATCACGAGCGGCGAAGAATGAATTCAAGCAAGCGCACGGCCCGGCTCCGCACCTTTTACCTCCGGCACCGGCAGGAGTTGTTCAGCTATGCGCTCTCCATCACCAGGAACAGGGCCACGGCGGAAGAGGCGGTGCACACCGCCTTTGCCCGGCTGCTGGAAAAGCCCCGGGCCCCGCTGCGGCTCAAGGCCTATGTCTTCCGCTCGGTGCGCAACGCGGCCATCGACCAGTGGCGGGAGGAGCGGGCGGGGCGTGATGCGTATCTCGAGCTGGCCGGCCGGCCCGGCAGCGCCGAAGGTCCTGCCGGTGGTGTGGGTGAGGACGAAGAGCTCTACCGGGCCATGGACGCACTGTCCGAAGACGAGCGGGAGTGCATTGTGCTGAAGATCCACCAGGGAATGACCTTTCGCGAGATCGCCGCGGTGCGCGGGGTCTCGATCAACACCGCCGCCTCCTGGTATCGCCGGGGGCTGGACAGGATGCGGGCGGCGCTGGAGAAAAGCGGGACAAAGGGAACTGGATGATGGGCCACAACCTTGAGCAGCGGCTGAAACGGATGCGGCGGGTGACGGCGCCGGAGAGTCTCGATCGTCGGATGTCAGCCCTCTTCGACGAGGCCGGTCATACGGCAGCCGGGGGCGACCTGGAGCAGCAGCTGAAACGGATACGGCGGGTGACGGTGCCCCAGGGCCTCGACCGGCGGATGGGAACCCTGTTCGACGAAACCGAGCAGGATGCCGTTGATCGCCGTCCCTGGCGCCTGCCAGCCTGGGCCGCGGCGGTGGCCTGCCTCATCCTCGTGGCCTCTCTCCTCCTTCACGGCGGGCTGGGGCCAGAGCCGGTGGTGGTGGAGATCACCCCCGCCGGCCAGCTGGAGCAGTTCCTGCTTGGTGGCGAGCCGTCGCCGGCGTCCGCCAATCTCGGCATCTTCACCAGGGGCGACTGCACTGTGGATACCGTCTGGCCCGCCGACGGGCCCGGCTGGGACCGCCGGCTGGATGTGCCCGACCTGAATAACGGGGAGTGATACAGACCATGGCATCATTCCATCTGACACGCTGGCGGGCTGCCCTGATCCTGGCCCTGCTGTTTACCGCCCCTGCCGCCGCTGACGATCTCTCTTCCTTCACCCTCGACCTGGCCGTGCTCACCGTCCCGGCACCCCCGGGGGCCGAGATGAAAGTGATCGGCCAGGAACCGGGTCAGCCGGTGAGCCGGTGGGGCGGCCGGCAGGCCACGGTCTGGCCCGGTGTCAGCGAGGTGCGTTTCGGCGAGCTGCGCCTCACCTTTGACCAGGGGGTGATGCTGTGGAACGACACACCAGGCCCACCTGACGGTTCTGGTATCCAGCATCTCATCGAACGCCGGGTCAGCATTCAAACCGGCCAACCCACACAGATCCGGGCCATCGTCGACGACCTGCACTACTTCGAAGCGGCCAAGGGCGGCCTCTTTGAGCTGAAGTCGGTGAGCAAGAGGGACCTGCCGGGCCTGCTCCTCGATTGCGAGGCGGAAGATTACCGGGACGGTCCGGACGGCGGCCTGATCGAATTTGACTACAAGCTGCGGCTGGTGGTGGTGGAAGGACGGGAGGAGCTCGCCGGCGCCCCGGAGATGCCCGGCAAGCCGCGGCTGGCCCGTTTCAAGCTCAACCGCTCGGAAGAGCTGCCGGCCGGTGCCTGGCACCTGGTCAGCGGCCATCTGGTTTCGGAAACCGGCGGCAGGCAGGGGAACTACCTCCTGATCCTGATTCGCATCACCCCCGTGGAGTGACACAATGAAAAAACATCGAGCACAGCTCATTCTCACGGTGGTTCTCCTCCTCGTCGCCCTGCCGGCGCAGGCCCGGGACGCCGACACCTGGGCTGCCGACTACGAGCAACTGACCGACTGGGAGTTCAGCACCGGGTCCGTGCCCCTGCCCCCGGAGGGTGTCCATCTCGAGAGAGACACCGCGGAGTGGATCTTCGAAAGCGGCACCGTGCGTCTGATGCGGCCCACCACTGACGGGTCAGTCACCGGCCTGGTCTTCGAAGGGCAGGGGCGGTTCCAGATGACCATTCCCGACCCGGTGGAGGTGGGTCAGCTTTCCCGTTTCCCCGGTTCAAAAACAACCGATCCACCCCGGTTCACCTTTCGCCGGATGGTTCTGCGCACCACCGAGGCCCGGGTGATGGATCTCTTCCCTCCAGCGGCTGGCGGTGACTACAAAAAATCCCCGCTGGCCAATCAGCGCCACCTCTGGTGGCAGGAACGCGCCCGTTTCGACGCTGATGCGCGGGTGGTGGCCGGTCTGCTGAACCCGAATGATGAGTATCTGGCCATCGATATGGAGACGGATGAAGAAGGCTGGCTCTTCTACGAGTTTGATGGCTGGCGGATGGAGGAGATTCGCCTCTGCCGGATGCGCAAGTCCAAAGATTTTGTCGAGGTCTGGATCAGCCTCGACCGGGCGGAACACCGCCGCCCAGACGGACGCCCCGGCAGCGCCCGGACTCCGCTGGTGGACCTGATCCACGCCGACCTGGAAGTGGACCTGATGAAGCACAAGGGCCGTGCCGGCCAGGAGATCTCGAGAAAACGCTGGGACAGGGAATACCCGTGGACCAGCTTCACGGCTGAGATGGAGTTCGAGTCAATGGTGGATGGCCTGCAGGCCATTCCGCTGCGGCTCAAACCCTGGTCCGTGGATGTCACCGTGACCAATGGCCAGGGGGGAGCGCTGCCCGTGCTCCGCGCCCCGCTGGGCAAGCGCTTCCCGCTGATCCAGCCCAAGGAGGAGGACACCTCCCTGGTGGTGGTCCTTGACCAGCCGCTGGCCAGGAGCGAGAGGATCGTGCTCAGTTTCACCTGGCAGCGGCAGACCAGCAACTCCCCCGGGGGAGATGATCCGCACCCGCTCCGCACCCGATTTTCGGCAGCCGGTGGCGGCCAGGACTGGTATCCACCGTTCACCCACCAGCAGGGCCGCTACTGGTACCCCGAACCGCTGGAGGGCTGCGACGATCGGCACACCGCCCGGGTGACCCTGGTCCACCCGAAAAAGCTGCTGGTGCGGGCCAGCGGCACACCTGCCGGCAGCCGCGAGGAGGGGAAGCAGCAGATCGACGTCTGGGAATCGGACAGCCCGATCAAGGCGGCGGGCTGGACCTACGGCTACGGGTTCAAGGAACGGCGCATCCTGCGGGAGGGGCTGCCAGAGGTGGTTGGCTTCGGCGCCAACCGTATACAACAGGTAGGCGACGCGGTGGAGGCCGCCGCAGCCCACATGGCCGACAGCATCCGGTTCTACCAGGATGTTTTCGAATATCCCCTGCCCCTGAAGACGGTCACCGGCACCCGGGTGAACGGCGGTTCCCAGTCCTTCTCCGGTTTCATCGCCTACGATGACTCCACCTTCGACCTCTCCAGCTCCTGGGAAAGCGAGTGGTCCATGGCCAAGAGAACCGCGGAGCTCTTCTGGGGCCAGTCGCTGGACTGGGAGAGCTACCGTGACTCGTGGCTGGCCGATGCCCTGGCCGGTTACTCGTCGATGATGTATCTGGAAGCCGTCACCCAGTACTGGGACATCCGGCAAAGGGGATCCATAAAAAACTATGATGAACTGGTCAGGCTGCGCCAACGCCGGCTGGCCTACGCCAATTCCTATCTCAACCGGCGGCTGGGGCCGCTGGAAGTGGGCTTCAGGGATATCGTTCCCGAGTTGACCACCAGCTACAACCACAGCAAGGGGATGGCCGTGCTGCACATGCTGCGCGGAATCCTGAAGGGGCGGTCTGAGGACGGTGACCGACAGTTCAAAGCGATCCTCGCCGATTTCCTCAAATCCAACCTGGGGAAAACGGTCTCCACCGCAGAGTTCATCGCCACGGTGGAACGTCAGACCAATGAGGACTGGGGCTGGTTCTTTGACCAGTGGGTCTACGGCACGGAGATCCCAACCTACACCTGGTCGCACGGGGTGACGCCGGAACCTGCGGCGGACGGCCTGTACGAACTGACGATCGATATGGAGCAGCGGGGCGTGTCCTCCGGCTTCCGCATGCCGGTGACCTTCGGGCTGGAATACGGAGACACCGATCCCGAACTCCTCCATCTCCAGATGGACCAACCGTCAAAGACCTTCACCGCCCGGCTGCCGTTCAAGCCGAAGAAGGTGACCTTTGACCCGAACCATGAACTGTTGTTTGTTGTCGAGTAGCGGGGTGCCGGTCACCCGGTACCCGAGGACGGCGAGGAACGGAATGAACCGATACCGGTCAGGAATCGTCCCGCTCATTCTGCTCACGGCGGCGGTCTTTCTTTTCTCCACGCCGGCCCTGGCCGCCACTGTCGAAGACAATTCAGCCGACACCTGGGCTGCCGACTACGAACAACTGACCCACTGGGAATTCAGCACCAGGGCCATGGCCCTGCCCGCAAGTGGCATCCGCCTGCGGCGGGACACCGCCGAATGGATTTTCGAAACCGGCACCGTTCGGCCCATGCGGCCCACCACCAACGGGTCGGTGACCGGCCTGGTCTTCGAGGGGCAGGGCGTATTCCGGATCCATGTTCCCGACCCGGTGGAGGTGGGTCAGCTTTCACGGTTCAATGTCCCGAACATGGGGGATGCCGGAGACACCGCTGACACTCCGGAATTTTCCTTCGGCCGCATGATTCTGCGCACCACCGACCAGCGGGTGATCGATCTGTTCCACTCAGCTGCGGGTGGTGAATATGAAAAAAGTCCACTTGCCGAACAGCGGCACCTCTGGTGGCTGGAACACGCCCGCTTCGACGCCGACGCCCGGGTGGAGGCCGGACTGCTGAATCAGGGCGACGAGTATCTGGCCATCGATATGGAGACCGACGAGCACGGCTGGCTCTTCTACGAGTTCGACGGCTGGCGGATGGAGGAGGTCCGCCTCTGCCGGATGCGCAAGGACTTTGACTTTGTCGAAGTCTGGGTCAGCCTCGACCGTGATGATCACCGCCGGTTCGACGGCAGCCCCGGCAGCACCCGGACCCCGCTGGTCGACCTGCTCCACGCCGACCTGGAAGTCGACCTGATGGAGCACAAGGGCCGAACCGGCCGGAATATCTCCCGGAACTCCTATGCCCGGGGGGATTGGATAAAGAAGTACCCGCTGACCCGCTTCCGGTCACGGATGGAGTTCCAATCACTGGTGGAGGGCCTGCAGGCCGTTCCCCTGCGCCTCAATCCCTGGGCCCGGGGGGTCACTGTGACTGATGCCGAGGGAAGGACGCTGCCCGTGCTTCGAGCGCCGCTGGGCAAGCGCTTTCCGCTGATCTCCCCCGAGGAAGAGGACACCGCCCTGGTGGTGATCCTCCGCACGCCGCTGGCCCGGGGAGAGACCGCCGTGCTCGACTTCTCCTGGGAACAAAGGACCAGCAACTATCCTGGAGGGCACGATCCGCACCCGGTCTACTCCTACAGGGCCTACTCGCTCTACCTCGCCGGCGGTGGCCAGGACTGGTATCCGCCGTTCTCGTACAACAACGGCCGCTACTGGTACCCGGAACCCCTGGAGGGGCGCGACGACCGGCACACCGCCCGGGTGACCATCGTCCACCCGAAGAAGCTGGATGTGCGGGCCACCGGAACGCCGACCGGCGACCGTCGGGAGGAGAAAAAGGTCTACAGCACCTGGGAATCAAAAACGCCGATCAAGATGGCCGGATTCTCCTATGGCCGCGGCTACGATGAGCGCCGGGTCCTCAGGGACGGGCTGCCCGAAGTGATCTGTTTCGGGGTCAACGAGTTTCTGCAGATAGGCGACAGGGTGGAGTCCGCCGCCGCTCACATGACCGACAGTATCCAGTTTTACCAGGAGGTCCTCGACTATCCGTTGCCGATGAAAACGGTCACCGGCACACGCGCCGACGGTGCAACGCAGTCGTTTTCGGGCTTTATCACTTTCGACAGAACCACCTTCGACCTGCTCCGTTCGTGGAGCAGTGAATGGGCCATGGCCAAAAGGACGGCGGAACTCTTCTGGGGCGGGCTGCTGGACTGGGAGAGTTACCGCGACATGTGGCTGGCCGATGCCCTTGCCGGGTACTCGGCAATGATGTATCTCGAGGCACTCACCGAGAACTGGGATGTTGAGCAGATGGGTCCCATTCCAGACTACGATAGATATTTCCAGGTTCGGCAGCATCAACTGGCCTACGCCACCTACCACCACAACGAAATGATCGGGCCGCTCAACCTGGGTTTCCGAGACATCGTCCCCGAGGTGATCGTGTTCGGACCCCGATATTCCAGTTCTCCGGTGGCGTACTTGAAGCGAAACTTTCTCTACAACAGCAAAAAGGGATTGGCGGTGCTGCATATGCTGCGCGGGATTCTCAGCAACCGCTCCGAAACCGGCGCCCAGCAGTTCAACGCCATCCTCGCCGATTTTCTAAAGACCCATGCCGGCGGGACGGCTTCCACCCGGGATTTCATCGCCGCGGTGGAGCGAGTGACCGACGAAGACTGGGACTGGTTCTTCGACCAGTGGGTCTACAGCAGCGGTGTGCCGATCTACACCTGGGCCCACTCCCGGGCAGTGGAACCGGATGCCAGTGACCTTTACCTGCTGGAAATCCAGATGCAGCAGGACGGCGTATCCCCGGACTTCCGTATGCCGGTCACCTTCTGGCTGGAATTTGAGGATGCTGATCCACAGATCCTGTCCGCCGAGATGGACCAACAGTCAAAGACCTTCACTGTCCTGCTGCCCACCAAACCGGTTGAAGTGATCTTTGATCCGTACCAGGAACTGTTGTACGTGGCCAAGTGAAGGGGAAGTTTCATTGCCAGCGCAACGCATATTCATTGAGAGGGTGTCATGAAACAAATCCTTGTTGTGATAGCTGTACTGCTAATCTTCATCCCCGCCCAACTCGACGCCGAGACCATTCACGTGCCCGGAGATTACCCCACGATCCAGCAGGCGGTGGATACTGCGGTGGACGGGGATGTCGTCCTGGTGGATCACGGAACGTACGACGGCATCGTGGTTGAAGACATCTCGATCACCATCCGGTCGGAAGACGGCCCGGACCACTGCAGGATCAGCCACAGCGGCGTCGGGATCCAGCTCAACTACGGCTCACTCGTCCTGGAAGGGTTCTTTATCACCGGCGAGGATTTCCAGGGGATTGGGGTGATAAACGATGGCGGAACCATATCGATCACCAACTGCATGATCAGCGGCAACTGGGAAGGGGGCATCCAGAGCTTCTACGGGGAAACGACGATCAGCGGATGCGAAATCAGCTACAACGCCAACATCATGTTCGGTGGCGGCGGCATTCACGCCTGGGGCTCCTTCACCGCGAAAAATTGCCTTTTTCGCAGCAATGCCACCTACTACTCCCCCGAAAATGACCAGTACGGCGGCGAAGGCGGGGCCATCTGGTGCACCTTCAGCTCGCCGACGATCACCAACTGCACCTTCTACGACAACTATGCCACCCTCGCCGGCGGGGCCATCGCCTCCAGCGAAAACCATGCCCCGGCACCGGAACATCCGGGAGAGAACCCCGCTCCGCTCTACACCCTTGCCGTTGACAACTGCATATTCTGGGGAAACTTCGGTCCGACCGGTGACGAGCTGTACGCCGTCGACAGCGCCCAGTTGGACATCCGCTACTCCGACGTGGACGGTGGCGCGGCTTCGGCACACGGCAACGTCAGTTGGGGCGAGGGGATGATCGACGCCGACCCGCTCCTGGTCTCCGGCGAACCCGGAAGGGATTTTTACCTCTCCCAGACGGCGGCCGGCCAGCCCGCGGACAGCCCCTGCGTCGACGCCGGGGACCCGGACACGCCGCTCTTTGGCGGAACCACGCGCACCGACCATGTAGAGGATGACGGTATTGTCGACCAGGGCTGGCACTACGACCAGCCGCCGGGATGGAAAGGCCCGTTCCTGGTCACCGGCCCAGGCCCGGCGGAGAGCAACCCGCCGCGGGGTCGCGTCTTCCCACCCGAGCAGGATGCGGCCCGCACCGCCCAGTTTCCGGCGTACGGCGCCAGTTCCTTCGGGGTCAACGTGGCCACCGGCGACATCAACGGTGACGGCAGCAATTCGATCATCACCGGCGCCGGCCCCGGTGAGATCTACGGTCCGCACGTCCGCGGCTTCACCCCGTACGGGTCAGCCATCGCCGAGATCAACTTCCTCGCCTACGGCACCAACAAGTTCGGGGTCAACGTGATCTGCGGCGACCTCACCGGCAACGGACAGGACGAGATCGTCACCGGCGCCGGTCCCGGCGCGGTGTTCGGCCCCCACGTCCGGGCCTTTACCAACACCGGCACCGCCCTCGAGCCAATGGCCGGGGTCAACTACTTCGCTTACGGCGCGCCCCAGTGGGGGGTCAACGTGGCCGCCGGCGACATCGACGGTGACGGGTACGACGAGATCGTCACCGGACCGGGACCGGGCAACATTTACGGCCCCCACGTCCGGGGCTGGAACGTGGACGACGGGACTGCGGCGGCCATCCCCGGGGTGAGCTACTTTGCCTACGGCACCTTCAAGAAGGGTGTGCGGGTCAGCTGCGGCGACGTGGATGGCGACGGCATCGACGAGATCATCACCGGGCCCGGGCCATCAGGCGTCTTCGGCGCCCACGTCCGGGGCTGGAACTACGACGGAGGGACGCTGGTCGAGATCCCGGGGATCAACTTCTTTGCCTGGCCGGTGGAGGAGAGCCTCTTCGGCGCCACCGTATCATCGGGGACCGACCTCGACGGTGACGGGCGGGACGAGATCATCACCGGCCAGGGGCCCGACCCGGCGGCTGGCAGCATGCTCAAGGTCTTCGGCTACGACGGAGCGCAGACCTCGCTGCTCTTCAGTCTCGACGCCTACGGCGACATCGGCCTGACCCACGGGGTGAACGTGGCGGGGGGAAGTTATTAGCGCGCCTGTCATTGCGCGCGCCCGACCAACGGGATCCACGGGTCAGGGGCTCGCAATGACAAGGGTGATTGACAAGGCGGCCACGATGGCATGGAGCAACAGAATGAACCGACCAGTCGTCCCGATCATCACTCTCGCGATATTGTTCCTCCTCGCCGCGTCCCCGGCCGTGGCCGCCGTTGGTGCAGGTGCCGACACCTGGGCCGCCGATTACGAACAGCTGGGCAGATGGCAGTTCAGCGCCACACCCATCCCGCTGCCCGCAGGGGGCGTCCGGATGCAGCGGGACACCGCGGAGTGGGTCTTCGAGAGCGGCACGGTGCGGACCATGCGGCCCACTTCCAACGGGTCGGTGACCGGCCTGGTCTTCGAGGGACAGGGGCACTTCCGGATGACTATCCCCGACCAGGTGGAGGTGGACCAGCTATCCCGGTTCACCGAATTAGCATCCGACGGCACACTTCAGTTCACCTTTGGCCGCATGGTCCTGCGCACCACCGAGGCCCGGGTAGTGGAGCTCTTTCCTTCAGCTGCCGGCGGTGATTACAAAAAATCTCCTCTGGCCAGACAGCGCCACCTCTGGTGGCTTGAATACGCCCGTTTCGATGCCGAGGCACGGGTAATCGCCGGTCTGCTGAACCAGGACAGGGAGTACCTGGCCATCGACATGGAGGCGGGCGGGCAGGACTGGTTGTTCTACGAGTTCGACGGCTGGCGCATGGAAGAGACCCGCCTCTGCCGGATGCGCAAGTCTCACAACTTTGTCGAGGTCTGGGTCAGCCTCGACCGGACGGAGCACCGTCAAACCGATGGTCGCCCCGGAAACACGCGGGCCCCGCTGATCGATTTGATCCACGCCGACCTGGAAGTGGACCTGATGAAGCACAAGGGCCGGGCCGGCCAGGAAATTTCGAGAACGTCCTGGAGCAAGCGCTGGAAAAGGGAATACCCCTGGACCAGGTTCAAGGCACGGATGGAGTTCGAGTCAATGGTGGATGGCCTGCAGGCCGTTCCGCTGCGGCTCAAGCCCTGGTCCGTGAAAGTCACGGTGACCGATGCCGATGGTCGAGCACTGCCGGTGCTGCGCGCCCCGCTGGGGAAGCGCTTTTCGCTGATCCAGCCCAAGGAGGAGGACACCTCCCTGGTGGTGATCCTTGACCAACCCCTGTCCCGGGGTGAGAGGATCGTGCTCGATTTCTCCTGGAAGCGCCAGACCAGCAACTCACCGGGGGACAATGATTCGCACCCGCTGAGGGCCGCCTGGCTGCGCGGGGGTGGCCAGGACTGGTACCCGCCGTTCACTCATCAGCAAGGCCGTTACTGGTATCCCGAACCGCTGGAGGGCCGCGACGACCGGCACACCGCCAGGGTGACCCTGATCCATCCCAAAAAACTGCTGGTGCGGGCCAGCGGCAAACCCGCCGGCGGCCGCGAGGAGGGCAGACGGCAGATCAACGTCTGGGAATCAAACACCCCGGTCAAAGCCGTCGGCTGGACCTACGGTCACGGTTTCAAGGAACGGCGAATCCTGCTGGACGGGCTGCCCGAGGTTATCTGCTTAGGAGCCAACCGTCTGCAGCAGATGGGTGACACCGTGGAGGCCGCCGCGGCTCACATGGCGGACAGCATCCGGTTCTACCAGGAGATCTTCGATTATCCGCTGCCCCTGATGACGGTCACCGGCACCCGGGTGGACGACGGATCACAGTCCTACTCCGACTTCATCGCCTATGATTATTCCACCTTTGACCTGTACACCACATGGGACATCGAGTGGCCCATGATGGCCAGGTACAACTCATGGGACAGCGAGTGGTCCATGGCCAGGAGGACGGCGGAGCTCTTCTGGGGCCAGCTGCTGGACTGGGAGAGTTACCGTGACCACTGGCTGGCCAGTTCCCTGGCCGGGTATTCGGCGATGATGTATCTCGACATGATTACCGAGAACTGGAATCGGCGGCAGAGAGGACCGATCAAGAACTATGACGAGTTCCTCCGTCTGCGCCAGCGGCGGCTGGCTTACGCATACACCTATCAGTTCACTCGATTGGGTCCGCTGGACGTGGGCTTCAGGGCCATCGTCCCCGAGTTTATGACCAGCCGCCGCAGCAGCAAGGGGATGACCGTGCTGCACATGCTGCGCGGGATCCTGATGGGGCAGTCCGAAGACGGGGCCCGGCAGTTCAATGCCATCCTTGCCGAATTCCTCAAATCCAATCTGGGGAAGACGGTCTCCACCACTGAGTTCATCGCCACGGTGGAACGGCAGACCGGCGAGGACTGGGGCTGGTTCTTCCAGCAGTGGGTCTACGGCACGGAGATCCCCACCTACACCTGGTCCCACGAGGTGACAGCGGAACCAGCGGCCGACGGGATGTACGTGCTGGAGATCCGCATGGAGCAGAAGCGGGTCTCCCCGAACTTCCGCATGCCGGTGACCTTCGGGCTGGAGTACAAAGACGCTGACCCCGAACTCCTGCACTTCCAGATGGACCAGCCGTCGAAGACCTTCACAGCCCGGCTGCCGTTCAAGCCGCTGAAGGTGACCTTCGACCCGCACTATGAATTGTATTACTTTGTTGAGTAAACGGACGCCCGACAGGGGCATCAGGAGAGCGCGGAGGAACGAAATGGACAGAGTCAGGACATTCGTCCCCATCATTGTTTTCGCGGTGTCGTTCCTCTTTTCCGGTTTCCCCGCCGTGGCCGCCGCTGGTGCAGGTGCCAATGCCGACACATGGGCCGCCGACTATGAGCAGTTGACCCACTGGGAGTTCAGCGCAACACCGATCCCCCTGTCTTCGGACGGCGTGAGACTTCAACAGGACACCGCCGAGTGGTTCTTCGAGAAAGGCACCGTGCGTCTCATGCGGCCCACCTCGGACGGGTCGGTGACCGGCCTGGTCTTCGAGGGGCAGGGGCGGTTCAGGATGGATGTTCCCGACCCGGTGGAGGTGAACCAGTTCCCCCGGTTCTTCCTGACGCCGGGTGAGACGATAACACCCCCCGAGACGGATGCCTCCGGCACGATCGAGTACGACTTCAGCCGGCTGGTGCTGCGCACTACCGATGAAGGGGTGATGGCGCTCTTTCCCTCAACCACAGACTCAGTGTTCCTGGTGAATCCGCTGGCTCACGAATGTCACCTCCGGTGGCTCGGGCACGGCCGATTCGATGCCGACGCGCGGGTGGTGGCCGGACTGCTCAACCACGACGGGGAATACCTGGCCGTCGACTTCGATACCGCGGCGCGCGGCTGGCTGTTCTACGAGTTCGACCCGTGGCGGATGGAGGAAATCCGGCTCTGCCGCATGCCGCTGGAGTACGACTTCGTTGAGGTCTGGATCAGCCTCGACCGGGCCGAGCACCGCCGCTCCGACGGTCGCCCGGGCAGTATCCGTACCCCGCTGGTCGACCTGGTCCATGCCGACCTGGAAGTGGACCTGATGGAACACAAGGGCCAGGTTGGCGAAGTGATCTCGCGGGGGGGCAAGCGGCCCGGGTCCCAAATGAGCCCGGAAGGCGCCGATGCCGTGGGGCCGCCGGCCCGGCCCCCCACCAGCTGGGGAAAACCGTTCCCGGTGACCCGATTCCGGGCAAGGATGACCTTCGAGTCGTCCGTGGACGGCCTGCAGGCCCTGCCGTTGCGCCTTAACCCCTGGGCCAGCGAAGTCACGGCGAGCACCCCCGACGGAACGGAACTGCCCGTGCTTCGTGCACCCTTCACCGAGCGCTTCCCCCGCATCATCATCCACGAGGAGGACACCTCCACCGTGGTGCTCCTGCGCAATCCGCTGGCCCGGGGTGAGACCGTTACTGTCGACATCTCCTGGGAGCGGCTGACCAGCAACTACCCCGGCATGCACAACCCGTATCCCGTTTACATCGAGCCGACAAACCCCTACCTCAACGGCGGCGGTCAGGACTGGTATCCTCCGCTCACCCACTCGAGCGGCCGCTACTGGTATCCCGAGCCGCTGGAGGGCTGGAACGACCGGCACACCGCCCGGGTGACCATCATCCACCCGAAAAAGCTCCAGGTGCGGGGCACCGGGTCACCCGCCGGCGGGAACCTGGAGGAGAAGCAGTACTTCAGCACCTGGGTCTCGGAAACGCCGATCAAGTCGGCGGCGTTCGCCTACGGGCACCGTTACAAAGAACGACGGATACTAGAGGACGACATGCCGGAAGTGATCGCCTTTGGCGTCAATCATTTCATGCAGCTGGGCGACGAGGCAGAAGGGATCGCGGCTCTCATCGCCGACATGATCCGATTCTACCAGGAAGTATTCGATCACCGTCTCCCCCTCGAGTCGGTCACCTGTTCCGGCATCCACGGCAGCTCGCAATCGTTCTCGGGGTTCATCGCCCTCAACTCCAGGGCCTTCAACATGGATCGCCCGAACCTGCACGAGAGGAGTCTGGCCATCAAAACGGCCGAGCTTTTCTGGGGCGAGCCGCTCGACTGGGAGAGCTACCGCGACCAGTGGCTGATCGACGCCCTGGTGGAGATCTCGGCGGAGATGTATATGATGGCGACCGCTGAGTTGAATCCGAAGAAGAAGGCCACCACGAGACTTGGCGACAAAACCTACGAGCAATTGTTCCGGCGACGCTACGACTCCCACCGCCGTGACCACTGGTCGGGCCCGCTGGAGTTGGGATTCAGAGCCCGCCTCCCCGAGATGATCCCCAGGAGGGTCTCCTACTTCTCGACGAGTTTCAGTTCCGCCGGCTTTGTCTCCGCCGCCCCCCCCACCAGGGTCGGCTCGAACCATACCTCGACCTCGGAGCTGAACAGCCAGGCTTTCATGGGCGCGGTTCGGACCAATTTCGGCGACCGCCGAATCCAGCCGTTTCCCTCCTGGCAGCGGCTCCTGCTGCGGAAATCCGAGAAACGGAGGGAAGTGCTCTACATGCTGCGCAGCATCCTCGAAAACCGCTTCGAGGACGATGGGCAACGGTTCAACGCCATCCTCGCCGACTTCATCAATACCCACGCCGGCAAACCCGCGTCCACCCGGGACTTCATCGCCGCGGTGGAGCGAAACACCGGCGAGGACTGGGGCTGGTTTTTCGACCAGTGGGTCAGCTGTGCCGATGTCCCCAACTACAACTGGACCCACACCCTGGCCGTGGAGCCTGATGCCGATGGCCTCTACCTGCTGGAAATCTGGCTGGAGCAGGGCGGTGTTCCCGAGGACTTCCGCATGCCGGTGACCTTCGGGCTGGAGTACGAGGAGGGGGATCCGGAGCTGCTGCAGTTCGTGATGGACCAGCCGTCAAAGACCTTCACGGTCCAGCTGCCCACCAAACCGGTTGAAGTGATCTTTGACCCGTACCAGGACCTGCTGGTCGTGAAGGAGTGAGAGTGCCTCAGGTCGTCAGCGTTTCTCTGTCGACGAGGCGGCCCGACGCATACTTGTGGAGGAGGCTGGCAATCAGAGTTTGATAGGGCAACCCTTCTTCAAGAGCTCTTTTTTGAATTGCCACCAGATCACGGCTGGATATGCGGATGTTGATGCGCCTGTCTTTTTTGAATGTTGCCCTGGCATATTCCTGAAACCGCTGGGTATCCTTTTTGGTCTTCGTGCTTGATTTCCACTCACCCCGCTCAACGGAATCCCGCAGTTCTTTTTCCGATTTATCGAGTTTCATTTTACTACTCCCTCCCCGGCAGATACCGCCTTGTCGCCTTGCGGCTCGGGATGATTGTTTTCAGAACGATTGAATTGTCAGTCTCCAGAAAGGGAACGAGATAGGCGTATCCCTCGACATCAATAACCATGATCCGCTGTCCCCCATACTTTCCCTGGTTTGGATGTTCAAGTATGTCAAGGATATCCCCGCGTTCCATATGAAATACAACCTCTTCGAATGAGATGCCGCGCTCGTCTTTGAGCTTTGCATTTTTATCATTGTCCCATTCGAAGTATTTCATGATGATAAATGTAATACGTTGTGTGCCTTTTGTCAACACCATGCAGGCAAAAAAATCAGTCCAAATTGGGGACAGCCATAAGAACATGACCGTCCCCAATTTCTTGATCACCTGCCCACCAGGCCAGTGAAGGTGACCTTCGACCTGCACCAGGATCTGCTGT
>CBESOE010000084.1:0-18725 GCA_965531145.1 uncultured bacterium | reverse complement strand
TGCTGCTGGGGGTGCTGTTCTACGTTCTCCTGGTATCGCTGGTGGTGGCCTCGGCGCGGATGCGTATTCCGGTCTCTTTCATCCTATACGGGTTTTCCGCATTCTCGATCACCGAAACGGTTGTCCGGATGACGGGGAAATCAAAAACCATTATCATTCATTGATTGGACGAATCAACGGCAGCAAGGTTTCGTAATTACTTGATGCGAGACGATGAAAACCAAACACGGATTCGAAAATGCCTGATCTGGAAAAGAGTGAACATGTGCAGCGGTTGACCCTTCGGCAGATCATGCACGATCTGGCGACCCGCTTCTTCAGTCTGGAGAGCGGCTGGCTGCGCACATTCAAGGAACTGTTCACCGAACCGGGCCAGATGATCCGGCGCTATATCGATGGTGAACGGAAAGCCTATGCCAACCCCTTTGCCTACCTGCTGGTGGCCACCGCCATCAGCGTGCTGATCCAGAACTCGGTGGGATTCCAGGACTGGATGATGGAGACTAACCTCGCCAATCCGGACTTGAGACCCGGACAGATCGAATTCATTCAGGGAATGCAAGAGTACATTTTCCAGCACCTGCTTTACGTGTCTCTGGGAATCCTGCTTCCCTTTGCCGTATTCCTCCGGCTATTTTTCCGGCGGTCCGGGTTGAACCTGGCCGAGATGACCGTCTTTGCCCTTTACACCACCGGCCATACGTCATTGTTCGCCGTGGTGCTGCTACCCCTGACAATACTGTCAGACCTGCATCCGCTGGTGACAGTTCCGGTGGGCCTGATTTATTTGTGCTATGCCGCCATCAGGTTTTTCGGCGGCCGGGTGATGACCGCGTTCAAGACGTGCGTCGCGTATGGCCTGGCTTTTGCCGGCTACATGGTGATAATTCTCGCGGCCACGATAATCTATATCCTGACCCTCGGATTATCGGAATTCAGGAACGCCGACAAGTGGAACCTGGTCACGGCCACCGAGCACGGAGCCGCCGCGGTGGTGGAGCGGCTGATCGGGGAGGGGGCCAACGTCAACATGGCCCTGCAGAGCACACCACTGCATGTGGCCACGGACCAGGGTGACATGGAGATTGTCGACCTGTTGCTGGCCAATGGTGCAGATGTGGATACGCCGAACCACTCCGGGCAGGTGCCGTTGTTTCTGGCCATCCGCAAGGGCCACCTGGAGATCGCCTGGCGGTTGATCCATGCCGGTGCGGAACCACCAGCCACAACCGACTCCGGATACACGCTGTTGATGGTGGCCGTGCGGGCCGAGGATCTCCAGCTGGTGCGGTGGTTGCTGGACAACGGTTCACCGGTCAACGCGGTCCGCCCGGATGGGAAGCGGGTCACGGCCCTGATGATGGCGGCGGACGAGGGTGACGAGGCCGCTGTGCAACTGCTTCTGGAATACGGCGCCGACCCGTCGATCAAGAACGACAAGGGCAAGACCGCGCTGGACCATGCCGACTCGGACGCCATTGAAAAGATGCTGAAGGCGGGGCCGTCACCGGGGCCGAATCCGGTTCGGCCAAAGGTTGAATGATAAGGGGCCGGAACGCTGATGACCGATGAAGCCCAGGAAGGATCGGGAGAGCGGCTGACGCTCCGCCTGATCGTACGGGAGCTCTTCGAGCGGTTCTTCAGCCTCGAGCGTGGGTGGCTCTGCACGTTCAAGGAACTGTTCACCGAGCCTGGTCCAATGATCCGCCGTTACATCGACGGCGAACGGCTGGTCTACGCCAATCCCTTTGCCTACCTGCTGGTGGGTATCGCCATCAATGCTTTGGTCCAGAAGACGGTGGGGTTCCAGACCTCGACCATCGAACAGGTTCTCAGCAACCCCGAACTGACCCCGGGGCAGGTCCTGGTCATCCAGGACCTCCAGCGGCTGCTGTTCAAGAACCTGCTCTACCTGTCGCTGGTCATTCTTATTCCATTCGCAATTCTGCTCCGCCTCTTTTTCCGGCGATCGGAGTTCAACCTGGCGGAGATGGTCATGTTTGCCCTGTACACGGTCGGGCACACCGCCATGTTCGCCGTGGTGGTCCTCCCGCTGGGGATGCTTCTCTCCCTTCACCCGGCAATCATTGGCATGCCTCTGACCCTGGCCTACTTCAGCTTTGCGGCCCTGGGCTTTTTTGGCGGGCGGGTTCTTACGGTGCTCAAGACCTGTGCCGCATATCTTCTCGGGTTGGGCAGCTCAGGGGTTGCCATCCTGCTGGCGACCTTCCTCTACATCATTCTGTTTCAGTTGTCCTATTTCAAAGGTGGGGACGGCTGGAACCTGATCACCGCTGCGGATCAGGGGGCCACCACCGTGGCCCAGTCCCTCATCGAGAAGGGCAGCGATGTCAATATGACACTGCGCCGGACACCGCTGCATGTGGCCGTTGACCGGGGACATCTGGAGTTTGTCGACCTGCTGCTGAGCAAAGGGGCCGATGTGGATGCCCGGGACCATCGCGGTCAGGTGCCGATGCTCTTCGCCATCCGGCGGCAGCACACGGCAATCATCCAGCGACTGATGGAGGCCGGTGCCGATCCCCTGGCCAGCACCGACAGCGGCATCACCCTGCTGATGGCCGCGGTCCGCCATGAAGACGTGGAACTTGTCAACTGGCTCATCGACAACGGTGCGCCGGTCAATGCCGTTCGGCCGGAGGGTGAACGGGTCACGGCGTTGATGTGGGCGGCGGACGGCGGCAACGAGGCCATGGTCCGGCTGCTGCTGGAGCATGGCGCCGACCCATCGATCACCAACCTGGACGGGGACAGCGCCCTGGACCTCGCCGACTCGGAGGCCATCGCCGACCTCCTGCGTGCCGCTGCCGGATCCGTCCCCGATTGAGCCGCCCTGAAGCGACCTTGACGTGTTCCGGATGGTTCCTTACGATTTGGCAAATCCATTCTCGCCACCGAGGAGGCCTGTCGATGATGTCCGACTCAGATTCCGTCAGCAGCACTCGTTCAAAAATTTCTGGTGTCGTTGCCACGCTGGTCCTGGCCGTCCTGTTCTGCCTCTCCCCGATCTGCCGCGCCGCCGGCTTCGAGGACCAGCTGCGGGCCCGCGGGGCGCGATACCTGGCGGCCGGCGAGAGCCAGGCGGAACTGTTCCTCGCCGGCCGCATGGAGGAGGCCTTCGCATTGCTCACCGGCCTGGTGCCGGCGGAGGAGCAGGGGCCGGCGGACTGGTTCCTGCTGGGCAACATGCTCTACGACCTGGCCCCGGAGCTCTCCCGGGATTACCACCGCCGGGCCTACGAGGCTGAGCCGAAGGAACCACTGGTGATGCTGGAGTGGGCGCTGCAGCAGCACCGTGTAGGGCATCATGGGGAAGCGGCGGAACTCTACCGGGCTGTTTTGAAGAAGATGAAGCGGGAGAAGCGCTACTACGCCCTGCTGGCCGACTGCCAGTTCCGCCTCGGCGACGTGAAGGGCGCCCTGAAATCATGGAAGAAAGCCGAATTCGAACAGGGGCACACCGCCATCGATCTCGCGATCCACTCGGTCTACGGAGACCCGAATCCCTGGACCACTCGGGCGGCCCTGCTGGAAGGACTGAAGACCGACCCGGCACGCGCGGCGGATCTGATCCTGCTCGACCTGGACTGGGAGGTCGACTGGTGGAACGCCGACGTCAACCGCGATGCTCTTAACCACGACATGGCGCTGATCAGGAAGACCATGGGCGGGGAGAGCTGGCGTTTCCTCGATTTGGAGACCCTGGTCTACCTCGAGACCTCCACGGGCATTTCGTCCGCCATGGTGGGGCGCAGGCTGAAATCGTCGGGCCTGATCCTCGAGGGCGGCCGGCTGCCCCTCGATTCGCCGGTGGCCTCCGCGCTCATACGGAGGGTGCTGTCCGAAGAACTGTCCACTCCTGAAGAGCTGTATGGGGCTTTTGCCGAGGAACTGGACAAGCGGGCCCGCTCCGCGGCGGGAGACGTAGAGGCCCTGAACCTGCTGGCCGGGCTGGCCCTGGAGGCGGACAAGGGGAAAATAGCGGGCATCGACCGCTATGGCTGGGACCGTTATGGCGATGAGCGGTTCGCCTGCAGCCTGCTGGCCGGCAAAGGCGAGAGGCTGAAATTGAAGGACCCCGACCTGCAGCGGGCCATGACGGAGTTCCCCGGCTGTCCTGACGTCTGGCTCATGGCCTCGGGCTGTGCGGCCATGGAGGGTGCTCCCACCCGGGACCTGATGGTGCGGCTGATCAGCGCCGAATTCAACGGATTGAATTCCGACCCCCACCGCTTCGGGCACAAGCTGAACGCGTATATCGATACCCTGAGAGCCATCATCGAGGGGGGCTACCGGTAGCCCCCCTGAACTCAGTAGGACAGTTCTGTCTCCACCTTCCTGCCCCGGTTGTCCAGCTTGAACTGCTCGGGGCGGCTTTTCAGCACCTCGCGCAGCCAGCTGTCGGGATAGCCCACCTCTTCCGGCCGGCCCTTCTCGTTCCGCACGTAGCCGTCGTTGTACGTGGTGATCAGGTGTTCGGCCAGTGACTGCCACCGTGTGACGGTCTGCTCGGCACGGCTCACCGAGTAGTCGGTGAGGTAGCGGGTCATCAGTGCCGGGTCCTTTTCATAGAGAGCGGCGGCGGTGCGGTCCACCTCCGGCTGCAGGGCGATGAACTCGCCCTCGATGGCCGACTGCACGGCACGGATGTCCTCGATCATGTAGGAATACTTGAGGTTGGCGTAGTTGGCCACCAGGTTGAAGATCCACCAGGCCGAGTCCCAGGAGAAGCGTTTGAAACTGCCCCGGGTGAAGGCCTCGGGGGCCTGGTCGATGCCGCAGTAGAGCGGTACGTAGCAGGTGCCGTCGGTGTCGTCCACCCCGTACCACAGCACGCCGCCCACCGGATCGGGGAGCCATGAGCGGGACTGGGTGACGATGGAGAAGCCGGTCTGCTGGGTGGAGATGGGCCGCTCCCAGGAGTAGAGCTCGTCGTCCACGGAGAAGGTCATGGGCCGCCAGCGGTTGGGGGTGCCGAAGGGCCCGGCGTCGACGCCTTTGGTCATATCCAGCTCGGTGCCCTCGTAGTGGTCGCGCATCAGGTCGAAGACGTCGCCCACCGCCAGCTTCCTGTCCGGCTCGATCCAGAGCGGGTAGTGCTTGGCGCCGGCGGCGGCGCGGCTGTAATCGGCGGTGAGCCCCAGCGAGGGGGCGCAGCGGCGGTAGAGGCTCCAGACCCGGGTTGAGGTGTAACCGATTTTCTGCGGCGAAGCCGGGCAGTAGGCGTCACGGAAGCTGAAGGGGACACCGCCCTCCGGGTCGTAGTAGCCTTTCTCCACGGCACAGGAGATCACGTTGGGGGAGTAGAGGCAGTTCTCGGGATCGTCAAGGGGGAAGCTGCTGATCCGCGACTTGTTGGCATAGGCGCAGACCGAGCCGTCGGGCACCTTCATCGCCACCCAGATGGCTCCCTTGCCGCCGGGGCCGGGGCCGATGATTTCCATGATCCAGGCCTCGTCCGGGTCGGCGATGACCATCGACTCGCCGGTGCTGGAGTAGCCGTAGTCCTCCACCAGGGCCGCCATCACCTCGATGGCCTCTCGGGCGGTGCGCGAGCGCTGCAGGGCCAGCCGCATCAGCATCCAGTAGTGCAGCATGCCCTCCTTGTTGCGCAGTTCCTCCCGGCCGTCCCAGGTGGTCTCGCCCATGGCCACCTGGTGCTCGTTCATCAGCTGCACTACTGCGTAGGTGTGGGGCACCTGTTTGATCCTGCCCACCACCTCGCCGGTCCAGTGGGTCAGTTCCTCGAACTCCTCCTCGTGGTCCTCGGCGGGCAGGTAACGCATGTTGGGGTGGAACTCGCCGTCACAGGTGTAGGTGATGATCACCGAGCCGTCGGCGGATGCGCCCCTGGTCACCAGGAAGTTGGTGCAGGCATCGGCGGTGGGTGCCGCCACGGTGGCGGCGGTCAGCAGGACGGCCAGAAAAAGGATGAACGGCGTTTTCACGGTGCGGGTCCTCCGGCGGATGGCAGGGCTGCACCGGCGGACCATCGTGGAGGCGCTGTCCGCCCGGTGCCCTGTTCGCAGAAATCAGCGGCGCTTGGTCAGGTTGTGCCGCATCCTGCCCAGCAGAATGTTGAAGGTACTGTCCCGGGGGAGGAAGGGCAGGATGGGCCGCTTCCTGAACCCCATGTCGTTTTGCAGGCTGATCAGGCCGTCATGATTCGGGTCCACCTTGAGCCCCTTGCCCAGCCATTTCACCGCCGCCCGCCGGTTCTTGCGCAACAGGTGGGCCCGCGAGAGGTTGAGGTAGTTGTCCGGTTCATAGAACCCGGCCTTCACCGCCCGCTCGCAGAGTTCCAGGCCTTCACGAACCCGGTGCTCGCAGAGGGCGATGCCATACCCGAGATAGGAGTAAAAAACCCCGGGGAGCTTGGTGTCCGCGTTTTTCTCCCGGGCCACCCTGGTCAGATGTGTCACGCCCTGGCTCCAGGATCCCTGACGGCACAGCTTGATCCCTTCGTAGGCGACAGTGGTCAATTCATCACTCATATTTTCCCCGAGTTTCAGTTGTTCAGTTTTTCCCAATCGGCGCCGGGCGCATCGATGGCCAGCGCCAGGCCACCATCACATCCGGCAAAGACCGGGTCGTCCACCACCTTGATCTTGCCGCCGCCGTATTCGGTGAGCTCCTGCTCCAGGCGTTTGGCAAACCCCCGGATCGCCGAGCTGCCGCCGGCGAGGATGATGTTCTGGCGGACGTGCTCCTGGTATTCGGTTTCGGTGGCCGCGATGAGGTCGATCATCGTCTCCGACACCGGTGCGATCAGCGCCTCACAGGCTATGCGCATCTCGTCGGTGATGTCGATCTCCGTCGGTTTCCCGCCCACCGGCACATTGACCTTCAGCGGTTTGCTGTCGCTGCCGACGAAACTCCAGTTCTCCTTCCACCGGCGTACGGTGTGGATCGAGACCTTGACCTCGGCCTTGCGTTCGGCGAGCAGCGTGGCCAGCTGTTCGTCCACCCAGTCGCCGGCGTTGGGCAGGGTCCGCTGGTCATCTTCGGTGGGGTAGTGGCCCTTCATCATGCAGAAGTCGGTGGTGCCGGCCCCCACGTCGATCACCAGGGCGTGGAGCAGGGCATCCATGCCATAGGCCACGGCAAAGGGCTCGGAGACGATGATCAGGCCGTCCACCAGGCCCTGCAGCGCCTCGCGCAGGTGTTCCTTGTTCACCCGCAGGGCTTCGGCGGGCACACCCACCACCGCCCGCACCCGGGAGCCGCTCTCGCGGGCCTCACGAACCCCGGCCAGGTCCAGCAGGTGGGACATCAGCTGCCGCACTGCGGCCTGGTCCTTCTCCGAACCCTCCTTGAGCAGCCCCCGCTCCAGCGGCCGGTGCAGGTCGAGCATCATCCGGCTGTCCAGGGCCTCCCGGCCGATCAGCACGTCCCGCTTGATCACTTTGCGGGCCACCATGTCCAGCGGCCAGCCCACGTAGCTCTCCACCACGTGACGCTGACCGGCGGAAGTGGCGATGGCGCTGTTCGATGTTCCCAGGTCGATACCGATATAGAGATCACCTTCCTCTTTGCTCATGATTCCTTCCCTTTTCCGCCGCCGCTGTCCGCGGTTTCGGGCGGTGCACTGTAATTCCGGATCCCCTCGAAAAGAGCTCGGGCGATCTGCTGTCTATAGGCAGGCCGGGCCAGCAGCCGGGCCTCGTGTTCGTTGGACAGGCAGGAGACCTCGGCCAGGATGGACGGCATCTCCGTTGCCACCAGCACCACGAAGGGTGCGCATTTCACCCCGCGGTTGCTGATCTCCGGTGTGGTCTGGCGCAGGCTGCTGTACAGCGAGCGCTGGACCGCGGTGGCCAGGCGCCGCGACTCGAAACTGCGGGCATCGGCATAGATCGAGTCGAGCAGACGCCGGTAGTCGGCCACCGAGTATCCCGAGTCGCGGTTCTCCAGGGCGGCCAGTTTCCGCAGGTGCGGATCGTCGGTGGGCCCGAGATAGTAGGTCTCCACCCCGCGCACCTCGCGGTTGTAGATCCAGTTGACGTGGATCGAAAGATAGATGTCCGCCCGATCCTCGTTGGCCGTGCGGGCCCTCTCTTTCAGTTTCACCGCTTGGTCAGTGGTACGGGTCATGGTCACCGAGTAGGATGCCGCTTCCAGGAGCCTTCTCAACCGCTTGGCGATGTCGAGGGTCAACTCCTTCTCCTTCAGCCCGGAATCGGTGATCGTTCCCTCCTCGTCCCCGCCGTGGCCGGCATCGATGGCCACCCGCCGGACGGCCAGCGGGATCACATCGGGCTCCAGCGGTTGGGGAAGGGTGAACCCGGCCGGTAAAACAGCCTCCCCCAGCGTGTCGAGCACCGAACCATCGGCCTCGGCGGATTCCTGGTCCGGGTTGCCGGAAAGCCACTGGCGGTAGAGCCGGCCCCCGCTGTCGAGGACCAGGAAGAAGAGCAGCGCCCCCAGGGACATACCGGCGATACCGCTGATCATCCAGTAGATCAGTCTTTTCCGGTTGAACCGCCGGCGCCGGCGCGTAGACCCCCGCGGCCGCTTCTCGATGGACTCGAGATTCTCCTCCACCAGCTCCCTGATCAGGGAGCGCTTTATCCTCTTCTTCTGACGCATCTGGAGTACTCAATATAAAAAAACATAATACCACAGCGGCTGGTTTGGATTCATACCCTCCGTATCGGCATTTTGGAGGGCTGAAAAAATGGTGAAATAGAATTAAAAAGGGGACAGGTAACTTTTTAAGCTGGCTGTAAACTATTTCTGAATCAGGGGATAAATGTAATTCGCCCCCCAGTTAAAAAGTTACCTGTCCCCTTTTTAAACGACAATACCTTCTAACGGTGGCGTTCGAGGTGCCGGGCACCCCAGGAGAGTGCCCCGGCCGCGAGGAGCAGCGACAGCCCCACCTGGAGCGCCAGCGAGGCCAGAAAGAGGGTGGAGGGACCGGTGTGCAGCCCCACCCGGGCCAGATACCAGCTGAATACCGGCCGGGCCGACAAAACGGTCATCACCCCGGTGTAGAGCAGCATCAGCGCGAATCCCAGCAGGCCGCCGGAACCGATGGTGGCCATGGAGGCGTCGGCGGCGTCATAGCGCGGAAAGCGGGCCCCAACACCCACGGCAATGGCGGCCAGGGTGGGGCCCATCAGCAATACCGCCATCACGGCATGGCTCTTCAGGTCCAGCGGGGCAGGGACCAGCAGCGCCGCGGCGGAGGTCAAGCCGCCGCCCAGCAGCACCAGCGGCGCTCCCACCACCAGGCTTTTGGCCAGCAGCCGCTTGAACGCGCCCAGCGGGGAGGTCTCGGGCAGCCAGCGGGAGGGCCCGTCCCGGGAGACCGAGGGGAGTCCTAACCGCAGGGCCACCGCGCTGAGCACCAGGCCGGCCACCCCCACGTTGAGCAGGGCCAGCAGGGGCCCGACAATCCGCTGGTCTCCGGGGATCAGCTTCAGGTTGTAGAGGTAGAGCCCGGAGAGCGCGGCCAGCAGGGCCAGCTGGGTCCACTGGCCGGGGTCACGGGTGATGGACGCCAGTTCCAGCCGGGCCACGGCGGCCATGGGCCGCGGTAGCAGGGCGCAGAGCCGGCGGCCCAGCCGGCCGGCCGCTCCGGCGCCGGGCAGGGCCGGAGCCGGGGCTTCGCGGGCCCGGATCCAGCCGTGGCGGTGCAGGGTGACAAAGGCCGCCGCCCCCAGGACCACGGAGAGCGCGCAATAGAGGGCCAGACTGGTGAGCGGGCCGCGAAACGCGTCACCGCTGGCCACCGCCATCCAGCAGTCGGTCATCCAGGATGAGGGATAGAAGTGCAGCGCCGGCAACTCCATGCTCTGCAGGGCCGAAAGCAGGTCTTCGCCGCTGGCCGGGTTGAACAGCCGTTCCGGCCGCACGGCACGCACCGCGCCGATGACCACCGCCAGGGAGAGGGCGGATATCGAGGTGATGGTCTGGGCGGTTTTGCCGGCGGGGAAGGTTCGCAGCAGGACCAGCACCAGGGCCAGGGCCAGGGCGGCGGTGCCGGTGGTGAGCAGCAGACCGGTGGCCGCGGCGGTGAAGGTCACCCGCCAGGGGTGACCCCAGGCGGTGCCCAGGGCATGGGCCGTGGGGAGGAGGAAGAGCAGGATCGGTGCGCCGGCGGCCAGGGTGCTGCGCAGCAGCCGGTGGCCGTAGAGCGATAGCCGGGGCAGCGGTTGGGCCAACAGCAGCGGCAGGTCGCGGGCCTGCACCGCCGCGGCCAGCCCGGTGACCAGTGATGATGCGAACAGGGCGGAGAGGGCGGTGAGCGCGGCCATGGCCAGCAGCCGGGCGGTGAGCGCCTGCAGCGAGCCGGTGAGCTCGGTGGGCAGCATTGATTCCACCGAACGCAGCCGGAGGATCCCCTCGAAGATACGGAGGAAGAAACTGTGGCAGCCCCAGCAGAAGAGGGCCACCACCAGCGTGGCGGCCAGCGCGCCGAACCGCTCGCCCCACCCGCCGCGGGTGAAGCGGTTGCGGGCGGAACGGAGGTCGGCGGTTACCAGGGTGGTGAGGTAGGGCATCTCACCCCCGGCGTCCGGTCAGTGCCAGCGGCCGGGCGGGGTTCTCCTCGGACCCGATGCCGGCGGTCCGGCCCGGCTCGCCCCGGGCCTCCTCCCCGGTGAAGAAGCGGATGTCCAGAACCTGTTGCGGCCGGTGCCCGGTGAGGGAGAGGAACTGTTCCCGCAGGCCATGGTCCCAGCCTTCCAGCCAGATCCGGAGGGCATCCCGCTGGGCGCCGGCCTCCTTGAACTGCACCAGCAGCTGGATCTGCTCGTTCTCACCGGTGGGATCATCGCGGTGGTAGAGGGCGTCGATGCCGAAGCGGACCGGGTCAGTCTCGGCGGCAATGCGGTCGGCCATCTCTTCCTGCCACCTGGCCAGACGGTTCACAAATGGTGCTTCGTCCTCCCCTGCCTTCTCGTCCTCAGCCGGTTCAGAGAGGTCGAAACCGGGCCGGGAGAAGATGGCCACCGCCTCGTCGAGATCGCCGTTCATCAACAGTTCCAGGGTGCGTCCTTCGGTCACCGCCGACACATCGATCACCCGCACGGTGTCGGCCAGTGCGGCGAATTCCGGGGCGATATCAGCCAGTGCATTGGCGCTGCCGGTGAAGAAATCCTCGTTGAAACGGACCTGGTCGTCGTCGGGGTAGAGGGGCAGGTAGTGGATGTTGGCCTCAACCAGGTCCTGGAAAAAGTGGGTGCCGAAGGAGAGATCGGGCACGTAGTTGCCCTTCTTGAAGGCCACCTCGATCAGCGCGGCCGTGTTGTTGATATCGGAGTACGTGACGTTGACCCCCAGCTTGATGTCGCCGCGGCTGCCCCAGCGGCCGGGCCCGATGAGGATGAACTGCCGCCGGGGCAGTGTATGGTTCAGCCGGCTCACCGCCCGGCCCACCGCCAGCAGTTCCTCCTGGCTCTCCAGCTCGGCGTAGCTGTGCGGATCGACATAGACCACGTGGGTGATGCCGGGGACCGCGCCGTTGGAGACGTGGCGGCGGGCGGTGAACAGCACCCGCTCGGGGCTGATCTTGCGCGGGATCGGCGCCGGCCGGCACTCTTTGGCGTAGCTCTGGGGCCGGCACTGCAGCAGGTAGAGGTCCACTCCGTCCGAGGCGAACTCGATGTCCACCGGGTGCCCCAGCGCCCGCTTCAGGGTGTCGAGGATGGCCTTCATCCGCTTGACGAAGGGCGTGCTGGAGGTCAGCCCTTCGAAGGTGACCACCGCATCGCTTTCGGAGAGATCCTCCATGCCGAAGGGTTTCTCCAGGTGGCCGTCGCGGTAAATGGAGATCAGCCGGTTCAGACCGGGCAGGTCGTTGCCGTGCTCGCGGATGAACTGTGGCAGGTCGACGGTGACGAACTGGTTGGTCTTCAGGTCGATCAGGTCGATCTTGCGCGGAGAGTAGCGCAGGACCTCGTCGATGCTGACGTTGGCCCTGAGGCCTGGCTGGCCCGGGGCCACCAGCACCGGGTAGTCGTCGCCCAGCCGGTCCACCGCCCTGGTGCCCATGCCGGGCACCAGGCGCAAGAGGCCGTCCTCGCGCCGGATCCGCGGCGACCAGCGGAACTCGTTGTTGCTGAAGGCCACCCCGGCGTAGGAGGGCAGGAAGTAGCGGCCCACCCGGGTGCCAACCACCTCCTGGATCATCACGCCCATCTCCTCGCCGTAATCGATCAACCCCCGCTCAACGCGGTATTCGATGGGGTCGGGGCTGAAGGTCGAGGCGAAGACCTCGGCCACTGCCGCCATCAGTGCCTCCAGCCGCATTCCCTTGCTGCCCTGGTTGGCCAGGAAGAGGCTCTTGTACTTGCCGGAGAATGCCGAACCCAGGCGGTCCTCCAGCAGGCTGGAGCTGCGGACGATGATCGGCTGGTCGCCAAGGTCGTCAAGCGCCGCGGCCAGCCCGGCCACGATCTCCTGGGGGAAGAACCCGCTCTTGAAGTCCTGGACGATGTGCGGATACTCCAGGCGGATCTGCTTGATGTCCTTGTATTTCTGCTCCAGCACCTCCTCGAAGCCGTTGTGGTGCATGAAGTTGAGCACCACGTCGGAGGTGATGTGCCAGGTCTTGGGCAGGCGGACGTTGGCCAGCAGCTCATTCTGTTTCGCTTCCCGGCGCAGGATCTGGGCCGCCAAGTGCAGGCCGGCGCCCTTGCCGCCCAGCTTGCCGTGGCTCTCCGCGCTGAAGATGATCCTCTTCAGCAGCAGGTAGAAATCGCGCGGTTCGAAAAAGCGCTGGGCCACGTTGATGTATTCCAGCTGGTCGCCGAGGAAGCGGCGGATCAGCGCCACGGTGATGCCCCGTTTGTTCGCCGGCTCGATGGCGCTCTCGTCGGGGGAGAGGAACTCGTAGCGCTGCAGCGCATCGGCAACCTCGGCCAGTGAGAGGTGCCGGTTCACAACCCGGGCGAGGAAGCTGAGCTGGCCTTCCTGTATCCAGTGCTTGATCAGCGCCAGAATCTCCTCGTCGTCGAGGTGGGCGGCGGCGATGGCGAAGGCCACCTCGCTCAGGTCCTCGGACAGTTCGGCTTGATGTTTCAGTTCGCCCGGCACGTTCCAATCCTTGAGCAGTTCCTCGGCCTCCGACTCGTGGGCGCACATGCCCAGCTTCTGCAGCAGCTGTTCGGCCTCGGGTACGCCGCTCCAGCTGAGGTGGTTGAGCATCTTGCGTGCCAGGCCGAGGTAGAAGCGCCGGTTTGTCTGGCGGGTCATCTCCAGCACTGCCCGCCATTCGCCTTTGGTTCGGTCGGTCAGTCCCTTGCTGGCCTGCTCCAGTTCGTGCCTGATGCCGCGTGTGCGCTTGTGGGTCAGGTAGCGGCCCAGCCGCATGGACACGGTGCGCAGCAGGCGGGTCTCCTCGGGGGTGAAGGGGCTTTCGGCCGTGTCGGGGAGCTGGTCGCGAAAACTGACGCTGATCGTGCCGCAGACCTTTCCCTCGGTGAGGATGTCCTCGGTCTTCGACCAGTGGGTATCATCGAAGTCGGGGCTGTCGAAACGCTCGCCCTCCACCACGATGCGCATTCCATAGTCCTCAGGTCGGCGCCAGCCTTCAGGGAGCACCTGCAGCAGCCGTCCGCAGATGTCGGCCAGGGGAGCGTCGGTGTCGGACAGGATCTCCTCCATACGGTGGAGGCAATTCAGCTGCTGGTTCACGTCTTCACCTCGGAGATGTGTCGTCCCGGAATCAGACCCAGCCGCGGTTACGGCAGGCCTGGGCCACCCGGCCGATGGATATCACATAGGCCGAATCGCGGGTGTAGAGCTTCCGCTTGGCCGCCAGTTCGCTCACCGCCTTGAAGGCGGAGGTCATCTGCTGGTCCAGTTTCCCCAGGACTTCATCCTTCTCCCAGTAGTAGTTCATGTTGCACTGCACCTGCTCGAAGTAGCTGCAGGTGACCCCGCCGGCGTTGGCCAGGAAGTCGGGGATGAGGAAGATGCCGCGCTCCTCGATCACCCGGTCGGCCTCCGGTGTGGTGGGACCGTTGGCCCCTTCGGCGATGACCTTGACCTGCTGGCTGATCCGCTGGACGTTCTCCCCGGTGATCTGGTTCTCCAGTGCCGCCGGGATGAGGATGTCCGCCTCCTGTTCCAGCCAGGCGTCGCCGGGCAGCACTTCGTAGCCCAGGTCCCGGGCCTTGTCCTTGTCGATACCGCCGAAGCGGTCGGTGATCCCCTTGAGCGCTTCCAGGTCGATGCCGTCCGCCTTGCGGAAGGAGTAGGAGGTCTGGTCGCCCTGGTCCCAGCAGGAGACGCAGACCACCTTGCCGCCCATCTGGCCGAAGAGCTGGATCGCGAACTGGGCCACGTTGCCAAAGCCCTGGACGCTGGCGGTGGTGCCGGCGGGGTCGATGCCCAGCTGCTTCAAGGCTTCACGCACGGTGTAGACCACACCGTAGCCGGTGGCCTCGGTGCGGCCCAGGGACCCGCCCATCCCCACCGGTTTGCCGGTGATGAACCCCGGGTACTTCCCGCCGTGGATCACCTCGAACTCGTCCAGCATCCAGAGCATGTGCTGGCCGCTGGTCATCACGTCCGGCGCCGGCACGTCGGAGACCGGACCGACGTTCCTCGCCAGCTGGCGCACCCAGCCGCGGCAGATCAGTTCCTGCTCCCGCTGGCTGAGGTTGTGCGGGTCGCAGATCACCCCGCCCTTGCCGCCGCCCAGGGGGATATCCACCACCGCGCACTTCCAGGTCATCCACATCGACAGGGCGCGCACCGTATCCACCGTCTCCTGGGGGTGGAAGCGGATGCCGCCCTTGCAGGGGCCCCGGGAGTCGTTGTGCTGGACCCGGAAACCGCGGTAGACCTTCACCGCACCGTCGTCCATCCGCACCGGGATGCTGAAGTGATACTCCCGCAGGGGCTGGCGCAGCAGCTCCCTGGTGGAGGGGTCGAGGTCCAGCAGGTCGGCCACCCGGTCGAACTGAGTCTGTGCCATCTCAAAGGCGTTGAACGATTTGTCGGCCATTTTCGGGGACTCCTTTGTCACACGGTATACGATGCCCTGAATGAATATGTCGCTTGCATATCGAATTCGTCCGCCCGGGGGCGGCCCCGAACCGGGGGAGACAGTATAGGAAAGGGCCTGCCCGGCTTCAACCCTGCTGAACTTCACGGAGCAGGTCGAGGAATACCTCCTCCAGGTCAGGGCGGCCCCGGGCCGCGGAGAGGACCTCCGGTGCCCCCTCCACCAGCAGTCGCCCGTGGTCGAGGATACCCACCCGGGTGCAGAGTTTCTGGGCCACGGCCAGGGTGTGGGTGGTCACCAGAATGGCGCAGCCGGCATCGGCCTTTTCCCGCAGGATGTCCAGCACCAGCCGCTGGGCCGGCACGTCCAGCCCCACCATCGGTTCGTCGATCACCAGCACCTCGGTGTTCGAGGCCAGGGCGGTGGAGAAGACCACCTTCTGCCGCATTCCGTGGGACAGTTCGGAGACCAGGTTGTCGCTGCGGTCCGCCAGCCCGAAGCGATCGAGCCAGGGGGTGAAGCGCCGGCGGGCCTCCCGGGTGCCCACACCGCGCAGCCCGAGGCTGTATTCACCCACTTCGATGACGGTCAGCCGGTCGGGGAGGTGCGGACGGTCGGGGATCAGCGCCAGGCGGGACGCCGCCTGCTGCCGCCTGGTGCGGACGTCCTCACCGGCCACCGCCACCCGGCCCTCGTCGGCCCGGGACAGGCCGGCCAGGCAGGAGAGGGCGGTGGTCTTGCCGGCCCCGTTGGGGCCCAGCAAACCGTAAATTTCGCCACCCTGCACCTCGATGGTCAACCGGTCCAGGGCCTTGAGCTGGCCGTACCACTTGCTGATCCCGTGGATACCGATCAGCGGATCGGCAGTCCGGGATTGGGTATTGTCCTTCATTGGTTCACCCGTGCCATGTCCACCAACTGCCGTTCCAGGTCCGCGGTTCGCTTGAGCCGGCTGGCGATCTCCCGGGAAAGGGTCACCATGGCCGCCCGGCATTCGTCTTCTCTCACCGCCGCTTCAACCCCGCCGCCGATGAATCGGGGGAGGACCAGGACGATGACGATCCCGGCCCCCAGCACTCCGGCCACGATCCGGCCCCAGAGCGGGAACCCGTCCTGGGCCACGGCATAACCGGTGGCCAGGGCTCCCGCCGCCGACAGGGGCACCAGCAGCCAGGTGGCGATTTTCTTCCGTTGCCGCCGGCGTTCGCCCCGGGCCAGCGTCCAGCGGCAGGCCAGGCGCTCCGCCTGCAACACCCGGATCCGCTCCTGTTCCTCGTCCAGTTTTTTACGGAGTTCGGCGGTGGAGGCGTCCCGGCGCATGGCGATCAGGTCGCGGACCACCAGGGCCTTGTTGTGCTGCGGTTTCCGTTCCAGGGCCAGACGATTAAGCCGCTCGGCCTCGTCGAGGTCGCCGGCTTTCAGCTGATCCACCGACATCCGGTGGAAAGCCCCCCCCGGCAGCCACCGCTTTTTCTCGGCCAGCCGGTAGGCCAGCCGGGTGACGGCCAGGGCGATGGTGGTCAAACCGGGGATGGGCATTACCGCCACCGCTTACTGCAGGGCCAGTGCCCGTTCCAGGTATTCAACGGCCTTGGGGTATTTCTGGCGGACCTCTTCCCACTCGTCGTTGGTCAGGTCCTTCGGTTCCTTGCCGGTGAGCTGGACCGTGCTGTCGTAGGCCAGCTTGATCAGGTCGCGGTTGGCATTGACCACCCCCAGGGTGGCGCCTGCGATCTCGAAGACGCCGTTGATGAAGTCAATCCCGGTGGCCGATTCCAGGCCCCGCTCGACGATGAAACCGGCCAGCCCGCCGATGGCGCCCTGGGTGACCGATTTCTTCAGGCGATCGATGTGCTGGTTCATTGGCTGTTCTCCCGTGTTTCCATATCCTTCAGCGATTTCTTAATCAGTTCATCCTTCTTACGCAGAATACCCTGCATACGTTTGACCTCGCGGCGCAACTTCCGCAGTTCCTTGTTGCCGAAGAACCGGCCGTAGACCCGTTCGGCCACCAGGATGATGGCCAGGGTCAGCACCACGCCGAAGAAAAAACTGATCAGGTCGATTTCCATGATTCCCACTCCCAGGCTATCTGTCGCACAGGCTTGTGCCGCAGGGGCCGAGTATGTAAACATTTCTCATATAAATAGACAGTATAAGAGGGCAATTGTCACGCTTCAACCGGGTTGTCGGCGTTTTCCGGGTCTGAAACACCAGTGATGACCAACTCGACGAACCGGTTTTACCTTTTCGAGGTGGACTTGATGACCAGCAAAATGAGTGAGTCGTTCATCGGCAGGATCGAACTGTTCAAGGATCTCGACCCGGACGAATGCCTGCTGCTGCAGGAGAAGGCGGAATTCCGCGCATACGAACCGGATACGCTGCTCTTCTCCGAGAACAGCCCGCGGAAGTGGCTTTTTATCATCGAGGAGGGGGAGGTGGAGCTGTTCAAGACCACGCCCCAGGGGGAGGAAACCCGTCTCTCCTTTTTCCGCGCCTACGACTTCCTCGGCGAGGGGGCGCTGATGGATGATTACCCCCACTCCACCTCGGCCCGGGCGCTGCTGGCCACCCGGGTCTTTCTCTTCAGCCGGGACGATTTCTTTTCGATGTTCGAACTGCACCCGGCCATGGCGCGGAAGATCCTCTCCCGGGTGGCCCGGGTGGTCTCCCGCCGCATGCGCCAGGCCAGCACCAGGGTGCTCAACGCCGGGGCGCAGTATATCTCCGGCCGCACCCGCAGCGAGCACGATCTGCTGGGGGACCGGGATGTGCCGGACGAGTTCTACTACGGCGTGCAGACCCTGCGTGCGCTGGAGAACTTCAACATCAGTGGGGTGCCGTTGGCCCTTTACCCGGTGCTCATCGAGGCCCTGGCCCGGGTCAAGCTGGCCGCGGCCCGGGCCAATGCCGACCTGGGCCTGCTCTCCCGGCCGCTGGCCGAAGCCATTGGCCAGGCCTGCCAGGAGATCATCGGCGGCAAGTATCACACCCAGTTCGTGGTGGACATGATCCAGGGCGGGGCCGGGACCTCGACCAACATGAACGCCAACGAGGTGATCGCCAACCGGGCGCTGGAGATCCTCGGCTACGAGAAGGGAATCTACGAGTTCTGCCACCCCAACAACCACGTCAACCTCTCCCAGTCCACCAACGACGTTTATCCCACTGCGCTGAAACTGGCGCTGATGGAGAGCAACCAGCGGCTGATCATGGTGCTGGGCCGGCTCTCCGCAGCCTTCCGGGACAAGGCGGAGCGTTTCAAGCACATCCTCAAGATGGGCCGCACCCAGCTGCAGGACGCGGTGCCCATGACCCTGGGCCAGACTTTTGCCGCCTACGCCTCGACCCTGGAGGAGGAGGTGGAGCGGCTGGAGCAGAACGCGGCGCTGTTCCTCGAGGTGAACATGGGCGGAACAGCCATCGGCACCGGGATCAATGCCGACCCGGAATACGGGAAGAAGGTGATCGAACACCTGCGGGAGATCAGCGGCCTCGACGTCTCCCTGGCCCCGGACCTGGTGGAAGCAACCCAGGACACCGGCGCATTCGTGATGTACTCCTCGGCGCTGAAGCGCCTGGCGGTGAAGCTGTCCAAACTCTGTAACGATCTGCGGCTGCTCTCTTCCGGGCCGCGCACCGCCATCAACGAGATCAATCTGCCGGCGATGCAGCCCGGGTCGTCGATCATGCCGGGCAAGGTCAACCCGGTGATCCCCGAGGTGGTGAACCAGATCGC
>CBESOE010000083.1:0-19429 GCA_965531145.1 uncultured bacterium | reverse complement strand
TTCACCCGCCTCCGTGAGGAGGGGGTCAAAACGGTCTCCTCCCACCGGCTGGCTGCTGCCGGCATCAAGGCCATTTTCAACTTCACTCCGATAAACCTGCGTCTGCCGCCTGCGGTGAAGCTGAACACGGTGGATCTCACCGTTGAGATGGAAAACCTGGCGTTCTTTCTCTCCCACCCGGACGCCCGGGGTTGATACCTGACCAGGAGTGGCTCAGCAGGATTCCAGCCGGACCCCGTCCAGCCGCAGCAGGGGTGTGTTCACACCCCCGTCGAGGGCGATCAGCCGCGGCCGCCCGGCGGCCGCCCGGAGGCTGGGCAGAAGGTCGTTGACGGGAATCCGGAAGATCACCGGCCGGGCCGGTGAGCGGAGCCGGCCTCCCCTGATCAGTCGTCCACGGAAACGGATGGAGAAAATCCCCGCCTCCAGCCGGTCCGGGTCAGGCGGAGCGGCATCCACGGCGCAGAGGCCCCGGGTGATGTCGCCCAGCAGGTCGTCTTCGGAGAGGTCCGGCCGGGGGAGGAGTGCCAGGGTGGTCAGGCCGGGGGCCGGCCACTGGCGGTAGCTGTCGCGCACCGCGTTGCCGGTGCTGACGGTGCCGGCCAGGGAGGCCGAGCGGCGGTCGTGCACCAGGGTTTGCAGGATGCCGTCCTGAACCAGCACCGTGCTAACGGAGGTTGTCCCTTCCCCGTCGAAGGGGGCGCTGCGTGGTCCGCCGGGGTGACGGCCATCGTCAACCAGCGTGATCCCCGCCCGAGCCACCCGGGTTCCCGGCGTTGGCAGTACGGGAACTGTACCCATATCGGGCCGGGGAACGAAACGGGAACCCAGGGCTGCCAGCAGCGGGGCGGCGGCCTCCGGGGTCAGAACCAGGGTTCCCGGAGAACCGGGGGCCTCGGTTCCGCTACCGAACAGTGCGGAGGCCCGGGCCAGCGCGGTATCCAGAAAACGCCGGGCATCGGGTGCCCTGCTGCCGGTGAACAGTTCCTCGTGAACCAGCGGGTCCGCCCCGCTGCCGGCCAGCAGTACGCCGAGGATGGTCATGGAGCAGCGGTGGCTGCCGGCGAAACCGAGGGTGTTGGCCAACTCGGTGGACACCTCGGCATGGTGCAGCCAGGCTTTGGCCACCCTGGCCGTCCGGGTTTCGGGAACCTGCAGCCGTTCCAGCAGGGCCCGGGCGGCCTCCTCTCCGGACAGCGTGGCGGGCCCCGTGCCGTCCACCATGGGAGATGTGTTTTCCGGTGGCGGTCCGGGGAGGGTCAGGTGCGGGTCGGGGTGGGCGGCGCCGGCCAGCTGGTGTGCCCGTTCCACGGCGTGGGCCAGTCCGGCGTCTCCGGGGCGAACCATGGTCACCAGACTGCTGCGGCCGTCCCGCAGCACCACCCTCAGGGCACACCCGTGCTCCTGTCCGGTGGCGGTCTCCATCACACCGGCTGCCAGGCTCCACTGCCGGTTCCGGCTTTGTTTGATCAGCAGTTCCACCGCACCGTCGATGGAGCGGCACTGCCGCAGCATGGCGAGGGCATCTTTTGTGGGTATGTCGGTCATGGCCGGCCCTCCCCGGCGTCGTGCAGTGGTTCCACCATCAGTGAACGGAGTCGCAGCGTGGGGTGGCCCACCGACACCGGAAGTGTCTGTTCGCCCTTGGTGCAGCCGGCGGCGGTGGGGTCCACCGCGGCATCGGTGCCCACCAGGTCCACCGCGGCCAGGGCCGCTGGGCCGGTGCCGCTGATCACCGCCCCGTCCAGCGGCCGGGTCAGCTTGCCCTCTTCGATGAGCGATCCCTCGGCCACGGTGAAGCGGAAGCGGCCGCTGGCAGGGTCGGCCTGGCCGGCGGAGAGGCGGGCGGCATAGATTCCCCGAGCGGTCTGGCCGATCACATCTTCCGGCGGGGTCTCCCCGGCGAGGATCATGGTGTTGCTCATTCTGGGCAGGGGCTGGTGGCGGAAGGAGCGACGGCGGGCGTTGCCGGGACGGAAACCGGCACCGCCGCTTGCCGATTCGCGGCGTCCGCAGAGAAAGGAGGTCAGCACGCCGCGGTCCAGCAGAAGTTTGCGTGCAGCCGGCACGCCCTCGTCGTCCACCAGCTGCGAAGCCGGGAGACCGGGCAGGGTGGGGTCGTCCACCGCACTGACCAGCGGTGAGGCCACCGTCTGGCCCATGCGGCCGGCGAAAGGGGAGAGGCCGGGGAGGACGTAGTCGGCCTCCAGCAGGTGACCGCAGGCCTCGTGCAGCAGGATTCCCCCCGAGCCGGCGGCGAGAACCACGGTCTGCAGTCCGGTGGTGACCGGTCCGGCACCAGCGGCGGATCGGGCGGCGGAGCAGGCGTGGTGGGCCAAACGGCGGGCCTGCTCGGGATCAAAGGCCGCAGCGGTCCAGGCGGCACCGTGGTGGGCCATGCCCCAGCTCTGTCCGGCCAGGACCCTGGCACTGACCCGGAATGCCGAACGCCGGTCAACGGCACAGCCGCCCTGCTCGTCGATGATCCAGACCTGCTGGCGGACCGCGTAGCAGGTGACCTCCACCCGCCGGCATGCCGGTTCGTTGCGGTGCGCCGCGGCGGAAATCTCCACCAGGGCACCCAGCAGGGGGGCCGTATCCAGGTTTTCCAGTTCGGTGCCGGAGGCACAGCTGGTCCCCGGCTCCGTTCTGCCGGCAGCCAGCCGGTGCAGCGATGCCTCGTCCAGCCCGTCGGCATACTCGAAGCGGCAGCCGGCCGGCCCGGCGGTGCGTACGGCGGCACCTTCCTCCAGCCCCTGGGCCGCCACCACCACCCGGCCGTCCAGCAGATCGATTCTCAAGGTGGACTTCCGTTCGGCAAAGATGTCCGCCTCGCTGAACCGCCGGCCGGCGGACGTGCGGGCCAACACCTGCCTCAGGAGGTTCGGGTCCGGTGTCTGGTGCCGGAGTTCGCTCATCGCGTCTCGACCTGGGCCGGTCCTGATCAGCCTTCCAGGACTTCCAGTCGGGCATAGCGCAGCACGAGGGTTCGCGCGCCGACGCTGTTGAAGTGTACGCGGACCTTGGCGTCTTCCCCCTGACCCTCTTTCTGCAGAACACGGCCCCGGCCGAACTTGGGGTGCTGAACCAGGTCGCCGGGCTGAGGTTCCAGGGCCGCTTCTCCCGGGGACCCGGCCGGCTGCTCCACCTTGATGTCGAGGTTGGCCAGGAACTGGCGGGCCTCATCCACGGCATTTTTCCCAGCGGTTCGGCCGCCGGCGGTTCGGCCGCCGACGGTGCGGCGGGCGGTCATCTTCCGGGCCCGGCGGTCGGGCGCCCAGCTGAGGTCGGTGGTCCGGGGCAGGGAGTGCCCCGGCCGGGGACGGGGTGTGGGGTCGATAAGGCAACCCTCGGGAATCTCGGTGAGAAAGCGCGACTGTTCGTAGGTGTAGCGGGTCTGGCCGTAGATCCGGCGGCGACCGGCCCAGGAGAGGTTCAGCTTTTTCATCGCCCTGGTCAGCCCGACGTAGAACAGCCGCCGCTCCTCCTCCAACTCCTCCGGATCCTGGTCACCGCGGTCGATGGGGAAGACCCCCTCCTCGAGACCGACGATGAAGACCAGGGGGAATTCCAGGCCCTTGGACGTGTGCAGGGTCATCAGCCGCACCTGCGGGGTATCGGCGTCCAGCGCGTCGCTGTCCGACACCAGGGAGACCAGGTCGAGGAACTGCGACAGCCCCTCCTCCTCGCTCGAAGTCTCTTCGAACTCCCTGGCCTTGGCCAGCAGTTCTTCCACGTTTTCCAGCCGGTCCGCCCCGGCGATGTCGAAGCCTCGGATGTATTCGGCGAACCCGGTGCCGTTGACGATCTGTTCCAGCAGGTCGGCGGGCCCGGCCCCGCCTTCCAGCAGTTCGGACTGTTCCCGCAGCAGCTCGTCCAGTTCGGCCAGCGCCGCGGGGAGCCGGGCCTTTCCGGCTTTGCCCTCCACCGCCTCGGCCAGGGCCTGACGCAGGGTGAGGCCGCCGGCCGCGGCATGCTTTTCCAGGCGCTCCACGGTCTTCTTGCCAACGCCGCGGGGCGGGACATTGATGATCCGCTTGAGGTCCAGGTCATCCCGCGGGTTGGCCACCACGCGGAGGTAGGCCACCAGGTCCTTGATCTCCTTTCGTTCGTAGAAGGAGAGTCCGGCAACGATCTTGTGCGGGATGCCATCGGCGCGCAGGGCGTCCTCCAGCACCCGGGACTGGAAGTTCATGCGGTAGAGGATCGCCATCTGGTCCAGTTCGAAAGTGCGGCGTTCCTCGCGGATGACCCCGGTGACCATCCGTGCTTCCTCCAGGTCGGAATCGGCGCGGATCAGCCGGATGGGGTCCCCATCGCCGGCGGCGGTCCAGAGCTTCTTGCCCTTGCGCTGGGTGTTGTTGTCGATCACGCCCCCCGCCGCGCGGAGAATGGTGCCGGTGGAGCGGTAGTTCTGCTCCAGCTTGACCAGTTGCGTGCCGGGGAAGTCGCGCTCGAAGTCGAGGATGTTGCGCACCTCGGCACCGCGCCAGCGGTAGATCGACTGGTCTTCGTCACCCACGGCGCAGACATTGCCCCGGGGCCCGGCCAGCAGGCGCACCATTTCGTACTGCGCGCGGTTGGTGTCCTGGTACTCGTCCACCAGCAGGTAGCGGAAACGCTGTTGGTAGAGTTCGGCCAGCCCCGGTTTCTCGTTGAGCAGCCGCACGGTGAGCAGCAGCAGGTCGTCGAAGTCAACCGCGCCGCAGTCGGCCAGCCGCTGCTGGTATTCCCGGAACAGCTTCTGCTCCTCGTCTCCCAGCCAGTCGTTGAAGCGGGGCTTGTAGGTGTCGGGGGTCTGCAGCTGGTTCTTGGCCTGGCTGAAAATGGCCAGCATCTTGCGCGGCTGGAAGATCTTGACGTTGAGGCTCAGGCTCTCGATGACCTGCTTGATCAGTGCCTGCTGGTCGTTGGTGTCATAGATCTGGAAGTGCCGCCCGATGCCGTCCGGTGCGCCTTCGATGCGCAGCAGCCGCGCGCAGGCCGAGTGGAAGGTGGATATCCAGAGGCCGGGAAGTTCGTCGCCCAGCAGCTGGTCCACCCGCGACTTCATCTCCGCCGCGGCCTTGTTGGTGAAGGTGACGGCCAGGATCTCCGAGGGCCGGGCCAGTTTTTCCAGCAGCAGCCGGGCGATGCGGTAGGTGATCACCCTGGTCTTTCCCGAACCGGCGCCGGCCAGGACCAGGACCGGCCCTTCGCCGTGCAGTACCGCCTTTTGCTGGGCCGGATTCAGTTGTTTCAGGAGGTCGGAAGTGTCCATCGTGTTTGTTGGTACCCGTTGCGTCTATCGGCCGCTGATCAGCCGGGATTATACGGAATCATATGATAGGGCAGTTTACTCAATCGAGGCAGGGTACGTCGAGTCTGAGGGGCAAAACATGTCATCGCGGACAAAGGGGCGGGCCGATATCTCCGTCTTCGCTCACGGGTTTCGAGTTCACGTCGACCTGTCAAAGGCCTCTCGACATATCGCTCAGACGGAGATACCGACCCGCTTCGTCTCCAGCTGGTTTTCGACAGGGTATGCATTCGGAGCAAGGGATCAGGAGGGCGGGGTATTCATCCCTTCCGAGCGCCTGTCGAGGGGGAAATGACAACCCTCGCGTGATCCCGAGACCCGAAGCGAGGAGGGGATGGATACCCCCCGCCCTCATCTCGAGACCCGTGAGCGAAGCCGGGGGAACCGGCCTGCTCCTGTGCCTGCCTGCATCATCAGAAGATTGCTGCTTTCGCCCTTCGGGCTCCTCGCAATGACAGGTCACTCAACCGTGACGCTCTTGGCCAGGTTCCGCGGCTGGTCCACGTCGCAGCCGAGTTTGACGGCGATGTGGTAGGCCAGCAGCTGCAGGGGCAGGACCTCGAGCAGCGGGGTGAGCCCGGGAATGGTCCGGGGGACGTAGAGGGCGTGATCCACAATGCCGCCCAGTTCCTCGTCGCCTTCGGAGCAGATGGCGATGACCGTGCCCTGGCGGGTCTTCACTTCCTCCACGTTGGCTTTAATCTTCTCGTAGAGTTCGTCCTGGGTGGCGAGGATCACCACCGGCATGTGCTCGTCGATCAGGGCGATGGGGCCGTGCTTCATCTCGCCGGCGGGATAGCCTTCGGCGTGGATGTAGGAGATCTCCTTCAGCTTCAGCGCGCCCTCCAGGGCGATGGGGTAGTGCAGGCTGCGGCCGAGATAGAGGAAGTCGGTGGTGCGGCGGAACTTCCTGGCAAAGGCCTCGTAATCGCCGTTCATCTCCAGCGTCCGTTCCATCAGGTGGGGGATACGGCTTAGTTCCTCCACCATGGCCAGGGACTGGGCTTTGTCCACCCGGCCGTGAACCTGCCCCAGCTTGAGGGCCAGCAGGTAGAGCACGGCCAGCTGAGTGGTGAAGGCCTTGGTGGAGGCCACCCCGATCTCCGGTCCGGCGTTGGTGTGGATGGTCCCGGTGGATTCCCGGGTGATGATGCTGCCGCGGACGTTGCAGATGGAGATCACCGTGGCGCCCCGGCTCCGCGCCTCACGCAGGCCGGCCAGGGTGTCAGCGGTTTCACCGGACTGGGAAATCACCACCGCCAGGGTCCGTTCATCCACCAGCGGGGAGCGGTAGCGGTATTCCGACCCGTAATCCACTTCCACCGGGATCCGGGCCATCTCCTCGATGAGGAACTTGCCCACCAGCGCCGCGTGCCACGAGGTGCCGCAGGCCACCAGGTGAACCCGTTCAAAAGCGGCCAGATTCTGGTCGCTGATGTTGATCTCGCCCAGGTGTACGTTGCCGTTGGAAAGCGATATCCGGCCGGCCACGGTCTCCCGCACCGCTTCGGGCTGCTCGAAAATCTCCTTGAGCATGAAGTGCTTGAATCCGCGCTTCTCCGCCATCACCGGCGACCAGTTGATCCGCTGGGGCGCGGGTTCCAGAAGCTGCCCCTCGGCATCCTCGATACGCACGCCGTCAGTGGTCATGGTGGCTGTCTGACCATCCTCGAGGTAGACCACGTCCTGGGTGAATTCGAGGATCGCCGGAGCGTCGCTGGCCGCAAAATATTCGCCGTCGCCCAAGCCGATGATCAGTGACTGACCGTTGCGCGCCGCCACCACCTTTCCCGGGTCGCCCCGGTCGATGACCGCCAGGGCGTAGTAACCGTGAAGTTTGCGGCTGACCCGTCGCACCGCCTCTTCCAGCGGAACCCCTTCCTCTTCTTCCAGCAGGTGGGCGATAACCTCGGTGTCGGTTTCCGAAACGAATTCGCGGCCGCGGCCAATCAGTTCCTGTTTCAGGGCGAGGTAATTCTCGATGATGCCGTTGTGCACCACCACCACCCGGCCGTTGAATCCCTGGTGCGGGTGAGCGTTTTCTTCGCTGGGCCGTCCGTGGGTGGCCCAGCGGGTGTGCCCGATGCCGTACTCGCCCTGCAGCGGTTCCCGGGACAGTTGCTCGGTGAGTGAACGGATCTTGCCCTTGCAGCGCCGGCGCTCGATCCGGCCCTGCTGGACCACGGCGACCCCGGCGGAGTCATACCCGCGGTATTCGAGCTTCTTCAGCCCGTTGATCAACACCGGGACCACGTCCCGGTGTCCGATATAGCCAACGATTCCGCACATGGTACTGACTCCTTCGGCCGGAATGGTGCCGAACTGAAGTGGTTATGGTCGTTGCCGGGCAGCGGTCAATCGGTGCCGCTGAGGGTGCTGTATTCAGGGACGACGGCTTTGTCGCCCAAAACAGTGTCCACCAGACGGGTAAAGCTGTGGATGGTGCACCCGCGGCCGATCCGGGTCCGGCCCTCCAGCGAAACGTGGGGGTGGATCAAGGTGTCGAGGCCCACCTCCACGTCCCACTGTATCTGGGTGGTCTCCGGCGACACCACGGTGACCCCGGAGAGCATCAGTTGCTCGAGTTTGCGCCGGTTGAGGATTCCGCCCATCCGGGCCAGTTCCAGCCGGGTGTTGATGCCGGCCACCTGGTCCGGGTCATCAACACCCAGGGCCTGGACCGAGTTGCCTTCCCCATGGATTGCGGCGATGGCGTCGGTGAGGTAGATCTCGCCCTGTTCGTTGTCGTCACCACAACTCTCGAGGGCGCGGTAGAGCAGGTCGGTCCTGAAACAGTAGATCCCGGCATTGATCACCTTGACCCGGAGTTCCTCCGCGCCGGCATCGGACTGCTCGACGATCCGCTCCACCTGACCGGACATCTCGGTGATGATCCGGCCGTACCCGGTGGGGTCCTCAAGTCTGGTGGTGAGGAGTGTGCAACCGGAGCCCGAAGACACCTGCAGCTCTGCCAGGGCCTTGACCGTCTCGGGTTTCAGCAGGGGAACGTCGCCGCTGAGGATCAGCGACTGGCCGGGGCCGGCCATCATCTCATTCCTCGCCGTCAGCACGGCGTGCCCGGTGCCGTTCTGCTTTTCCTGGGTGACGAATTCCACCGGAAGGTCGCTCACCGCTTCCCTGACCTGGTCGGCGCCGTGCCCCACTACCATCACCACCCTCCGGGCGCCGCAGGAGAGGGCGGTGTCCACCACGAAACGGATTATCGGCCTGCCGGCAAGACGGTGCAGCACCTTGGGCAGCCCGGATTTCATCCGGGTGCCCTTGCCGGCAGCCAGAATCAGTGCCTGGAGTTCAGCCATGGTGCCGTTCCCCGCCGGGTTTCCGGCGATCCGCGATTTCAGCCCACCAGTTCCTGGAACCGGGGCGTTTCCTGGAGGGAGGCAAAATCGTTCTCGGTGCGCGCCGTGTATTTGCAGGTCTCGTCCAGTTCGATGGCTTCGGCAAGGCAGTCCAGCGCCGCCTCCTCCTCTCCGAGCAGGGCGTGGTAGAGGGCAAAACCGTACGTGGCTTCCGACTTGACGCTGGTCTTGCGCTTCGCCTTGTCGAGCAGCAGCCGGGCTTCCTCCAGCTCGCCGCGGTTGAGGTGGTAGGTGGCCAGGTGGAGAATGTCGCTGCCGTCGGTGGGCGCCTTGGGCGCGGCGGCGGACATCCGTTCGCAGGTTTTGAGATAGGTCAACGCCCGGTCCCGCAGCGCCCGTTCACCGGAGAATTTTTCTATGAGCGAATTGAAGGCGTTGGCGGCCTGCTTGTAGTTTTTCTTTTGCAGAGCCTTGATACCCCTCTCCAGCACCAGGATGGCCTTGGGGTTGACGGTGATCTCGGTCATGTGATGGGTCCCTTCGTGTGGGCATCTGCCCGGGAGTGCGGTGCACCGGCGCAACCCGATCCCGGCAGCACGAGTTAGTGTCGGAAACGAAACGCCAAAATATAGCAAACAATGAAAAAAAGGTCAAAATCAGGGAAGCGGTTCCCAGGTCACCGAAAAGGGGAAGTGGGCGTCCGCGGCCACGGTTCCGGAAATTACCGAGGGCATTATCACTTCGGCAATATCTGTTCTTTTCCCCAGGGTGGCGAAGGCCAGCAGCTTGGCGTGCCGCTGTCCGGGATTGACATTGATGGTGGACTGGTGAAACCGCCGGGAAACCTGGGGGGTGAACGCCGGGTTGGTGGCCATCACCGCCTCCAGTTCGTGGATGTTCAGAGGCTCGATATCATCGATGTCGCCTGTCTTGATGGACAGCGAGGCAAAGGCGGGACTGATCAGCACCGCATCTTCCCCCCGGTTGTCGATGGTGAACAGGAACACCAGGAGGGGTTCCGGCACGCCGGGTGTCCCGGGAAGGAAGGGATCCTCAGCCTGCCCGGCCACCTCTCTGAAGTATCTGGCCCTGGTGGGCGGGTCGAGATACCGCAGACCCAGGTCCAGGGTGCCGAAGAGGGTCAGCCTGACCTCTTCACCGGCGGACAGCGGGTGAAAGTCAGGGTTCATCGGCGGTTTTTTCTGGCAGGCCGGAGCGGTGATCAGCAGCGCGACGGCGAGCAGGACGACGGTGAGCGGTCCGGTTTTGATCATCAGTTCCTCCCTGATTGCTTGGTATAACAGGATGGGGATACGCCGGTCAACCCGGGGAGCGGCGGGATCGTTGACAGATTCGCCACGTGGCTCCTAGAATCAACTTCCGGCAACGAGTCGTGGTCAACTTTCACCGCAGGGGTCTGGGGCAGATGAAGAACATCGTCATCACCGGCGCCGCCGAACACAATTTGAAACAGGTGGACCTCGTGATCCCGCGGGACCGCCTGGTGGTGATCACCGGGGTGAGCGGTTCCGGGAAATCCTCCCTGGCCTTTGACACCATTTACGCCGAAGGGCAGCGCCGCTACGTGGAATCACTCTCCGCCTACGCCCGCCAGTTCCTCGAGCAGATGGAAAAGCCGCTGGTGGAGTCCATCGAGGGGCTGTCACCAGCCATTGCCATCGAGCAGCGATCGGCGGGCCGCAACCCCCGGTCCACCGTGGGCACGGTGACCGAAATCTACGACTACCTGCGGCTGCTCTACGCCCGGGTGGGGCACCCCCACTGCCCGGAATGCGGCCGGGCCGTCTCGGCCCAGACGGTGCAACAGATGGTGGACCGGCTGCTGCTCCTGCCCGCCGGCACCCGGCTGCAGGTGCTGGCCCCGGTGGTGCGCGGCCGCAAGGGGGCGCACCGCGGCCTGCTGGAGCGGTTGCTGCGGGAGGGCTTTGTCCGCGCCCGGGTGGACGGCGACTTTGTCGAACTGGGCAGTCCGCTTGATCTCGACGCGCGGAAGAAACACGTCATCGATGTGGTGGTGGACCGGCTGGTGGTCAAGGAGGGAATCGCCGGGCGGCTGGCCGATTCCCTGGAGATCGCCCTCAAACAGGCCGAGGGAGTGGCCCTGGCCTTTCACCCCGACGCCGATCCGCCGGAGCAGCTCTTTTCCGAGACCCTCTCCTGCCACCACTGCGGGGTGAGCCTGCCCGAGCTGGCGCCCCGCTCATTCTCTTTCAACAGCCCGCACGGGGCCTGCCCGGACTGTGACGGTCTCGGTGCGTCCCTGGAGTTCGATGTGGGGCTGGTGGTGCCCGACCCGGGGCGCCCGGTACGCGAGGGGGCCTTCGCCCCCCTGGGCGAGAACGAAGGGTCATACTATTTTCAGATGATCGAGGGCGTGGGCAAACATTTCGGTATCGACCTCGGTAAACCCTGGAAGCGGTTGACAAAAAAACAGCAGCAGTTGCTGCTCGAGGGGTCCGGTGACGAAAAGATAGAGATGGTCTTCAAGAGCAAGTCGATGAAGCACGCCTTCAACCGACCTTTCGAGGGAGTGCTGCCCCAACTGCGCCGCCGCTACCGGGAAACCACATCACCGGCCATCCGCGAGCAGATAGAGAAGTACATGACCCGGAGCTGCTGCCGGTCCTGCGGCGGTGAGCGGCTGCGCCGGGAGAGCCTGGCGGTGACCCTTGGCGGGACCAATATCAGCGGATTCACCGGCCTGACGGTGCTGGAGGCGCTGGAGGCGGTGCAGGGGCTGGAACTGAACCGGGCGGAGCGGGAAATCGCCCACCGGGTGCTGCGCGAGATCGAGGAACGGCTGCGGTTCCTGACCAACGTCGGACTGGACTACCTGACCCTCGACCGGCGGGCGGCCTCGCTCTCCGGCGGAGAGGGGCAGCGCATCCGGCTGGCCACCCAGATCGGTTCGCGGCTTTCCGGTGTGCTCTACGTTCTGGACGAGCCGAGCATCGGACTGCACCAGCGGGACAACCGCCGGCTGCTGGAGACCCTGCAGGGCATGCGCGACCTGGGCAATACGGTGCTGGTGGTGGAGCACGACCTGGAAACCATGCTCCAGGCCGACCTGATCATCGACCTCGGCCCCGGTGCCGGGGTGCACGGCGGGGAAGTGGTGGCCCAGGGCACGGCGGCAGAGATTCAGGCCGAGCCGCGGTCGCTCACCGGCAAGTATCTCAGCGGGGAGAAATCCATCGAGGTGCCGGAACGGCGGCGCACGGCGAAGGGGAGGCCGCGCATCGAGATCGTCGGCGCCGTCGAGCACAACCTGAAGAGCATCGACGTGGGCATCCCCCTCGGCCTGTTCACCGTGGTCACCGGCGTGTCCGGGTCGGGCAAGAGCACCCTGGTGCTGGACATCCTGTATCGTGCCCTGGCCCGCAAGCTGCACGGCGCTTCGCCCCGCCCCGGGAAACACCGCGACATCCGCGGCCTGAATCACGTGGACCGGGTGATCGATATCGACCAGAGCCCCATCGGGCGTACACCACGTTCCAACCCGGCCACCTACACCGGGCTGATGACCCACGTCAGGCAGCTCTTTGCCGCCGTTCCCGAATCACGGGTGCGGGGGTATGGCCCGGGCCGCTTCAGCTTCAACGTCAAGGGCGGCCGTTGCGAGGAGTGTGCCGGAGACGGGATCATCAAGATCGAGATGCATTTCCTGCCCGACGTCTACGTCACCTGCGGGTCGTGCAAGGGGCGGCGTTACAACCGGGAGACCCTGGAAGTACTCTACCGGGGCAAGTCCATCTCCCAGGTGCTGGCGATGACCATCAACCAGGCGGCGCGGTTCTTCGAGAACATCCCGGCGGTGCGCAGCCGGCTGCAGACCATGATCAACGTGGGCCTGGGCTACATCAAGCTGGGCCAGTCGGCCACCACCCTCTCCGGAGGGGAGGCCCAGCGGGTCAAACTCTCCCGCGAGTTGAGCAAACGGGCCACCGGCCGCACGCTCTACATTCTCGACGAGCCCACCACTGGCCTGCACTTCGACGACATCCGCAAGCTGCTGCGGGTGGTGGACAGCCTCACCGAGGGGGGAAACACGGTGGTGATCATCGAGCACAACCTCGACGTGATCAAGACCGCCGACCACGTTATCGACCTCGGCCCCGAGGGCGGGGACCGTGGCGGTACGGTGGTGGTCCAGGGATCGCCGGAACAGGTGGCCCGTTGCCAGGCATCCCACACTGGACGCTATCTGGCCACGATTCTGGGTTGCCCGGGTACTCGTCTTTAACAACGGCCGGCACGGTGCCGGCGAAGCAGGGAGGCTGACTATGCTGGGCGGTTTCAATTCCAACGTCAACTGCAACGGCCGCACCTACCACGTGCAGACCGAAGACAAGGGCGACGTCAGTGCCAGGTTTGAAACGCTGGTCTACCTCGACGGTGCGGTGCTGGCTTCCAACAGCTTTCCCTACGGCGGCACTCCCCAGGGGATGACGGGCCGGGACCAGTTGCGCCGGATCATGGTGGAACACCACAAGGATATGGTTCGCCGGGTGGAGACCGGTGAGTTCGCACCGGCCGGTGAGGAGTGAACCGGGATCGGGTCAATAAGCGTCCCGGTATCCTGATTTCAGTTCAGCCCTGGCCTCCCGGTCCATGTCTTTCTTCCGCTTTGACTCCCGCTTGTCGTAGAGCTTCTTTCCCTTGGCCAGTCCCAGCTGGACCTTGATTTTCCCCCGGGACAGGTAGAACTTGAGCGCCACCAGGGTGAACCCCCGCTCGTTGAGTTTGGTCTGCAGCCGGTTGATCTCCCGCCGGTTGAGCAGGAGCTTGCGTTTGCGCAGCGGGTCGTGGTTTTGCAGGTTGCCGTGGGAGTACGGGCTGATGTGGCAGTTGATCAGGTAGACCTCACCCTCCTGGACCCGGGCGTAGCTCTCCTTGAGATTGGCCTTGCCCTCACGGAGCGATTTCACCTCCGTCCCCTGCAGGACGATGCCGGCCTCCAGGGTTTCCAGAATGTGATACTCGTGGCGGGCCTTGCGGTTGGTGGCCAGCGGCTTTTCCGCCGCAACCGGCGCTTTTCGTGCGGCCATGATCTGTTCTCCCATCCCTCGCGGAACCGCGAATATAGTGCAAGCACCGGCGGGGTGTCAAGGCAATGGTAGCTCAAAAGTGAAGATATCCTTGATCTTATCCGTGCATGGTGGCATAATTGGGCCGGCGGCATCCATGGGCCGTCACCAGGATGAAACCCAGCCCGCGGAGGGATGATGAGCGAGACGGCAACACAACCGAGAGTGGTGGGGATCAAGTTCCGGCGGAGCGGAAAACTCTATCATTTCAACGCCGGGGAACTGGAACTGCAGGCCGGCGACCCCTGCATCGTGGAAACTGAACGGGGGCTGGAGTACGGGTTCGTGGCCGTGGAACCGGCGATGATCGGCAAGGTCGACCAGCGCCGGACCCTTCGCCGGGCCCTGCGCAAGGCCACCCCGGACGACGACGAGCGCTACCGCAAGAAGAAGGAACGGGAGCGCTATGCCTACACCGTCTGCCAGACGAAAACCAAGGATTTCAAGCTGCCGATGAAACTGGTGGCCGTGGACTACACCTTTGACGGCAAGAAAGCGGTGTTCTATTTCACCGCTGAAGGCCGGGTGGATTTTCGCGAACTGGTCCGAGACCTGGCCCACGAGTTCCACACCCGTATCGAGATGCGGCAGATCGGGGTGCGGGACGAGGCCAAACTCCTCGGCGGGTTCGGCAGCTGCGGCAAGCCCCTTTGCTGCGCCACTTTTCTCCGCGAGTTCGAGCCGGTCTCCATCCGCATGGCGAAAAAGCAGAATCTGAGCCTCAATCCCTCGAAGATTTCAGGGATCTGTGGTCGGCTGATGTGCTGTCTGACCTACGAAATCCGCAAATAGCCCCTCGCTGTCCTCACCTTAAAATCTGCTGATTCGATAGGTATGGGGCTTTGTGCCCGGAAGCCGGCTTGTGGGCTCACGGGACGATTTTCTTTATTCACAGCCATTTATCGGTGGATGTACGAAGCAAAGTCCATTAAGTATGAAAACATTTTCTATATCCACACGGCACTGAGAGCCAGCCGCCGGCCGCCGGGTTCGCTCCCGGTATCCGATTCCTCCAATAGCCCTTGGGTACCACGGGGCGGCAGGAGGAGATGACCGCCTTGTTCGGAATTCCGGCACGGTCATTGCATTGTATTATTGACAAATTTGTTTATGGGATTGAGGCATATTCCAAATGTTATCACGTCACTTCCTTAATTGGTTGATTACCCATTTCCCGCTGACAGGCTCATCTAAATAATTCATTCCAAAAACCATGGCCCCACCAAAAATATGATTCAATCCCATTTTTTTGTACACGGGCATTTGACCCGCGATCAAGGCATTTGCTAAGATTTGCTTCCTGCACACTCTCACTGGATCAGGTTGGAATTTTCCCAGGTTGCGGCCCGCCCCCCGGCAGGGCATGTTGTCGGGGAACCATATGAAAGAGAAGGACCGTTGGAGGAAAAACCAGGCAACGACACTGAATCCCGCCTGAAACCGGACGACCTGGAACCCCTGGACCTGGAGCGGGTGAAGACCCACTCGCTGAGCCGGGCCGGCCGGCTGGTTCAGCTCAAGGGTCTGGCCCGGCCACTGGAGGTGGGGGCCACCATCACCGGCTTTCTGGACAGCCTGCCCGACGTATTGGCTGCCCGGGACCTGAAGACCGTGGTTTCCCGGCTGGTCACCGCCGTCCGCGAGCAACGAATGGTGATGTTCGGGCTGGGGGCTCACAACATCAAGTGCGGCCTCTCGCCGATATACATCGACCTGATGGAGCGGGGGGTAATTTCGCTGGTGGCGATGAACGGCGGGGCCGTGATCCACGACTTCGAAATGGCTTATGCGGGGAAGACCTCGGAGGACGTGCCCAAGGCGTTGGAAGAGGGGACGTTCGGCATGGCCCGGGACACGAGCAAGCTGATCAACGAGGCGATCTCCGAGGGCGTGGCTCAGGGGCTGGGCCTCGGTGCGGCGGTGGGCCAGAAGATCCTCGACCTCGAGGCGCCGCACAGCGAGTGGAGTATTCTGGCCACGGCCCGGCGCCTGGGCATCCCGGCCACGGTTCACGTGGCTGTGGGCACCGACATCATTCACATGCACCCCAGCGCTTCCGGGGCGGATATCGGCCAGGCCAGCCACCTGGACTTCAAGCGCTTCTGCACCGCGGTGAACCGCATCCGCGGGGGCGCCTACCTCAACGTGGGGTCGGCGGTGATCCTGCCCGAGGTCTTTCTCAAGGCCCTGGCCCTGGCGCGCAATTTCGGCGCCGTTCTGGCACCCTTCCTCACCGCCACCTTTGATTTCAACCGCCACTACCGGCCGGAGACCAACGTGCTGGCCCGTCCGCGCTCGGTGGGGGCCGACAGTTTCGGCATCGTCGGGCACCACGAGTTGATGATCCCATTGCTGGCCGCGGCGGTGATCGAGGGGCTGGCCGCATCGCCGGAGGGCAAGACGCCGGCGGAGTGATCCGTGGCGGGTACAGCAGTGAGGGCCGCGGTCAGCCGCGGCCCTCGTCTTGTACTTGTCCGGTTCTGTCGCCGGGCGCTACTGCAGGGTGGCCACCCAGTTGCCCGCCTCGGCGGCCAGCGGGCTGTCCGGCGCCTTCTCCACCACCATCTTGAACGAACTGACCGCCTGTTCCGTCATCCCCTGATTGAGGTAGGACAATCCCAGCTGGTAGTGGGCCCCCACCATCTCCGGATCGGCGGTGACCGCCTGCTCCAGAGCGGTGACCGATTTGTCGATTTCGCCGATATTGAAATACGCCGACCCCAGACGGAAGAGCATTTCAGCTTCGCCGGGCTTCAGCTGGCAATACCGCTCAAGGTAGTAGGCGATCCGGGTGTAGTCGTTGCGGTTGATGTAAATGTTCGCCGCCAGCTGGTTGCAGGTAGCCCCGTCCATGGCGCCGCTGTTCACGGCCTGGTCGAAGGCCGTGGCGGCACCCTCATGGTCCTCCAGCTCCACCAGGCTCCGGCCGAGGTTGAACCAGGCCTGTCCCAGGCCGGGATCGATCTCGGTGGCCCGGCGGAAACTGGTGGCGGCCTCCTCGTGGTTCCCCGCCTCGGCCTGGGTCAGGCCCAGATAGAAGTGGGGCTCGGCCTTGTCCGGGGAGGTGTTGACCAGCGCTTCGAAGATGGCCGCTGCACCCGCCGTATCCCCTTTGTCCAGGGCCTTGATCCCTTTTTTCAACTGGCTGGCATCCTCACCGGTGAGGGTGCCCAGCCCTTCGGGCAGCCCGGAGCCGCCCGCTGTGGGTGCGAGCGTGGGTGCCACCGATTCGAGGACTATTTTTACCTGCTCGATGCCGCTCTCCCGTGCGTCCAGCTTGATGATCTGGGGAAGGAAACCCTCTTTTTCCAACAGGATCTCGAACCCGCCCGTTTCCACAATAAACGTGAAGGCGCCCTTTTTGCTGGTGGTGGAGGTGAGCGGCTTTCCCTTGATCCGGCTGCCGGTGACGGTGACGGCCACGTCGGGCACCGGGTTCCCTTCACCGTCCACCACCTTGCCCTTGATCCGCACATTGACCGCCCAGGCGGAGGTGGTGATGATGCTGAGGCAGAAGATCAGCAGGACCAGGGCGGCACACCACCCGGTGGAGCGGGGCCGGCCTGCGGCGGCATGGAGTTCGGTACGGGGATGAATTTTCATCACTTTGCTGGCTCCGTGGAAATGGCTCCGATCCGGCCGGAGGCCTTGTCACCCTTGGCATCCCCCTTTTTTTTGCCGGTCTGTGCGCGGAGGAAGTAGATGTAGTCCAATTCGTAGTGGTGGGGGAAATCACCGAGGTCGAAGCGGATTTTCTTGAGCAGTCCCTTCCAGGACGGGTTCTCGCCGGGGGTGATGCTCACTACGTGGAACTTGCCATCCAGGGGAAATTCAAAGGCCAGGGATTTTTCAGCGTCGTATTTCTCCTTGGACTGGTGGGTGAAGTAGATGCGGGTCCCCTGGTAGAGCTGGGGCAGGATACGCAACCGTTCGTTGGCTCCGCCCATGGCATTGCCGCCCGAACCGGAGGCGTTCGGCTTCTCTTTCTCGACGCCGCGGATCCGGATTTCGATGGACCCGATCTGTTCGGCACTGTACGGACCGGCCAGGTCGAGGCATGGCCGCTTGGACTTGGCGTCCACGTGAACCACCCCGTCCTGAATCTGAAAGATGCTGGCCTGGAGCGGCTTCCAGGGTCCGAATTTCTCGGGTCCATCAAAGCCCCACTTGCCGATGAAGTCCGGGTCGTCCAGGCCCTTGGCTGCCTGCTTTGATGCGTCACCGGTGGTAGTAGCCTGCTGGGCCTGGAGCGCGGCGGGGCAGAGGGCGATGAGCAGAGCTGAAACGGCCAGGGCGACCAGGGCCGTGCGCGGAATGAAACTGGTGATGAACATCGATGGAGCACCTTTCCACTGTTTTCCCCGCCCGGGGCGGGAATGAGGTGAATCAACGCCGGAAACGGAACCCGCTCCGGGCCAGATATCTATCTGAAAACAGAATCCTAGCATATGATCCGAGCCTACTCAATCATACGGTCAACGGCTGGTGCGGGTGGCCGGGAATGGTCTATGATGCGCGACGGAGGGAGACCATGGCCGACGCTGCAGAGCATCCGATGTTTGCCGAAGAGATCGAGCTGGCCCGCCGCGGGTTCCGGCAGGTGGCCGGTGTGGACGAAGCGGGCCGCGGCCCGCTGGCCGGCCCGGTGGTGGCGGCGGCGGTGATCCTTCCGCCCTGGTCCAGCCGGCTGGCGGCCGAGCTCACCGGGGTGGATGACTCCAAACGACTGACCGCCGCCCGCCGTGAGGAACTCTTGCCGCGTATCGAGGAGAACGCTCTGGCCATCGGTCTTTGCCGGGTGGAGCCGGAGGAGATCGAGAGGCTCAACATCCTCCAGGCGACGATGAAGGCCATGGCCGTTGCCTTGGGCCGGCTGGCCGTGCCGCCCCAGTTCGTCCTGGTTGACGGGAACCACACACCACAGGAGTGGCCCGGCCCATCGAGGGCACTGGTCAAGGGTGACTCACGCTCCGTCTCCATCGCCGCGGCCTCCATCGTGGCCAAGGTCTCCCGGGACAGGATCATGGAGGCGTACGAACTCCAGTATCCGGGGTACGGTTTCGGCAGCAACAAGGGCTACGGCTCGGAGGCCCACCTGGCCGCACTGGAACGCTTCGGACTCACTGACGTCCACCGTGCCGGATTCTGCCGTAACGCTCTGGAGCGCCGGCGGCAGAAAAGCCTCTTCGAAGATTAGCGGGAGGACGACCGATACTGGTAGAGGTAAAGGTCCTCGCCGAAATTTCTCACCTGCACCAGCAACTGGCGATTGAGACCGGCCAGTTCGCTTTTGCGCTCCACCGATCCCCAGTCCGGATAGAGAAACCAGACCCGCTGGTGCTGTGCGGTCAGCGAACGTATGTGATCCGGAATGTGGAACGGTTCCAATTCTTCCTTGGAGAAGGGGGAGAAGAGCTGGTCCTCGTCCAGGTAGCAGCTCACCGGGGCCGGGCCGCGGTAGTAGTAGCGGGCGGCAAAATACCCGTTCCTCCCGCCGTGGACGAACACCGCGTCACCGGGCCCCGCTTCCCTGGTGAGGAAGGCGCCGGCCTCCCGCCAGTTCTCACGGTGCATCAGGTAGGTGTCCTCGCGGAAGTAGCCGGCCAGGGCCAGGATGTAGAGCGCCGAGAGCAGCGTCAGGGCTGCGGCGGGGAAGAGGCGGGGGACGCCACCCCGCACCCCCACGGCCCTCAACACCACCA
>CBESOE010000082.1:0-19838 GCA_965531145.1 uncultured bacterium | reverse complement strand
GATCAGCCCGTCGCGGATCTCCACCTGCCGCTGGGCACGGCGGGCCAGGGCCGGGTCGTGGCTGATCACCAGCACCGTGCGGCCCTGCTTCCACAGCTCTTCGAAGAGTTCCATGATGTCACCGCCGGAGGTGCTGTCCAGGTTGCCGGTGGGCTCGTCAGCCAGGATGATGTCGGGGTCCATGGCCAGGGCCCGGGCGATGGCCACCCGCTGCATCTGTCCGCCGGAAAGCTCGGTGGGTTTGTGTGATACCCGGTCGGACAGGCCCACCCGCTCCAGCAGCTCGCCCACCCGTTTCTTCCGCTTGCTCCGCGACCAGCCGCCAAAGAGCATGGGCAGTTCGACGTTTTCCCAGGCACTGATCTGCGGCAGCAGGTTGAAGTTCTGGAAGATGAAACCCACCCGGCGGTTGCGGATGGCGGCCAGCGCCTCGCGGCTCAACCCGGCCACCCTTTCCCCGCGCAGCAGGTAGTCACCGGCGGTTGGCGTGTCCAGACAGCCGATGAGGTTCATCAGGGTGCTCTTGCCCGAGCCGGAGGGGCCGGTGATCGCCACGAACTCCCCCTGCCGCACACTGAGATCCACCCCGCGGATCGCCTCCACCTTGACCTTGCCGGTGTCGTAGACCTTGGTGATCCCCTGCATCAGGATCACTTCGCCGTTGCTCTCCAGGTCGGTGCCGTTGCGTCCATTGAACAAGCTGTCGAAAATCATGGTCTCCTCACTCGTAGCGGAGCGTGTCGGCCGGGTTGATCGATGCGGCCCGCCGCGCCGGGAAGTAGCCGGCCAGCAGGCCGATGAAGCCGAGGGTCAGGGCCGAGACGGCGCCGATCTCCAGCGAGAGGGTGGGGGTGCCCATCATCTGCAGCGCCTCGTTGCCTTCGGTGGGGATCATGTCCAGCAGCACGATCAGCCCCACTGACATCAGCAGACCCACCACCCCACCCAGCAGGGTGTAGAGCAGGCCTTCCAGAACGATGGGCCCGGTGATCCAGCCGCGGCGGGCGCCCAGGGCCATCTTCACACCGATCTCCTTGGTCCGCTCCTTGACCACGGCATACATGATGTTGGCCACCCCCACGCCGCCGATGATCAGGGTCAGGCCGCCGATGATGCCGAGAAAGACCTGGATCCCGATCAGCATGTTGACCAGGAACTGGAACGTCTCCACCGTGTCCCAGACGCCGAAGACCCGTTCGTCCTCCGGGTCGAAGCCATACTTTGCTCCCAGCACTTCGTGCATCTGCCGGATCACGTCCTCCATCAACTCCGGCCGTGCGGACTTGAGCACAATGGTGCTCAGCCGGTCCCGGCCATACTGGGCCTTGAAGGTGGTGATGGGAATCGAGACCTGCTGTGAGTCCATCCCCTCATAGTTGCCCATCATCATCTTCGGCTTCATCACCCCCACCACGGTGTAGGGTGTTTTGTCCAGCAGGATTTCCCGGCCCACCGGCTCTTCGTCGCCGAACAGTGTCGTGGCCAGTTCGTCGCCGATGAACGCCGAGCGACGGCGCATCTGCTCGTCCAGCGGGTTGAGGAAACGGCCCCCGGCCATGGGGATGTGGTTGCGGATCTCGCCAAAGCCGTTGGTCACCCCCTTGATCGTCGCAGTGGTGGTGGTCTCACCATTGGTCACCACCACACCGCCGCGGAATATCTCTCCGGCCACTTCCTCGAGGCCGGTGACCCGCTTGCGCAACAGGGTCACGTCCTCGATCCGCGGTCGTACCGGGCGGCCGGTGGGCAGCCCCTGCCAGGTGAGGCTGGTTGAGCCCGGCCAGCAGATGGCCAGGTTCTCACCCATGCCGTGGGAGGAGGTGCTCAACGCGTGCCGCAGCCCTTCGCCAAAAGCCAGCAGCAGCAGCAGGGAGAGCGTGCCCCAGGCGATGGAGGCCACGGTGAGGATCGCCCGTTTGCGCTGGACGCGGCTGGCTCGGAGAAAGAGCTGGAAGACGAGTCCTGGTCTTGGTCTGCCCATCCTACCTCTTCATTGCCACCACCGGGTCGAGGTTCGCCGCCGTGCGGGCGGGGAAGAACCCGGAGATGAAACCGATCAGTCCCAGAAGTGTTACCGTGGCCAGGGCCATGGCCGGTGAGACACCGGGGGCCCCGACGTAGGCATCCATATCGAGCAGTGGGAAAAGCGCACAGATCCCCACGGTTATTCCCAGCCCCAAAGCTCCGCCCACCGCGGTCATGGCCAGGGTTTCCATCATGAACATGCCGAGGATGGTCCGCGGTTTGGCGCCGATGGCCATTTTCACACCGATCTCGCGGGTCCGTTCCTCCACCACCACGTTCATGATGTTGGAGACGCCGATGCCGCCCACCACCAGGGTCAGGCAGCCGAGGATACCGAGGAAGAGCCGGAAGGAGACCATGAAGGTTTCCAGGAACTGAGCGCCCTCGGTGGTGTCCCAGAAGGAGACCGCCTCGCTGTCCGCGGGGTCGAAGCGGTGCTTCGCGGCCAGAATCGACCGTATTTCCTCGGTCAGTTCCCCGGTCCGGTTCACATCGGCGGCGTTGAAGACGAAGTTGTCGATATACTCCTGCCCGGTGAGCGCCCTGAAGGCCGGGCCGGGGATGAAGGCCCGGTTGGTGTCCGGGCCGCCGTAGTTGGAGTTCTGGTTCTTCTCCTTCAGCACCCCCACCACCAGGAAGGGCGAGCCGTCCAGCTGGACCGTCTGGCCCACCGGTGGCGTCTCGCCGAACACGTTTTCGGCCAGGTCGGTGCCGAGGAAGATCACCCGCCGCCGTTTTTCCATGTCGATGCGGTTGATGAACCGGCCGCCCACGTCGGGGATCAGGTTGCGCATCTCCCTGAACTCGGGCTCCACGCCTGAAACCGGTATGGAGAGCACCGTGGGCCCGTACTGCAGTTTGAAGCTGTCGGTGTACTCGGCCGAGATGGCGCCGAGGCCCCAGGCCTTGCGGCGCAGCAGTTCGATGTCGCTGTGATAGAGAACGATCCGGCGCCCCTTGCCCAGGCCCTCAAAGGGAATGGAGGTCCGCGATGGCCAGCCAATCACCACCGCGTTGCCCATGCCCACCGATTCATTGGCCATGTGCTGGTGGAACCCCTCACCAAAGGCGAGCAGCAGGCTCACCGCGGCGGTGCCCCAGGTGATGCCGAAGAGGGTCAGCAGGGTGCGCAGCTTCTGGCTGCGCGTGTCCCGGACAAGCTGGCGGAGGGTGTTGATCATCTTCCGGTGGTCCCCTTACCCGGATATCTCCCGCGGCGGGCGCTGGACCAGTTGGTCCCCTTCGCTCAGCCCGTCGGTGACTTCGATGTTCAGTCCGTCGGAGAGCCCGGTATCAATCTCCACCTTGCGTGGTTTTGCCTCGAGCCCCTCACCCGGCAGTTCGACATATCTCTTTGCCCCCTCTTCCTCGAAGATCACCAGTCGCTCGGGGATCAGCAGGATGCCGGTTTTCTCCCGGATCACCAGGTCGGCGTTGGCCGAGTACCCGGCACGGAGCAGCACCCCGTCCGTGGGATCCAGCTCGATCTCCACCTCGAAGAGCTTGGCGTTGTCCTCCTCCACGGCCTGGGGGGCGATACGGCTCAGCCGGCCGGTGACCACCTGGTCGGGCAGGGCCCCGATTTTCAGCCGGGCCGGCATGCCCACGGTGAGTTTGCCCACGTCGATCTCGTCCACCGTGCCTTTGAACATCAGGTCGCTCATGTCGGCCAGGGTGGCCAGTTCGGTGCCCTCCTGGTAGCTGGTCAGCGGCACCACCGGGTCGCCGTTGTTGACCAGTCGCTGGAGGACGATGCCGGCGGCCGGTGCGCGGATGATCGATTCCATCACCGCCCCGCGGCCGTCGATACGGCCGTCCTCCAGAAGCTGCAGGTTGTCTTTGGCCCGCTCCAGCTCGATTCCGGCCAGCTCGTAGGCTTCAATCATGGCATCGAGGGTGTTGCGCGACTCCACCCCCTTGCTCACCAGCTCCTGGGAGCGGGTGTAGTCCGCCTCCGCGCGTTTGTATGCCGATTCGGCTGATTCCACCCGCCGCTCGGCCTCCAGCCGTTCCAGGGGGGTGGGGTCGGGTGTGATTTCGATCAGCGGGTCTCCGGGGCGGACCTGGTCGCCCACCTCCACGGCGCAGCGTCTGACGATGCCCGAGATCTTGGATTTGATGTGGAACCGCTGGCGCGGCTCGATCTGGCCCACGGCCACTGCCTTTTCGGTGATGTCGCCGCGGGTCACCTCCACCATGGTGAAGCCCTGGTCTTCAGGTTCGCGGTTCTGGTAGACAGCGTAGGCGCCCACCACCACGGCCGCGAGAACGATGAACACCAGCAGGAATTTGACCACCCTCCCCATTGTCCGCCCCCTCTCTGATCTACCGTCTGATCCGGTCACGTTTCATAAGTGCGTCGCAGGAGCCCGTCTCAAAACCGGGCAACCCCGTTCTGTTGATGCTTGCGGTAAACAAAAGGTTTGAATTGGATTCCCCCCTCATTCGGTCGGGTATCTAACCTCCCGATCCGGCCATACAGTCATACGAGAACGGCCTCTTTTCAGTTCGGCGCTCTTTGCGGTTCCCTATGTCCCTCCTTGACGCTTCTCCGGCGGGCCTCCTACAATACGCCCGCGCCGCCCGGTCCCCAGGGGCTGCTTCGGCCCGTGCCGGGCGGGGGAGAATCAGGCGTGGAAAAAGGTGCGAAACAGCTTCCGCTGGCCGTGGTGGTCAACTGGAACGGGGGCGAACTGGCGGAGCAGGCTCTGGCCAGCCTGGTTCGCTGCCGCCGGCAGGTTCCCCTGCCGGTCCACCTGGTGGACAACGCTTCCAGTGACGGCAGCCGGGAAGAGCTGGTTGAGCAATACGGCGGTGAGCCCTGGTTTTCCCACGAGGTGAACCGGACGAACGTCGGTTATGCCCCGGCGGCCAACCAGGGGATGAGCCGGGCACTGGAACAGGGGCGGGACGCGCTGCTCTTCAACCCGGATGCCCAGATGGAACCGGAGTCGCTCCAGCTGCTCATGGAAGGGCTGGAGCGCTGTCCGCAGACGGCGGTGGCGGCGCCGCGGCTGCTCAATCCCGACGGTACGCTGCAGCCGTCCATGCGCGACGATCCCACACCCCGGAATCTGGCCCTGGAGCACCTGTTGGAGGGCCGGGCCCGATCGAAGCGGGTGGCCGTGTTCGATCCGCATCGTGAGGAGCGCAGCGCCGACTGGATCGTGGGTGCGGTCTGGCTGGTGCGGCGGGAGGCGCTGGAAGAGACCGGCCTCTTTGACGAGGGCTACGGCACCTTTCACGAGGAGACAGACCTGGCCCGTCGCTTCCGCGACCGGGGCTGGGACCTGCGTCTTTTCCCGGGGGCCAAGGCGGTGCACGTGGGCGGCGGCCTGGCCGCCGGCCCGGCAGGCGGCCACCAGGACTTGATCCTGCGCTATATTCCGGGCAAACTGCGGTTTCTGCGAAAACACGAGGGGCCGCTCTCGCTGCCGGCCTTCCGGGCAGGAATCAGCCTGCTCTGGATCGCCCGCATGTTCTCCATTCCCTGGGGGGCGGAGAAGAGGGCTCGCTCGAAAAAGGCGCTCCAGCTGATCTGGGGCCCGCCGGCCGGAGAATAACCTGGTGGAGACGATCCTCGGCATCAACTGCTTCAAGCACGACGCATCGGCATCGCTGCTGGTGGACGGCGTGCCGGTGGCCGCGGTTGAGGAGGAGCGTCTCTCCCGGGTCAAGCATGACGGCGCCTTTCCCGGCGGGGCCATCCGCCATTGTCTGGCCGCAACGGGGATCGAAGCGGAGCAGCTGGACCACGTGGCCTTCTACATGCTGCCCGGCCTGGTCTTCCGCGAAAACCTGACCTACTGGCCGCGCCACCTGCTCACCGGCGGTGGGCTGAGCGGCCTCGGATTCTGGGGCAGCCAGCTCTGGGCCGGGGCCAAGATGCGGTCGATCCCCTCCATGGTCCGCGAACTGCTGGGTCATGAACTGGGCGGTGCCACCTTCCACTTTGTCGAGCACCACCCGGCCCACGCCGCCGCCGGATTCTTTGCTTCGGGTTTCGAATCGACCGCCCTGCTGACCCTCGACGGGGTGGGGGAGCGGGATACCGGCACCGCCGGCACCTACGACCCGGATGGCTACCGCATCCTTCGCCGGATGCGTTTTCCCCACTCCCCGGGATTTTTCTACAGTGCGGTGACCGACTACCTCGGCTTTCGCCCGGACAACGATGAATACAAGGTGATGGGGCTGGCCTCCTACGGTAAGCCAACCCATCTTGACCTGTTCCGCAAACTGATCAGCGTCGATCCCGAGGGCATGCTCAAAGTGGACACCGGGTATTTCACCTACCAGACCGGAAACCGCAAACGCTACTTCGGCGAGGCCCTGGTTCGGGCCCTGGGGCCGGCAAGGGAAACGGACGGGGAGATCGAACAGCACCATGCCGACATTGCGCACAGTGCCCAGAAGGCGCTGGAGGAAGCGGTGCTCCAGCTGGCCCGGGAGTTGCGGGAGGAGACCGGCGAAACCCGCCTGGTGATCTCCGGCGGTGTGGGCCTCAACTGCGTGATGAACGGCCGCCTGCTGCGCGAAGCCGGCTACCGTGAAATGTACCCCATGCCGGCTCCCCACGATGCCGGCACTTCCCTCGGCGCGGCCTGGCACGTGGACCGGGTGGTGCTGGGGAACCGGCGCCCGCTGTTCGAGATGCCGCACCTCTACCTTGGCCCGGCCTTTGACGAGGCGGCGGTGGAGGAGGAACTGCGCGGGGACAAGATCTCCTTCACCCGTCCCGACGACCTGCCCGCGACAGTGGCCTCGTTATTGGAACAGGGGAAAGTGGTGGGCTGGTTCCAGGGCGGGGCCGAGTTCGGGCCGCGGGCCCTGGGCAACCGCTCGATCATCGCCGACCCGCGACGCACGGAGATGCAGGACCTGGTTAACGCCTGTGTTAAACGGCGGGAGGAGTTCCGGCCCTTCGCCCCCAGCGTGCTGGAGGAGAAAGCCGGCCAGTGGTTCAGCGGCTGCTCCCGCTCGCCGCACATGATCCTGGTCTTCGACGTTCCGGAGAATCTCCGCGATCAACTCCCGGCGGTGACCCACGTGGACGGCACCGCCCGGGTGCACACCGTTTCCCGTGCGGCCAACCCGCTCTACCACCGGCTGATCGGCGAATTCGAGAAGCTCACCGGGGTGCCGGTGATCCTCAACACATCGTTCAACGTCAAGGGCGAACCCATCGTCACCACCCCCCGCGAAGCGGTGCGCACCTTCTTCGGCACCGGCATGGACGCCCTGGCCATCGGCCCCTTCCTGGTGCAGAAGTAACCACCGGTTATCAAGCGGAATTCCTCGATGTTCACCCTGTTTCGTGCAGCGGTGAAATGCCCGGACGAGTGGTTCTGTTGCCGGTCCGCGGCTCAGCTCACGGTCCTGAGGCCGTCACCGTGCAGGAGCCGGTATCGGTATCACCCGCTGGCGAGAAAGGCGGTTGATTGTACGGGGGCGGTGTCACATCCTCGACCTCCAGTACGAAGTGGTTGTCACCGATCAGTGTTCCCACTGCCGGGAGCGTCACGGGAAACGCGGTCGTGTAGTTCCCGCCTGCTTCAATGTTGCTATAGCCGGACCGCCAGTTCGTGTAGTGGGTTCCTGCCGCGACCGTGACGTCGATATGCCCGGCAATGCGGCGAGTCATCCCGCTGTTCAGGTTTTCAAGCACAATGGTCAGTTGCGTTGTGAAAGGGACTGTCCCAGCCTCGGGCACACACACAAGGCTCGCCCCGACGAGAGAACTGCTGCACGCCACGCCACCGAGCCGCCAGACGACTCCGCCCGTACCCGAGACCCATGCTTCGTTCTCCGAGCAGTCGAGCGCGATGCCGGAGAGTGAAGTGACACCAGTGGGGAGGTCGTGAACCTGCACGAATTCACCTGTTGGCGTGAACTCTCCGATACTCGATTCGACGCTGCTGACCAGGAAGAGGTTGCCCGTTGAAGCTGATACCTCGATATCACCGTAGAACACTGAGAAGTAATCCGTGACCTGGAATGTGCCGAGAACAGCACCGTTGACCGGATCAATTTCCGCGACCCGGTTCTCATCGTCCACCCCAGGCACGTTGTCCTGGACCAGGAAGAACGTGTCGCGTATCGGGTGGTAAGCGCCTCCAACCACGTGACTTATACCGAAGGCAGTGTCGAGGCTGGCGATGACATCACCTGTGTCCGTATCAACCGCGTAGATATCGGCCGTTCCGGCCTCGCCGTTAATGAGCAGGAGCGTTCCCGCAGGAACCGCAGTGGTGCCCAAGGTAAGCGCTTCAGGCGCGATCTCAAGGTCGACATCGTTGGCGGACTCGCCTGGCCGCGGGATCGCGGTGAGGAAAGTACCGTCGGTGGTGTAGCTGTGGATGTCCGGGTTGGAGCAGCTGTAGACCCAGACGGTGCCCCCGGCGGCATCAAAGCCGATGCCGCAAAGATCGCCGATCTCGGAGGGGTTGAAGGTGCTCAGGGTTACGGTTTGCGCTGGTGCAGGACTGGTCCAGCCGACGGTGGCGGTAAGGGCCAGGGCGAAAATCAAAGTGCAAAGATATCTCTGGCGTGGCATGGCGGTACTCCTTCTATGGGGGAGGGAACCGCATGCCTCTTTCTGCTGAAGCGCATCTGATCGACAGATCCCTCATGATTTTAATCGATGTTAGAGTAAGCATATGGCTGGCAAGAGTGATAGTCAATAAAAATTGTCGATTATATGGTCATGCGGACAATGCCTGAAGGAGAGATCATGAGGTCCTTGGAGCTTCTGAGTGTCCTAACCGTTTTTGTGCTAGCGGGGTGCGGAACAGACATCACCTCGCATACAGGCGCGAGTATGCCCGGTGATGGCGACTACATCCTCACCTTCCGGATCGGTGAGGGCATCGATCTGCCGGTGAACGCAAGGATCGACGGCGACAGGGTCTTCGTGATCAACGGGATGGAGACCATCGAGGCGGTGGAGGTCCTTTTCGACGGGAAATCACTCACCTTCCGCATGCCGGCCTTCAACAACAGGTTTGTTCTCGAGATGGCGGATGAGGGCTTTGCGGGGCAGTGGCACAACTACGCACGGGGTGATGACTACACGATTCCAGTGCGGCTGGTGCGGGGCACGGAGAGAATTGCCGGTGCTTCAACAGCCGATGTTTCGGGAAGCTGGAAAGTGATCTTCTCTGAAGGCACCGAGGACGAATCCATTGCCCAGGGTTTGTTCACCCAGAGTGGCTCTGAGGTGACCGGTACGTTCCGCACCACCACCGGAGATTACCGCTTCATGCAGGGAGGCCTTGATGGTGATGAGCTGCGTCTTTCCTGTTTTGACGGGGCTCATGCCTTCCTGTTCACGGCAAGATTGGAAGAGGACACTCTTCGAGGGTCCTTTTACTCGGGCAAGCACTGGCTGGAACCCTGGACCGCGGTCAAAGATGAGGACTTCGAACTCCCTGACCCGGATTCCCTCACGATCATCACGGAAGGGGAGCGGTTCTCGTTCTCTTTTCCCAATACAAGTGGCGAGACGGTTGATTTTGACGACTTCCGGGGGAAACCCACCATCGTTCAGATCACCGGGACCTGGTGCCCCAACTGTATGGACGAGACCGTTCTGCTGAATGAACTCTACGACAGGTATCATGCCGATGGCCTGGAAATCGTTGCCCTGGCCTTCGAACCCACGGCGGAGTTCGAGCAGGCCGTGGAATACATCGAGCGATTCAGACAGGATTTGAACGTACGCTACGAGATTCTGGTTGCCGGCACAAAGGACAAGGGCGAGGCCGTGAAATCATTACCAATGCTCAATCACATTATGTCCTTCCCCACCACCCTGTTCTTTGACCGGCAGGGAACCCTGCTCAAACTCCACACCGGGTTCAATGGCCCGGGAACCGGTGATGTCTACACGGAATTCGTCACCGAGGTCACCGATCTGATCGAGAACCAAATGCTGTAGTCCACTGATCGGGTGTCACTGCGGGCGTTCTGTCATTGCGAGCGTAGCGAAGCAATCTCTCTTGCAACGGTATTGAGCTCAATGAGATTGCTGCTTTCGCCGGCTGCGCCTGCTCCTCGCAATGACAGTGAGAGCGGCTGAGCCTGCCCCGGGGAAGATGGCGCTGCCCCCCCCCGAACAGGACGATCTGGCGCGGTTGCTCGCGGCGTACGAAGCGGTGACCGGAGAGCCGTCTCCGGATCTGGTACAATTGCACGGCAACGACGGGGGAAACCTCGTGGCCTGGCAGCACTCGGTTGATGGGGACCTGCCCCGGCGCGGTGAAGGTCATGCCGTAATCTTCGGGCAGGTGGGTATGAACCCCCACGGTCCCAATGAGTTTCACCGGGGGGCGAGCATTCGGCCGTATGTCGAGATCCTCGACAGATGGGCCGCTTCATATCTGCAAGGATGAACGGAGACAATGAAAAAGAGCCATCTTGATGCGGGCAGAGATCTCTTCATATTTGCCGTGGCCGTCCTGCTGCTCGTTCTGACCTGGAAGAACAATCTTCTCGCCACGGGCGCCATCGTTGGCCTGTTTCTCATCAGATACTGTTTCTGGAGGAGCACGGGTGATCTCACCGTCTACCTGGTTGGAGCTGTTCTGGGCCCCTCCACGGAAATCATTGCCACCAGGCTGGGCATCTGGACTTACGCATCGCCCAGTTTTTTAAATATCCCGCTCTGGTTGCCTTTTGCCTGGGGCTTTGCCGCGGTCCTTTTTGTTCGAATCGCTCAAAACCTGTTACCCGTGGGCACTGGTAGCAGCCACCGCACATGACCCCACCCGTTCTGTCATCGCGAGGAGCGGGTCAGGGGCTCACAATGACAATTGGCTGTCATGTTATAATATAAATTCTATGCCCCGGCTGAAGTTGCGCCGGGGTTTTTTGACGTCACAGCGGGAGGAATTGTCTTGGCCAGGGCCTTACTACTGCAAATGCCGCTCTTTGGTGTCCAGCGGGGACGCTTCTGCATCCCCCAGGGACCGCTCTCCATTGCCACCCATCTCCGGCGGCAGGGCCACCAGTGCGAAGTGGTTCCGCTGGACTTCACCGTGCTCGAGGAATACGACGTCCCGCTGGCGCCGCACCGCACGGTGCTGATGGATGCAGTGAAAAAAGCGGTGACCCGGTTGATGGAGCAGCACCAGCCCCAGCTGGTGGGTGCCACCGTTTTCTCTGCGGAATACCCCATGGCCCTCGAGGTGATGGAGCACGTGAAGAGCGTGGACCCCGAAGCGCTCACCGTGGTGGGCGGCCCCCATGTCAGCTTCTACGACCGGCAAAGCCTGGCGGAGGGGCCGGGTCTGGACATGGTGGTGCGCAAGGAGGGCGAGTGGACCATGAGCGAGGTGATGACCGCGCTCGACGGTTCGCGGGATTTCTCGAGCATTGCCGGCATCACCTGGCGGGGGGCTGAGGGTGAGGCGGTGCAGAACCCGACCCGGCCCTTCGGCGACCTCAGCGAACTGCCGGTGCCCGACTACACCATGCTGCCCCACGACTTCGTCAACCGCTCCTGGATTCCCATGGTCTTCACCCGCGGCTGTCCCTTCAACTGCCACTTCTGTGCCGAGGGCGTGTTCTGGGGTCGGAAAACCCGCGGCCGGCGGGTGGAAGACATACTGGCCGAGCTGCGGTTCATCTCCGAAAACTACCAGGACCAGGTGGTGGCCTTCCAGGACAGCCTGTTCAACTCCCGCAAGCAATATTGCACCGACATCTGTGCCGGCCTGCGCGACCTGGAACTGAACCTCGAGACCTATGTCCACCTGCGCACCGACCATGTCTACCCCGAACTGTTCGAGTCGCTGCGTAGCACGGGCAAGATCAAGTCGGTCTCTTTCGGCATCGAGAGCGCCTCACCCAAGGTGCTGGAAATGATGAACAAGCGCACCTCCTGGGACAAGGCCCTGGAGGCCTGCCGCATGGCCAAGGACTACGGTTTCGGTGTCCACACCCTCTGGATCGTCGGCCACCCCGGGGAGGACCCCGCCGAGTTCGACATCTCGCTCAAGGCCATGCGCACCCTCTGGGAAAAGGACCTCCACGACGGCCTCGACATTTCCATCTTCTACCCCTATCCCGGTACCCACATCTACGAGAACCGGGAGAAGCTGGGACTGCGTATGCTCACCGAGAACTGGGAGGATTTCGCTTCCGGCGACCTGCCGGTCTGCGAGCTGGAGAACTTCTCCGCTGCCCAGATCATGGAAAGCCTGGGCAAGGCCCGCCGGCTGCGCGACGAATACCAGCTTTTGCAGACCATCACCCGCAAGAAACGTGAGGCGCTGAACGGGAACCAGTAGTCCCGGCCGGCCGTTTTCCCGCTGATGTATACTGACCGCACCCTGAAAACTCCCGGGTGGCGGCATGCTATTTCATTCGGCACAATTCGGTATTTTTCTACTTCTGGTGCTGGCGTTGTCCGCCATCCTGGCCCGGCATCGCCGTGCCCGGCACCTGATGCTGCTGGCGGCATCCGCCATCTTCTACGCCGCCTGGAGCGTGCGCTACCTCGGACTGATCCTCTTCTCCACGCTGCTCGACTTTCTCATCGGGGCGGCCATCCACCGGTCCACCGATCCCCGGCGGCGCAAATTACTGCTGGGGGCCAGCATCGCCGCCAACCTGGGAGTGCTGGGTGTTTTCAAGTATTACGGGTTTTTTGTCCGGAACCTGGCCACCCTGCTGGGAACGGTGGGTCTTCATCCCTCGCTACCGATGCTCGACCTGCTGCTGCCGGTGGGGATCTCCTTCTACACCTTTCAGTCGATGAGCTACACCATCGACATCTATCGCGGCCAACTGGAGCCGCGGCGCAGCTTTGTGGAGTTCGCGCTCTTTGTCTCATTCTTTCCGCAACTGGTGGCCGGCCCCATTGTGAGGGCCCGGCAGTTTCTGCCCCAGCTGGACCGGCGTCCCGCGGCTTCGGAGCGGCGCACCGGGTCGGGGCTCTACCGGGTCCTGAAGGGGTTGACCAAGAAGGTCTTTATCGCTGACCTGTTGGGCCGGTTCATGGTCGACCCGGTCTTCGCCGGGCCGGCCGGGTATGGTGCGGTGTGGGGGCTGCTGGCGGTCTACGCATTTAAATTTCAGATATACAACGACTTCTCTGGTTATTCGGACATCGCCATCGGGTGCGGGCGCCTGCTGGGCTACGAACTGCCGGAAAACTTCCGGTCACCATACAAGGCGCGGAGTATCGCCGATTACTGGAAACGCTGGCACATCACCCTGGGGGCATGGTTTCGCGACTATCTCTTCTTCCCCCTGGGCGGGACCCGGAAGGGCGAGATGCACACGTTGGTCAACCTGCTGCTCGTGATGGGGCTGGTGGGGCTGTGGCACGGGGCCAGCTGGACATTTGTGGTCTGGGGGCTCTACTACGGAGTTCTGATGTGCCTGGCCCGGGTGCGGAAGCTGATGTTTGGCCAGGGTGGGGGAGAGGCCTCACTATTCGGCGCTGCGGCCAGAGTGTTCTTCGTCTTCAACCTCACCGCTGTGGCGGCGCTGTTCTTCCGTGCCCCTGATCTGCAGACAGTCCGGAACATTGTGTGTGGGTCCTGGATGACAGCGGCCGGCCCGCGCTGGGGCCCGGCCGTTCTGCCCCTGCTGCTCCTGGCTATTTTGCTGCACTTCGCTCCCGAGCGTTGGAAGCGTGGGGCTGAAGAATTGTTCGTCAAACTGCCGCCCCTGGCCCAGGGAGCGGTGGCTGCCCTGGTGATCGGCCTGCTGGTCACCGTGGGGGGGGCGGCCGATCCGTATTACTACTTCCAGTTCTGAGGAGTGACCATGGCCCGGCGATCGTCAACAAGGTGGCTGCTCCGCTGCGGCGGGTTCCTCGGCCTGGTCCTGCTGGCCAACGGTCTGGCCCAGTGGCTGGGGCTGGGTTACTGGCAGCCCTTTGTGAACAACCAGGCACAGAAGATCTATGTTTACCAAAGGGACGGCCTGTCGCCGGACGTCCTTTTCCTCGGTACGTCAAAGGTCAACCGGGCGGTGATTCAGGCCGTGGTGGGAGCGGATCAGTCGAACAGCTTCTGTCTCGGCCAGATGGGAGTGAGCGCCCAGACCCAGGCAATCGTGCTGCGGGACGTCCTGGAGAGCAATGGCTGTCCGCGACTGGTGGTTCTGGAAGTCACCCCGGGAATGCTCAATGCCAACCATGGGGGATTCACGGACGTGCTCCGTCACTACGCGTCCCCGGGAGACCTGGTTCGCGCTGTTCCGCGGCTGCGGAGCGCGGCGCAGTGGCGAGCTGCGGGGCAGGGTGCATTCCGGGGATTGACCTCACTCTACCTCCGGGCCTGGTGCGTTCTTTTCCGCGGTGGCCTGCAACGCCAGTTGGACTCGATCAGGAGATTGAGGGGCGGGCACTATGGCCCGATGGTCACGCGAGGCATGGAGGGGCTGGACAAGCTGCGTCCGGCTGAGCAACGGGGCCTGCTTCGCCGCATGAGCGACAAGGGGCGCCGCCGGTTCATGCATCGCTTTGCCATCGGCGGGGCGGCGGCGGAGGGGCTGGAGGAGATCATCCGGCTGACCCGCAACCAGGGTGTGGGCCTGGCGCTGTTCAATCCGCCGGTGACTCCGGAGTATCGCCGCGCCCTGTACCGGCCCGGGGAATATGCCCGGTTCCTCGAATATGTTGAGCGGATCGCCCGGCGGGAGGGGATTCCGTTCCTCGACCTGGACGACGGGCGGCTCGGCCTGACCAGTGCCGACTTCTTTGATTTCGGCCATCTCAACGCTGCCGGGGCGGTAAAGGCCAGCGAGTGCCTGGTCCGTGAGCTGGTGACCCCGGCCCTGGCCGCACCACCGGTTCCCGGTGTCGCCACCGGGGATGGGGAGAACGGGACGTGACGCTACCGTAGCGCCACGTCCGTTCGCTCGCCGGTTTATTCGCCGGGTCTGTGGCTCAGCTTCGCCGGCCAGCGGCCGGTATCAGTGCGGGAACCGGGTTCCGGTCCTCTACGGTGGGGGGCATCCCGGGACTCGGGCCGACCGGTTACGATCCGGCCGGGTCTTGACGAGGGTGGCTTTCCGTCTCGTTCCGGACCACCCGTGCCAGGTAACTTCTATCGTCCACACCCAGCACTTCCACGCTGAAACCGGCCCGCCGCTCATCCCAGACCAGCGATCTCAGTGCTGCCTGCAACTCGACGCGGAACCTGCCCGGGCGCCGGGGCAGTGTGACCCGCACCGGCAGGAGCACGGTTTCGCCGGGGGCGATATCGAGCGGGGCATGCACCGGGAAGAAGCTGAGTTCTTCACCGTCCTCGAAGATGCGGCAGATAAAGGTGAGGGGGAACCTGGCCCCGGAGGATTCCCCCCAGAAGCGGTAACGGGCACTGTTGACCACTTCGAGGCGGAACCGTGCTTCGGGGTGGAGGATGGCTCCCGGCAGGTCCACCAGGTCCCAGCGAAGGCCGGTCTGCAAGGCTTGCTCACCCCAGTCCACCGGCTCCACCACCTTGATCAAGCCACGCGGCGGGTGGAGGTAGAGCACGTCGAAATAGGGGTGGTCCAGACGGTGGACCAGCCCCGGGATCTCACCCTGATCCAGGCCGAACCGCCGGGCGATCTGCTCCAGGGACTTTACCTCGGCCAGGATCTTCACCATGGAGCCGTCCGCGCCAATGAAGCCTACCGGCAGCCGGGTGTCCCAGTCACCGTCCCGGCCCACCTGCCGCTCGGTGAAGATTTCCGGTTCGGGGTGCACCAGGGTGGGGAAGCGGTCCATGGCCCAGGCGGCAAGGGGCGACGGATGGACATAGGTTGTCTCCCCGGCTCGGAAGACCAGCACGGCCTGGAGGAGCAGACCGGCAACCACCAGGGCCCGTAGAGGCCATCTGCTGATGGTCAGCTGTTCGGCGGCAAGCCAGGCAAAGAGTGGGGTCATCCAGACGGCGTAGCGCAGCATGCCGGCCGTGCCGTTGTTCCAGTTCGGGGCGGATTGGATGAGCAGGATGATGCCGGCGATCACCGCGGCGAGACCCACAGCGTCCCAGCGGCGCCGGACCAGTGCGGTGACGGCACCGGCGATGCCGAGCAGCAGGAGCAGCGGCACATAGGGCAGCATCCCCTGGTTGAGGTCGGCGAAGAAACTGAGTGTGCGCATGGGCGAGATCAACAGAAAGTCCACCCCCCCGGAGTCGGCGATCAAGCTGGAAACCCCGTAGTGATAGAGGTAGAAGAACGGAGCGATCAGGGCCGGCAACAGTCCGGCCGCCGCATTCAGCGCCTGTCGGCCCTGGCGGCGTGAGGCGGTGATGGCCAGCGGCAGCAGGGCCAGCAGGATCAGTGGCGGGTTTTGCAGGGAACCCACCGCTGCGGCGGCCGCGGCAAGGCCATGGCGTTTCCGGCCCAGCAGTGTCAGCGAGACCATGGCGCAGCACCAGGTGAACACCTCCGGGTGGGGCCAGCGCAGGAGCCAGATCACCGGCCCCACCGCCGCCAGGGCGATGAAGAGCAGACGTCTCGAGCGCTCCCTGCTGCCGTTGAAAAAGGCGAAGCAGACCGCCAGGATGAAACAGAACACATTGGCCGACTGCAGGGCCGCGAACTCGCCGGCACCGGCGATGCGGAAGATGAGTTTGGCCGGAACCCCGAGCAGCGGGTAGAGCCAGAAATGCATGCTGTACCAGCGGCCGTTGCGGGCCTGCACAAACCCCGCCCAGGGGTCCACCAGCCGGGAGAAGGGCCGCTCGCTGGGGACCACCAGGTCCATGGCCTCGATGTCGGCCGGGCGCAGGTCGGGGGAGGCATGATCAAACCAGGCCTGGAGCATCAGAAGGTATTCCGAGCCGTCACCGGCAAGCACCGGCGGGATCGCCAGGGGGTAGGCGAGGCCGATGAGCAGTGCGGCGGCCAGACAGGCGGCGGCAATGATCAGTGCCCGGCGGCGGTCCTGGTGGACGTGGTTCATCTGGCTCCGGCTCGGCTGTCTAGGCCCAGATCCGCGTCACCTGCATCAGCTCCACCGGCAGGCCGGTGAGCCGGCCGATCTCGTAAAAGGTGCGGCCGGTGATATCGCGGCGCCAGGTTGAGAAAGCGGAACTGGGAATCAATACGAGGTCGGGGCGAGGGTTGCCCGCGGCCTGGTGTTCACGGAGGAACTCGACGTAGTCCTGGACGGTGAGCAGGTCGCCCATGAAGATGTTCGATCCAAGATAGTCGTTTCGGGGGATGGCCCACTCCACTTCCGCTCCCTCGACACCGCCGGTTTCGGCCAGTAGCAGCTGCATCGGCCCGCGCATCAGGGTGGAGGTGAGGATCAGGACGCGTTTCGCCTGCTGCCGGGCCGCCAGGTGCCGGATCTGCCCCGTTACTTCGTGACCCAGTCCCTGGGGCAGGAGCAGGCCGTAGGGCATGCGGTGCAGCGAGGCCAGCTGCCTGGTGTAGGGGAACTCGAAGTCCCCGTCGGCGCCTTCCTTGAGCACCAGGTCGGTCTCCTCGCCATTGCGCAGCACCTTGAGCCAGACCAGGGTCGCGCCGTCCTCGTGCATTTTGGTCATGGCGAAACGGGCCGCCGGCCGGTTGGGCAAGCGGACGTTGTTGGCGCTGACCAGCACGTCGCCGCGGCGCACACCGGCCTTCATCGCCGGCGAACCGGGCACCACGCCCTGGACATAGGGCAGGTTGTGATACTCGTCGTGGAGGTGTTCCTCGTAAACCGAGGGCAGGGGGATGATCGGCACGGTGAGTTCGTCGCGCAACCGGCGCACCAGGTTGACGATCCCCTGCCAGATCTCGTCGCGGTCGAAAAGTGGTTCGGCCGAGAAGTGTTTGCTGTATCCCGGTAGACAGACCCGGATTTCCGCCGGTGGGATGCGGTCCAGGTCGCGGATGGTCTGCTCCAGGTCTTCGAGGGTGAATTCGGGCCAGGCCACGATGCTGGCCAGGAAGGGGATGTTTTCCTCGCGGAGCCGGTTCATGCTGTCGATGGCCACCTCGGGCTGTTTGTCCCGCATCAGTTTCTTGCGCAGCGCCGGATTGGTGGAGTTGATCGAGATCCCCAGTTCGAAGGGGAGCAGCGGCTTGAGGTCGCGAATCATCTTTGCGGTGAGCGGCACCCCGTTGGTGGTGATGTTGTAAAACGGCTTGTCGGTTTTCTCCCGCAGGAGCCGCATCAGATCGATGACCCCGGGGTAGGTCAGGATCTCGTTGGTATCGTAGTTGGTGGCATGGAACAGGCGCTGTTTCCGCTCCGGGCGATAGTAGCGGATCTTGGTTTCGATCTCTTCCCGCGGCGTGGTGTAGCGGGGCGACTGCAGCTCGGGCGGGTGGCCGATCTGGTAACAGAACTTGCATTTGACCTTGCAGTACCAGGAGATGTTGCCCAGTGTCTGTCCCGGGTCGGTGTCCTCTTCCACCAGCCAGTGCTCGAGGTCGCGCAGTGACCAGGCGGTCACCTGACCCTCGCTCCCCTCTTCGTGAACCCGGCCCAGCCGGAGACAGCTTTTCAGCAGGCGGTCCAGCAGCAGTGCCCGTGGTTCTTCGGCGCGAAAGTGCTGCAGGGGGTAGTAGTAGCGTCGGGGTGTCTTCACCGCTTCGCCCGACCCGTTCCCGTTGGCCGGCCCGCTGCTGTACACGCTATTGCCGGTATCCAGCGGCCGGCCGTTGCACTCCAGGTCGAGCACCCGGGTGAGGTTGTTCAGGGTGACCGAGAGCAGTGTCTGCAAAGCGGCCGCCGCATCTTCAGCAGGCAGCGGATTGTGGCTGTTCGAATCCATCAACGGCATCCCGTCGTTGTGGAGCGTCAAGGGCTCAGTCCTGTTTTTCGGGATAAATGCGATACGGGCGGTCGAGGTGTTTCATGAATCTGAAACCGTCCACTCCGCGGATTTCTTTGTCACCGCGGGTCAGCACAACCACTTCGAGCAGGGCTTCCAGCTGGCTGCGCACCAGTTCGGTGAGCGGATCGTCGTATACGGTTCCGTCGGGGGCATCTTCTTCGAGCTTGAAGCGGAAGACAAAGTCCTTGTTGTCACTTCCCATCTGCCTGGTCCTTTCAACGCCAAACCGGGTTCGCCGGTACTATCGGTCGATGGGGTCGATGGTCAACCCGCTCAACTGGCAACCGCTCCGGTCACCGTCCTCCGGGAGGTGGAAAAAGAGTATCGTCTCACCCGGGGGCAGGTCCAGCCGGTCCAGCCGGAAGAACCGCTGACCGCTCTCCAGATCGAAAAGGCCCACCGGTTTCTGCCGGTCCCATATCTCCAGCTGTTGCGGCGATCTATCCGCCGTAGCGGAAAACCGGAGCGTCGTCTCGACCCCCCGGGTGCCCGGATTGTGCAGCCGCAGGGCCCCCGTCTGTTTCAAGCGGGCCACGGTGGATTGCCCGGCATGTTCGTCCACCTCGAACCCTGCCCCATACAGGCCATACAGTATAGCCGATTCGGCGGGAAGGGTGAATTTGATTGGCGCCCGCTGGGGTGGGTATGAGGGCAGAATCATGCTCAGCAGGCCGTAGAGCGAAGCGCCGAGCATGAAGACCGACACGAACAGGGGAAAGCGGCTGGGGATTCTGAACCCGACCCGCTGCAGGCCCGCTGCGGCCAGCGGCGCCGCCAGGGGCAGGAGGGGGAAAAACATTCGCCCCTGGGGCTGGAAAGTGAACAGGGCATTCCTCACCACCAGGAAGGCAAGGCAGGCCAGTGCGGCGGCAAACAGCGCCCGTACCCCCGGCGCCGGCCTCGGACCCGGCTCGGTGCTCTTCACCGGCCCCAACAACCGGATCAAGCCGAGGAGCACCAGAATGGACACCGCCAGGAAGGCGGCAGTGAGCAGTGGCGGGGGGAGCACCGACATCCAGACCAATACCC
>CBESOE010000081.1:0-20152 GCA_965531145.1 uncultured bacterium | reverse complement strand
GTGGTCGATCCACAACTCGTCTTGTCGGCCGGGGTTTTCCAGCCAGCCCACCGCGGCCTCGGCGCCGTTCACCTGGCCCACGGTGACCGCGGGCCAGGGTGAAGAAACCTGGGCATACGTCGGGTGGAGATAGGCCCGGACCTCATTCCCCTCCTCGAAGCCACTGACGATATCGGGGTAGCCGTCACCGTTGACATCCTTGACCCCGTCAGCGCCGGTGAGACTGCCGTCAATGACGTGCATGGCCCAGGGGGAGTCGGCAAAGGAGGGCCCGGCGCCCGGAAGGAGGAACAGGGCGGAGAGCATGATCAGACCGGAGAGGAACCGGTGACGCATGATCTTTGATCCGGTGGCCGGCACGCCGGGAACCAGGATCAGAACCGGAGATACCCCATTCGGATCTCTCACCCGGCGGTGCTCGATGATTTTGGTTACGGTCGAGACGTCGAGAGTAGTGCCCCGCTCGCCAGCGAGCGTTAATATGAACACTATCTCTATATAGTATAGTTTCATCGCGGTGAGCGGGCAACCGGATTTCCGGTGTTGCGGGGTGCCGGAGCAGGGCCAACTTCCTGAACAGGCTTTCGTTGACTCCCCATATACCGTCCTTTATCATTAGTAAATTATCCTGGTGAAAAATGATTGTGCAAATGGTGGCCCGGCCCTGATGGTGGCGCTGCCCGGGAGAAACGACGATGAACAAATTAATGGCAGTATTGATGGTCCTCCTGGTCGCCGCCCTCTGTGTGACACCGGCGGTGGCCGCTGATGAAGAGGGTGAGAGTGTTCGACTGACGGCACGGGTGGTGGACTCCATGGGCACGGTCCCCGGCAAATCGTCCGCCCGGGTGAAAATGCAGATCGACGCCTGGTCAACCGACGAGGACATCATCCATCTGGTCCAGGTATTGGTCCAGCAGGGAAACAAGGCGCTCTACGAAGAGCTGCGCACCATGGACAAAAAGGGGTATCTCAGCGTCGACAACGAACTGGCGCACAACGTGGTGGTGGCCCGGTCCCTGGCTGCGGAAACCGGCAAGGGCCGGGTGGTCCGCCTGCTGCTCAACCGGCCGATCACCTTCTTCGAGGCAGTGAACAAGCTGCGGTTGGAGGACTACCCCTTCGGTTTCGTTGAGGTGACGCTGGATGAGAACGGCGAAGGCGTGGGTGAACTCTATGCCGCGGCACGGATCACGGTCACCGAGGAGGGCCTCGAAATCGTCAGTTACGCCGTCAAGCCCCTGAGACTGATGAAGGTCAAACTGCAGTAAATCAGTTAATAACGAGCCGGGAGGATGAGTGTGCGCCTGTTAGCCCGACCTACAGATTTACGGGATCCGGATCACCACACGCTGCGGCATTCCGCTATGCTGGCCGTCCTGGTGGGGATCATCATTCTCGAGCCATTCACCCGGGCGGATCTGACCTGGGCCATCTTTCTGGGCGCCATGGCTGTTTCGGCCCTGCTGCTCGACGGCCGGCGGCGACGGACCCAGGTGGCCGTGGTGGTAGTGGGGCTTCCGGCGGTCCTGCAAATCGTGGGAACATTCTTGTTCTCCGGCCTCAAGTGGTGGAAATCGTTCACCACGGGGCCTTTCAGCATCCTGCTCCAGCTGCTGCTCATCGTGGCGCTTATCTATTGCAGCTACCTTATTCTTCGGTCGCTGATCCTGGCCCGCAGGATCACGACCAACGAAATCCTGGGAACGCTTAGCCTCTATCTGATGATCGGTCTGACCTGGGCGATTGTCTACGGGATGCTCGACCATTTGGTCCCCGGTTCCTTCGGTCCGGCAAGCCCCCTGTTCGGTGCGGAGCAGACGACCCCGTTCGTCTATTTCAGTTTTGTCACCCAGGCCGGCCTGGGGTATGGCGACATCACTCCGCAGCTGCCATTGGCCTCGCGGCTGGCTATCCTCCAGAGCGTGATGGGGCAGTTTTACGTGGGCGTGGTGGTGGCCTACCTGATTTCTATCCTCATTATGCACCGAAAATCCGAATAGACTCGGGTTGCGGGGGCCACACACAAGATCGGCATAAAACCAGTACAGAAAGGGAGTTTCAGATGATCACGCTAAACCAGAGGATTGGATTTGTCGTCATCCTGCTCGTCTGCGGTATGGCGCTGCCCGTTGCCGGCCAGTCGCTGGACTCGCTCCAGTCGTCCTTTCATCTTGAAAACAGTATGCTGGAGCGGGAGAGTGAGCGCTACGCACGGGCCCGCGATCTGGACCGCCAGGCACTTCAGCGTCTGCTGGAATTCGTCGAGCAAATGGATCAGGCCCTGTTCGATGAGCAGGTTCCCGTGTCGGATCTCCGATCGCTCGAAGGGGACCTGAACGTTGCCCGGGAAACGGCGATGGAGCGGCTTCGGGCATCGTCCGAGGTGCGGACCAACATTTACGAGCACCTGGACCGGCTGGATCACCTGGGGCAGGAAATCGAATTGCTGGGAGACCATACGCTGGTCCAGACCGAACGTCTGGACGGTGTCTGGGAGATCGATGCGAGTAATGCGTTTACCGGTGCCTATGGCCTGATGAAGTTGACCATGAACGGCACGGTGATAAATGGAACCTACCGCATGAGCACCGGGGCCCAGGGCACCCTTGGCGGTTCACTGGTCAATGATGATGTGAAACTGAGCCGGATCGATTCCCAGTATGGCAACGATATCTGGATCAACGGCACCTACGACCGGGACAAGGGCGAGATCAGCGGCACCTGGAAATCGAAGCTCATCGGCACCGGCCGGCCCGAATACGGTGAGTGGTCGGCCGTGAAGATTTCCCCGGACGAGGCGCGAGAAGTGGCTGATAAACTCACCGAGTAGTGCTTTCACCGGAGAGAGGGTTGACCATCAGCAGACCAACTGCCAGACCAAAACTGCCGGGCCGGGAAACGGTGTTGCCGCTCCTCGTCTTTCTTCTCGCCGCGACTCTGGCCATATCCCTCTGGTGGCAGTTGGATAGAGGTGAGAGCAAGAGGATTCGGGTGGAGACCGAGGTCACCGCCGAGCAGGTTCGTCTCCGGCTGGAGGCCTGGATCGATGCCCGGGTGGCCATCGTCGAGCACCTGGCCGGTGGCTGGCACACCAGTACGGATGGAGAGCACCAGGCCTTTGTCGACGAAGCACGGCAATTCCTCGAAGAGTTTCCCGGCTTCAAGGCCCTCAACTGGGTCGACAGCCAGTGGGTTATCAGGGTGACCGTTCCCCCCGAGGGGAATGAGCAGGCGCTGAACAAGGATCTTCACTTCCATCACAACCAGGGGGTGGTGCCGGCGATCACCCGGGCCAACGATACCGGCAAGACCATCAGGACCCCGGTGATTACCCTGTTGCAGGGTGAGAAGGGATTCGCCACCTACTACCTTGTCCGGGGCAGTTCGGGAGAATCCGGAGGCTATGTCAACGGGGTGTTCCTGGTGCAGACCCTGGTGGACAGCTGCCTGGCTGAGCAAAAATTTCACGAGCGGTTCCGCTACTGCCTGCACGGAGAGGACGGGCGCCCGATACACGGGCACATCAAAGGGAAAGAGGATCACCGGCACTGGCCCTCCCGGGCGGAGGTCCAGGTCCGGGTTGTGGACAAACCCTGGATCCTCAATGTGGCGCCGTCCCCGTCAATGCTGGCCGGCAGCCGGACGGTGGTGGACGAGTTCATGCTGGTGGCCAGCCTGCTGATGGCGGCCGTGCTCGCCTGGTTTTTCCATGTGGCCCTGCAGCGGCAGCGGGCGGTTCAGTTGCGTACCGAACAAACGGGACTGCTCCTCGGCGCAGCCAAGAGATTGAATGCCGATCTGGTGGTTCCCTCGGTGATGCGCGAACTGGTCTCCACTGCCCTGGCCCTGGTGGGGGCCGAGTCGGGCGCCGCCGGGTTGATGCGGGGCGGGGCCATGGTCTTCACCGAATACAACGAGGGTGGGACGATCCAGTCCATCGCCTTACGCTTCGCTCCCGGTGAGGGGGTTCCGGGTCATATCATCGAGACCCGGCAGCCCTACCTCTCCAACGATGCCGCCACGGACCCCCACGTGATCCAGGAGGTGCGGGAAGCCCTCGGGTTCCGCCACCTGGTGGACGTGCCGATCATCGGCCGCTCCGGCGACCTGCTGGGATGCTTCGAAATCCACGACACCATCGACGGGCGACCTTTTGAAAACCGGGATGTGCAGCTCCTCGAAGGTCTGGCCGACCAGGCATCGGTGGCCCTGGACAACGCCCTGCTGCTGGCCGGGCATGAGGAGCTGGAGGATCAACTGCGCCACTCGCAGAAGATGGAGGCCATCGGCCTCCTCGCCGGCGGTGTGGCCCATGACTTCAATAACCTTCTCCAGGCCATTCTGGGCCACGCGGATCTGGCCCTCTCCGACCGAGAGAACGACGAGTTGGTGAGGTCCAGCCTGGAACAGGTGTTGAAGGGCGGAGAACGTGCCGCCGAACTGACCGCGCAACTGCTCGCCTTCAGCCGCCAGCAGGTGCTCAGCCCGGTGGCCCTCGATCTCAATGACGTGATCGCCAGGCTGCTCAAACTGATCCAGCGGGGAATCGGTGAGGACATCGATCTGGAGTTCAACCCCGGTTACAAGCTCGGTGTGGTCAACGCTGACCCGGGTCAGATGGAGCAGATGCTGATGAACCTCTGTGTCAACGCCCGGGATGCCATGCCCGAGGGCGGGCGGGTCGTGATCGAGACCCGGAACACGGCGGGGGACTGCGAGTGCTGCGCCACCAACGATGAATGCCTGCCCGATCCGCACGTCCAGTTGTCGATCAGCGATGCCGGTCGGGGGATGACGGAGATGGTCCGGCAGCAGATATTTGAGCCGTTTTTCACCACCAAGGAGGTGGGTCAGGGCACCGGTCTGGGCCTGGCCACGGTGTATGGCATCGTCACCCAGCATGGCGGCTGCATCGGAGTGGAGAGCGAACCGGATCGTGGGACCACCTTCCGGATATGTCTGCCCCAGGTGGACGCCGAGGTGGATGCTATCCGATCAATCCCCACAGGTCCGGTTGTGGGCGGCAGGGAAACCGTGCTCATTGCCGAGGACGAGGAGATGGTCCGGGCCTATGCCGTCCGGGTGCTGGAGGCAGCCGGCTACACGGTGATCCAGGCTGCCGACGGCGTCGAGGCGCTGGAGTTGTTCAGCCGTCACCGGGACGACATCGATCTGTGCCTGTTCGATGTGGTGATGCCGAAAATGAATGGCCGTGAGCTGTTCGAAAAGATTCGGGAATTCCGTCCGGGTGCTCTGGTGCTCTTTTCCAGCGGCTACAACCAGGACGCGATCCACACCCGGTTCATCCGCCACGAAGAGATGGAACTGCTCCGCAAGCCTTACAAGCGAGTTGAGTTGCTGCGCCGCGTACGCCAGACCCTGGACCGGTCATCAGACTGATCTCGCGGATCATTCCTCCCGCAACCAGTGGAGGTGGGGTATTTCGAAGTCCGATTCCAGCAGAATGACGATCAAAGTCAATGAGCGCCCGATGGAGGTGAGCGATGGGCTCTGGCTCCACGCGTTGCGCGACCTGGTGAACGGGGATGCTGACATCGTCATCCGCAACGGGTTCCCCGCCGGCGGGGACTGCCCGCTGGAGGACGGGGACGAGGTGGTGTTCATCGAACGGGGCCGGATGCCCGACCCGGTGGAGATGGAAGCCCAGATGACAGCCCGCCACGGCCCGGGGATTCTCCGCTCGGTCAAGGGCACCAGGGTGGGCATCGCCGGGTGCGGTGGCCTGGGCAGCGCGGTGGCGGTGGCACTGGCCCGGTTGGGGGTGGGGACATTGCTGCTGGTGGACTACGATCTGGTGGAGCCGAGCAACCTCAACCGCCAGCAATTCTTCGTCGACCAGATCGGTTTGCCCAAGGTGGAGGCGTTGAGAGATAATCTCGGACGAATGAACCCGTTTGTCACGGTGGAGACCCGGGAGATGCGTCTGACCCGAGAGAACCTCCCGCAGGTTTTTGCCGGCTGCACGGTGCTCGCCGAGTGTTTCGACGATCCGGAGATGAAGCGGGAAATGACCCTGGCGGTGAGGAGTGAACTACCCGGCACACCGCTGGTCACCGTCTCCGGAATTGCCGGTCACGGGCCGTCACAGGAGATCGGGATTCGCCGGGTGTTCAACAACGTCTACCTGGTGGGCGATCACGTTTCGTCGGCCGGTCCCGGGCAGGGGCTGCTCGCTCCGCGAGTGGCGGTGGCTGCCGGCCACCAGGCGAACCTGATTCTTCGACTGCTGCTGGGAGAGGACCCCTGTGGCAGCGGTGAGGCGGAATGAAGATCACGATTAACGGGGCGGCCAGGGACGTGGAGGATGGGCTGCACCTCTCCGTGCTGCTGGAGCAGTTCGGGATCGGGGACCGCAACCTGGCCATCGAGCACAATGGCGAATTCCTCGACCCGGAAACGGACTGGAACACCGTGGTGTTCACCGAAGGGGACACGCTGGAGATCGTCCACTTCGTGGGCGGGGGATGAGAAAGGGCATTGATACCGTGAGAGAAATCAAACCACTGGTCATCGACGGCTGTGAGCTCCAGTCCCGTCTCTTTCTCGGCACCGGGAAGTTCCCCTCGCCGGCAGTGATGGCCGAGGCGGTGCTCGCCTCGGGCACCGAGCTGGTCACCGTGGCCCTGCGCCGGGTGGACTTGAACAGCCCTGAGGATGCCACCCTCTCCGCCCTCGACTTCAGCAAGTACCGTTTGTTGCCCAATACCTCGGGTGCCCGTGATGCCGAGGAGGCCATACGCCTGGCGAAAATGGCCTGGGCCGCTTCGGGGACCAACTGGCTCAAGCTGGAGGTGACCCCGGACCCCAACTACCTGCTGCCCGACCCGGTGGAAACGCTGAAGGCCGCGGAAAAGCTGGTGGCTGACGGGTTTGTGGTGCTGCCCTACATCAACGCCGATCCGGTGCTGGCCCGCCGCCTGGAAGATGCCGGCTGCGCCACGGTGATGCCGCTGGCCGCGCCAATCGGTTCCAACCGCGGGGTGCGCACCCGGGACCAGATACGGATCATCGTCGAGCAGGCCGGGGTGCCGGTGGTGGTGGATGCCGGCCTGGGTACTCCGGCCCACGCCGCCGAAGCCATGGAGCTCGGTGCCGACGCCGTGCTGGTGAACACCGCCATCGCCATTGCCGGTGACCCGGTGAAAATGGCCCGGGCATTCAAGGGCGCAGTGGAAGCGGCCGTGTTGGGCCGTGAGGCCGGGGCCGGGGGCGAGAGCAAACTGGCCCGTGCCTCCAGCCCGCTCACCGGTTTCCTCCGCGAGGAAAAGGATGGTCAGTAATGGGTTTCGCGGATCTTCTCACCACGCTGGATCTCGTGGAGCTGCGCGAGAGAATCTACGCCGCCACAGGGGATGATGCCCGGCGGGCACTGGCCGCGGAACGCCCGGGTGAGGGGGAGGTGGCAGCCCTGCTCTCACCGGCCGCCGAACCGCTGCTGGAGGAGATGGCCCAACGCAGCGCCGCAATCACCGAGCGCCGTTTCGGCAAGGTGATCAACCTCTACGCGCCGCTCTACCTTTCCAACCAGTGCACCAACAGCTGCACCTATTGCGGGTTCTCCCGCACCCTGGATATCGAACGCACCACCCTCACCGCCGGGCAGGTCCAGGCCGAAGCCCGGATCCTGCACGAGGAAGGGTTCCGCCACATCCTGCTGGTGGCCGGTGAAGATCCCCGGGCGGTGACCATCGACTACCTGCTGGACTGCGTGGGCGGGTTGCGAGAACTCTTCGATTCCATCGCCATCGAGATTCAACCGCTGAAACTCCCCCAGTACCGCCGGCTGGCTGAAGCCGGCGTGGATGGCCTGACCCTCTACCAGGAGGTCTACGACCCGTCGATTTACCCGCGGTATCACCCGGCCGGGCCAAAGCGGGTTTTCGGCGCCAGGCTGGCGGCCATGGAGGCCGGCGGGGATGCCGGGTTCCGCTCACTGGGTATCGGGACCCTGCTGGGCCTGGCCGACTGGAGGGTGGAGGCGGCCCTGCTGGCGATGCATGGCCGCTACCTCACCCGGCGTTTCTGGAAGAGCCGGGTGGCCATCAGTTTCCCCCGGCTGCAGGGCTTCGCCTGCCGGGAGATCATCCCCGAGCACCGGGTGACCCCCGGCCACATGGTGCAGATGCTCTGCGTGATGCGGTTGACCCTGCCCGACGCCGAGCTGGTGCTCTCCACCCGCGAATCGGCCGATTTCCGCGACAACATGATCGGCCTGGGGGTGACCCGCTTCAGCGCCGGTTCGAAGACCAGTCCGGGGGGATACAGCAGCCCCCTGGATCATGACGGTGAGCAGTTCGACGTCTGTGACGACCGGTCTGCAGAGGTTGTGGCCGCGTCAATCGCCGCCCGCGGTTTCGAGCCGGTGTGGAAGGACTTCGATCGCCGTTTTATCCCTGCCTGAAACGACTATTTTTCTTTTCTACCATCTCTCTCATTGAAGATCGCGTCACAAACCGCACCGAATTCTTTTGCCAGGAAAATAGAACTCATGGCGCGGCCGCAACCAAGATCCAGAACCTTCATGTTTTCCTTGATCTCGATATTTTCAGTTAGCCATTCCATCAGCCACAGGGCGTTTGGTCCCATCTGATTTCCAGCGACAAATTCCGGGTCATAGGTATTGGACCTGGGAAACCTGTCGTTGTACATCATCTTTTTCCAGTCCATTGGGCCTCCACTCCATGAAACGAAAAGGCCGGACCTCCCATCGAAGCCCGGCCTTTTGTATACGTCAGATCAACTACCCGGCCTGTGGCTCAGCTGCCTTCCTGGCGTCGATCCTGTTCGTCACGAAGATGTAGAGCAGCAGCATCAGGAGGGAGAAAACCCCCACCCCCACGTAGGCGTACCAGAGGTAGTGCGCGTTGGCATAGGCCTCGGGCAGCGGCCCCTCACCGGCGAGGTAGAGTGTGTGCGCCCGTTGCGCCGCTTCGGAGAGGGTGCCCGGTTCGGGGCAGTACGCCTTGAGCAGGAAGCCCGAGAAGATAAAGCCGAACATCCAGGCGAAGAAGGTGTTGATGTGCGCAAAGCCGAGGAACGTGCCCTCCATGCCCTTGGGCGCCTGTTTTGACGCATATTCCAGATACTTGGGGCTGAGAAAGCACTCGGCCAGCCCCTGGATGGCGATGCCGATCACCATCAGGAGAGTGATCGGGTGGACCGACATCCCGAGGATGTTGAAATTGGTGGTGAAGAGGTGCGAGGCGGCCATGGTCAGGGGCGAGAGGCAGATCAGCACCATGGCCACCAGGATCGAGGCTTCCGGCTTCCAGCGCCGCACCAGGTGGGTGATCAGCACCACGAAGAGCACCACCACCAGCGGGTTTACGTTGGCATACCACTCGGGCTTGTAGGTTTCGCCGGCCATCCGCAGCACATACTTGGGCATCGCCGCATAGAGCTGGCCCTGGATGGCCCAGAATCCGGCGGTGATCAGGATCAGGCAGTCGAAACGGATGTTCCCCATCGCCATCCACATGCCCTTGAGGGTTTCCCTGGCGCTGGTAACCTGGGTGGAGCCGATCTTCTTCGGATGGTAGAAGAAGAGGACGAAGATCAGCGCCACCAGCGATGCGGCAGCGGAAAACCAGGGCACCGTGGCCACCCCCATCTGGATCCGCATCGGGGCGACGATGGTCTTGCCGGTGAACGAGCCAATGTTGACCACCATGTAGAAGATGCTGAAAGCCCGGGCCCGGTTCACCGAACTGGAGCTTTTCGACGCGGTGCCGGTGATCACCGGTTTGACAAAGGAGCCGCCGAGCACCACCAGGGACAGGCCGACCAGCACCGGTGACAACGTGTGGAAGATCCCCAGGGAACTGTAGCCCGCGGTGAGCAGGGCGAAGGCCAGGATCAGCGCCTTGCGGAAACCCATGCGGTCAGCGATGGCCCCGGTGAAGAAGGGAACAAGGTAGATCCAGCCGCCGAACATGCCGCCGATGATGCCGGCCTGGACGTCGCTCAGGCCCACGACACGGGTCAGGTATAACGTGATGGCGATAAACGTGCCGTAGTACGCCGCCCGCTCGCAGAGTTCCGCCCCGTTGGCGATCCAGAAGACAGAGGGGAAGCGCCAGGTCGTTTTGCTATCGGTCATCGGGTCTCCTCGGGATACCGGGTTCGCTGGTGGCTTCGATCAGCCGGCAGACTCTTGAGGATAGCCAACCGGTGCCTCGCCCGTCAAACCGTCACCGGCTACCAGCTGGATTCAGGTTCTCGACAAAATAGCGCTTCAACATGTGATTGAAGTAGTCGAGGCTTGCTTCCTGCAACCAGTGGTGCTGGTCGGGAAATACCATCATCTCCACGGGCTTGCCCGTCTTGATCAGTGCTTCCACCATCCGCATGGTCTGGGAAAAAGGGGTGTTGCGGTCGGCGGTGGCGATACTGATCAGCAGTTTCCCCTCCAGTTTGTCCGCCATATCGAGGCACGAGGCCAAAGCGTAGCCCTCAGGATTCTCCTCCGGCGTCCCCATGTAGGGCACCACCGGGCTCCAGGCAGTGGTGGCCAGGTCGGCGGCCACCGCACTGGCCACACCCACGTGGTAGGTCTCCGGTGCCTGGAGCATGGCGCGCAGGGCGAAATACCCGCCCCAGGACTTGCCGTGGACCCCCACCCGCGTCATGTCCATCCAGGACCTGTCTTCAGCCAGCCGGTGCAGGGCGGCGGCGTGGTCCGGGATCTCGTTGCGGCCGATGGCCCGGTAGACCACGTCCTGATAGGCCTTGCCCCGGCCCGGAATGCCCGGGGAATCCAGCACCACTGTGACGAAGTTCAGCTGGGCGAGGAGCTGCGCGTAATAGCCGAATTCCCGGGGCACGAACCGTCGGGGCACCGCCGGCATTTGCGATCCGGCATAGATCACCTCTATCACCGGATAGATTTGCCTGGGGTCGAAATCATGGGGTTTCCAGAGTACGCCGTAGACGTCCGATTTGCCGTCGGCCCCCTTTACGGTGAACTCCTCCGGAGGCTTCCATCCCAGCGCTTCCAACTCGGAGATGTCGGCGCGGTCCAGAACCCTCACCAGTGTGCCGTCCATCCGCCGCAGCTCGGACGAGGGGGGACGGTCGATGAAGCTGTGATTGTCGATGAAACCGGTGAACGCGGGGCTGATGCTCATCCGGTGGAGACCGGCTCCCTGGGTCAGTTGCTTCAGCTGCTTCCCCTCGAAGTCCATACGGTAGAGGTGGTGGTCCCAGGGGCGGGACAGGTCCGCCTGGCCGGTGAAGTAGATCCAGCCGCCTTCGTGGTCCACTGCCTTGACTTCGTGCACTGGCCAGCTGCCGGAGGTCAGCCGGCGGACCAGCGTACCATCGTAGCGGTAGAGATAGAGGTGGCACCAGCCGTCACGTTCTGAACGCCAGAGAAAACGCTCCTGGTCAATGGGGAAGTGGAAGCACTGCGCGTCATAGTACAGGTGCAGACCTTCGATAAAGGTCTCCTGCCGGTCGGTGAGAATGGTGCGCACCCGGCCGCTGTCCCGCTGGACGGCCATCAGGTCCAGGCGCTTCATCCGGCCGTCCAGTCGCATGAACAGGGCTTCCTCACCGCTTTCGCGCCAGCCGAGGAGGACGATGGTCTGATCGGGCTCCTCGCCGGTGTCCAGGGGCGTCACCGTGCCGGATGTCGCGTCCACCAGGTACAGGCTGGCCTGGTAGTTGGTCCCGCCGGAGTGGGCGTAGGGTGCCCATTCCACCTCCTCCTGGTCGGGCAGCCAGGTGACCACCGGCATCTTATGCACCGCCCGGGCATCGTAGAGCGGCAGGATAAAGTGGTCACCGTCGGCGGACCACTGGGCCTCCTCCATGCTCCAGGTCAGGTCGGCTTCTCCGATTTCGGAGAGGCGTGTAAATTCCTGTGCTTCCGCCTTACGGATGAACAGGCCGTCCTCCCCGGCCCGCACGAACCAGCGGCCGTCCGGCGAGGGTGTTCCTGCCGGTGCATCCTCCCCGGGGGGCTCCGTTGGTTCCTCCAGTGTCCCGCTCTCCAACTGGAAGCGAAAACGCCGCTCCTCCAGGGTGAACGTGACCGCGGATTCGTCCTCCTCCAGTCGGAGGTCCTGCAGTGCCACGCCGGCCTTGATCTCATCCCGCTGGAGCAGCCTGGCCAGGCCGGGGCGGACCCTGTTCATGGGGAACAGCTCGGTCTGCTGACCACTGGCGGCATCGGTGACCAGGAAGAGGGTAGCCACCGGTTCACCGGCCGGGTGCCAGAACCGCTTGCCGTCCTTCATCCAGTTCGGGGTGACCACCCCTCCCTTTACCATCTCGCCAAACGTGATAAACCGCTCGAACCGTGCTTCGCGATCCTCCCAGGTGGTTCCGGGAACCGACTCTCCAGCCCAACCCGGCGTAAGCGCAAGGATGGACAGCAGGAGGACGGCAGGAATCCTCCGTCGGGAACCGTGGTACGACATGGGTCTCTCCTCGTTTTCAGAAGGGGACGTTCACCGCCCGGGTGAGATAGCGGACAAAGGGGCTCAGCGTCCGGCAGGCCCGGGTGTAGGTGGTGAGGAAATCGGGTGAACAGGCAGCTTCCTCGCTGAAACGGGTGAAGGCGACAAAGTCCTTCCGCTTGAGGTCCTCCACCAGCGGGTGGTCGGGGTCGAACCCGCGGGGCGCCCGCTTGAGGGATTCACCGCCCAGAGCAAATTCTTTTTTGAACCCTTTGCCGGAGATCGATTTCTTCCAGCCGGCCGGGTCCTCGACGATCAGCTCCCTGATGCCGGCCAGAGCGCTGGAATCGGGATGCCAGATCCCGGCACCGACAAAGGTCTCCCCGGGCTCCAGGTGGAGGTAGAAGCCTGGTGCGTGCACGTCCTTGCCGGACTGGGGGCGGAACTGTGCTGCGGCATGGGTCTTGTACGGGCTCTTGATCTTCGAGAACCGCGTGTCGCGATAAATGCGAAACATGGAACCGCCGCTGGGCCGCGGATCGGCGAGGAAGTGGGGGCTGATCTTTTCCAGTCGCGGGCCGAAATCGGCGATGAAACAGAGCAGCGGATCGCGGACGACTTCCAGATAGCGGTTCTTGTTCTGCTGGAACCACTCGCGGTTGTTGTTTTTCTTCAGCTGCCGGAGCCAGGTGAAGAGGGCAGGGGTAAAGTAAGCATCTTTGGCCATGACGATCCTCCTGCCCCCATTCTACCCGACCACGGTTACACCCGCAGCATCCCGTCGTAGCGAACCAGCCGGTCCCTGATGGTGAGGTTGTGCGGGCAGGCCGTTTCGCAGGCCCCGGAAGTGCAGGAGAGACAGGCCCGGGCCTTGTGGCGGCCATTCAGGGCCGCGTATTCGAGGATCGCCTGCTTCTCGTTGCCGTAGTTTTCGTAGTACATCCCGAAACGCATGATGTCGCCAACCGCCACCTGCTCGGGGCAGCTGGCCTGGCAGGTGGTGCAGCCGATTCGGCAGAACTGGTTGTTCACCGCGGTCTCGTACTTGCCCAGCACCGCCTTGTCGGCCGAAGTCAGGGTCTGCCCGGACGCCCGGCAATATTCATCCACGTGCTCGAAGGTACGGATGGAGATCAGCACGCTGTCCACGCTGGGATCGCTGAGCGCCCACTTGATCGCCGCCTGGGAAAAGGTGGTCTTCTCGTTGACCAGGCCGGCCACCCGGTCCTGCTGCCGGCCGGCCATGGTCTTCATCGCCATCACCCCGATCCCGGCCTCCCGGGCCCGGGTGATCAGGTCGCTGCGCTCCGGATACTGGATCGAGTTGTAGATCATCAGCATCACGTCGAAGAGCCCGGAGTCGATGGCCCCGGGGATTACCTTCTCCGCGTCGTGGGTGGAGAAGCCGAAATAGCGGAACTTGCCCTGCTGCTTCAGTGTCTCATAGGCGCCCAGCAACTCTTCGTTCTGGAATACCGCGGGGTCGGCCACGTGGTGCAGCATGGCGATGTCCACATGTTCGAAGCCCATCCGTTCCAGGCTGGCGTCGAAACGCTCGATCACGTCCTGGCGGGTGATCGGAGCCGAGAGGCCGTGGACGTGCTTGGTGATCACCACCACCTTGTCCCGCAGGGCCCCCTTGAAGGCCTGGCCGATGTAGCGCTCGTGCTCGCCGGAGTGATACTGCTCGGCGGTGTCGTAGAGGTTGATCCCGCGGTCCAGGGCGTAGCGCAGCACCGGTTCCTCGGTGGCCCCGCCGAGGCTGATGTCCGAGACCTGCAACCCGGTACGGCCCAGGGTGTTGTATTTCTGAATCCGGGGCACATCGGCTGCCGCACCGGTCGCATCGGCCGTTTCGGTCACCGGCGTGATCTTCTCCCCGCTGCCGCAGGACTGCAGGAGGGGGGCCCCGGCCAGTCCCAGTGCGCCCGCTTTTAAAAACCACCTCCGGTTGATCTCCTCACTGCTCATCTTCGTCTCCTTGTGGCTCATTGGCCGGCCTCGTTATCGTTCTTTTCCAGCAGGGTGATGGTGAACACGTCCCCCTTCTCGCCCGGGATCTTTTGGGTCACGTCCATATTCCAGCCGAGGAGCAGGATCCGGGGGAAGCCGGAGATCAGGTAGCGGGTGACATAGATCTCCTCCGGCTTGATCCACTCGGCGCTGGCCTGGATGTTGGAGAGGAAACGCATCTTCATCTCTACCTCGCCCATGCGGAAAGTGACCCAGTCCAGTTGCTCGATCCCCGCCTCGGCCAGGTCCTCGATCTGCACGTTGGTCAGCAGGGTGCCGTCCATCTCGCCGTAGATCTCGCCCTCAACTCGTCCCTGGCCCACGGTCACCGTGCCGAAGTCGATGGACGCACTCTCGAAAATCGCCGGGTCGACGGGTTCGTTGACCAGGAATTCGCTGATCACGAAGTGGCTGGGGCTGGTTTCCCAGCCGATGGTGTCGAAGACGATCCGGGTGGGGACCATCAGCCCGCCGTGCTCCTCCCAGTCGCGGAGCTGGTTCACCACCTTGAGCAGTCCGGCCCCTTCCTGGCTTTTGAGGTAGACCAGCCGGTCGAGGAGCATGGTCTCGGCGTCCACGTAGACCATCAGGTCGCGTTCGTTCTCCGCCCCGGGAAAGCGGAGTTCATAGTGCCGGGAGAGGCCATATTCCTTGACCCCCGTCAACTCTGCTGTGTCGAAGTACGCCTCCCACTTCAACAGACTGAAGGCGTTGTGGTAGAAACCGAGGCGGTAGCGCATCCCCTCGAGGGTTCCGCCGGTCATCGCGCTCTCCTCGCTGCCGTCGTTGTAGAGGAACCGCTGGCCGTCGCAGAGCACCACCCGGAAGTCGCCCACCTGCTTCAGCCGGTCCGGTTTCAGCAGGTAGAGGGTCACTTCCTCGCTGGGGGGGAGCAGGGCGCTGCCGCTGGCCCCCTTGAGCACCAGGGACTCCACGGCCCGGATGTGTTCGACGCCGCCGACGGCTTCGAGATTCTTCTTGATCACCTCCCGGGCCGTGCGGCAGTCATCGCCCTGGGCTGATGCCGAATACAGGGAGATGGCGGCAAGTAGCACGATAAATGCAATCTTCCTGATCATGGGGATTTTCTCCTTGCGGATACTGAATGATGTCGGACGGACGGGATGCACGTTGCCCCCTGGCTCCGCTACCTTTTTAACAACGAGAAGCCCGGGAGTTTGGTTCGATTCTGGCAAGGGAAGATGTCGGAGCAGGGGACCACTGTTTGATCCCGGTCGGCTGATTTCATTATGCTAGGGGCTCCCGGCACCGACCCGAAGGACATCAACGATGAAGCGTTCCTCTTTCGCCGTTCTCTTGCTCACCCTGCTGTTTACCGCGGGGCTGCTCTCCATGCAGTGCCGGTCAACAGAGAAAATATCGGAGCGCCGGCCGGCTGGAATCCTGCTGATCACCATCGACACCCTGCGGGCGGACCACCTCGGTTTCCACGATTACCAGCGCAAGACCACGCCCTTTCTCGACCAGCTGGCGGCTGAGAGCACGGTCTTTCTCGACGTTTCGGCCCAGATTCCCAAGACCCTTCCTTCGGTGGTTTCGCTGATGACCTCCTGCTATCCCATGGGCACCGGGGTGATTTCCAACGGCAACGTGCTGGCTCAGGACGCGGTGACCCTGGCTGAACTGCTCCGTGACCAGGGGTTCCACACCATCGCTTTCAGCAGCAACGGCAATCTCATCGAGGAGCGGGGGATCACCCAGGGGTTCGACGAGTTCACCTTTCACCCCTGGCTGGCCTTTGGCCTGACCGACACGGTGCTCCGCCGGTTCGAGAGCCCGCTGCCCGACGATTTTTTTGTCTGGGTGCACTACAACGATCCCCACGGCAAATATGCGCCGCCGGACCGCTTCAACGAGATGTTTCTCGACGATCCGCTATACGATCCTGCGCGGAAGGTGCGGCTGGAGTACGAGCCGCTGGCGGGGTTCAACATGAACTTTGTGCTGGGGGCCGTGCCGCTCTATCAGCAGCGGCCCTACCTCCATCATCCGCGGCGGCAGGAGACCGATTTCTACATCGCCCAGTACGATGCGGAGATCCGCGGCACCGACGCCCAGCTGCGGCGGCTGATCAATGGCCTGGGGAGTGCCGGCAAGCTGGATGATGTGCTGGTGGTGATCACCGCCGACCACGGGGAGGGCCTGGGGGAGCACGACTTTTACTTCGAGCACGGCTGGTTCGCTTACCAGGGCCAACTCCGCGTGCCGCTGGTCATCCGCTTCCCGGACCAGCGGGAACCGCGGGTGGTGGAAACGCCGGTGGGCCTCATCGACCTTGCCCCCACCGTTCTCGATATCCTCGGCCTTCCCCGGCCCGAGACCTTCCAGGGCCGGAGCCTGCTGCCCCTGATCCACCGGACATCCAGTGAGCGGGGCCCGGTATACGCCATGACCCCGGATGTCTACCCCCACCAGTACCGGAGCATCCGTTCGGGCCGCTGGAAATACATCGTCGACGAGGACGGCGGCGAGGAACTCTACAACCTGGCGGCCGATCCGGGCGAGTCGATAAACCTGGCCGGCATCGCGCATTTCCAGCGGGACATGCTGAGGGACCTGCTGAACAGCGGAGTGTGGAACGAAGGTCGCGGGGACCGACAGACGCTGGCACCCGGGGCGCTGGACGAAGATGTGGCCGATAACCTGAGAGCCCTGGGGTATCTCGACCAGTGAGGATGACCGTCGTCCGGTGGCAGGAAATAATCACGGCCCGCCGGCGGAATTACTGAGTGCCGGCGGGCCGGTGAGTGCTACTTGTCGGTGGGAGCTGCTTCGACCTTCTCCACCGAGATGGCCAGGGCTTCGCTGTAAACCGCACTGACCATGTCGCCCACCTTGACGTTCTTCAGACGTTCGGGGTCGACTTCCAGGGTCACCGAGCGGCTCTTGGGGCCGGTGAGGGTCACGGTGGAGGCTTCCATGTCGATGGCATCGATGCGGGCGGTGATGGTCACTTCACGCATCTCGATGCCGCCGGGGGTTTCACCCTTTTTCGCCCGCTCGCCGGCCACCTGCTCCGACATGGACGGCATGGCGCCCTCGACCTTCTCCAGCACGATGGTCAGCTGCTCGTAGTACTGGATCAGAACCTTGTCGCCGATGGACAGCTGGTCCAGGTTCTGTGCCCGCTCGTCGGCCACAACGGTGAACACCTCGCCCTCTTCGTCCTTGAGCGTCACTTCGCGTGTTTCGAGGTCGACTGCCTGAACGATCGAGCGCACTTCCACCAGCTGCCCCACCATTCTCTCACCTTCTTTTTCACCGGCGGCCTGGGTCACGGTCTGGGCCGGCAGAAGGGCCGCACTGCAGAAAAGGCAAAGCATCATCACCAAGGCTGTTCTCTTCATCTCAATCTCCTTAAAGGTTGTTCTCGCGAATGTGCGGTATCAGAGTGCCGACGAGGATAGTGATTTTCACATCTGGAGTCAATATCCCTGATACCCGGATTTCCTTGACCAACTTCTCCGGAGTCATTAGACTTTTCAACACATCTGTTGCACCTGAGGCCAAAGAAACCTGAACGGCAGGGGGCTTTCTCCCTGTGGATGACGTGAGCGGCCCGAGATGAGCGAGTCCGGACCCGACACACCTGCGGCGCCCACAGCTCTGTCCGACCCGGAAGGGTGGGTGGACCTGCACGGCAATGCCCTGTTCGCCTACGCGCTCCGCCAGGTGGGCAACCGGTCGGCGGCCGAGGACCTGGTCCAGGAGACGATGATGGCCGCCTTTCGCGGGCGTGACTCGTTCGGTGGTGCATCGGCGGAGCGGACATGGCTGATCGGCATCCTGAAGAACAAGGTCATTGACCACTACCGTCGGTCCGGACGGGAAACGGCCATCGAGGAGCCGGACGCGGTATCCGATACCGGCGAAGCGGATTTCATCTCTGCCGGTCCGGATGCCGGCCAGTGGCAGCCCAACCGTCGGCCGGCGGCCTGGTCGGTGGATGTGACGGACCCGGTGGAGCAGCAGCAGTTCTGGGAACACCTGCAGAGTTGTCTGGATAATCTTGACGGCCGTCTGGCCCGGGTATACCGCCTGCGGGAAGTCCAGGCTCTCGAATATCGTGATGTCTGTAACGTTTTGTCGGTCACTCCGACCAATCTGAGAGTGATGCTGCACCGGGCACGAAAACTTCTCCGGCGTTGTATGGAGATCAACTGGGTGGGTGATGACCGCAAGAACTGAAGGCTGGCGGCAATGATGAAACTGATGATGAGAATGATGAACCTGTTTCTCCCCACCTGCGAAGAGGTGTCCAGTCTGGCCTCCCGGGCCATGGACGAAGACCTTCCCTTCCGGAAGCGGATCGCCATGCGGATGCACCTCTGGATGTGCATCTGGTGCCGCCGAAATGCCGGGCAAGTGAAGTTGATGCGCAACCTGGCCCGGGACACGGTGTCCTCTGCGGACGGGGACGCCCGGCTCAGCCTGGCGGCCCGGGAGCGGATCACCCGCGCGTTGGGGCAACACGACGACCCGCCTTCTGACACCTGATCCCGATTACCCTCCCTGTTTTTACGCGGCAACCGCATTTTTCGGATCCGCCTGTAACGACTCGCCCTTCGCCGCGACTAACCACCGAATCGAAAAAAGGCGGCCCTGGTGAACGGGGCCGTTCAACAATGTTCAAGGTTGGAGAGGAGCAATCCAATGTCAATGATGTGCAAGATCGGAAAATCCTGCTCGGCCCGCAAGGGGATGTGTGTCCACGAAAAGATCATGTCCGGAATGATGGTTGTGATCGTCGTTGCCGGCCTGGGCTATTGGCTGATCTGACGCTGGATAAATGCGATACACCTGAGACGATATCAACAGTAGTGAAAGGAACATCACGATGAACAGCACACTGAAAACAATTGGAAGCGTGGCGCTGGGCCTGGCCCTGGTGCTGGCCCTGTCGGTGGAGGCCCCGGCCCAGAGCAATCCCTGCAACCCCTGTGGCGGGAAAGGGGCGATGAAGGGGCACGGGATGGCCTTTGTGGTGGATGACCCGATGAACCGCAACACGGTGACCTTCAAAAGCACCGCGCCGCTGGAAGACATCGTCGGCATCTCGAACCAGGTGAGCGGCAAGCTCTTCTTCGACCCGGCGAAACCGGAAGCCGGCGGCAGCGGCATGCTGAGCGTGCCGGTGGCCAGTCTCGGCACCGGTATCCCGCTCCGTGATGAACATCTGGCCAGCGCCGCCTGGCTCGATGCCGGGGGCAGCCCGAACATTACCTTCAACATCGTCGAGGTGAAAAACGTCAAACCGCTGAAGGTCACCGCCGAGGCCAAAACCTTTGACGTGGTGGCCGTGGGTGATTTCAGCCTCAAGGGGAAGAGCAAGCGAATCAGCGTTCCGGCGCGGATCACCTGGCTCAAGGAGAGCGAAGCCACGAAGAAACGCCAGCCGGGCGACCTGCTGGCCGCCCGGGCGACCTTTGACGTGAATCTGGCCGATTTCGGGGTCACCGGCCCGGCGGGGATGGACGTCATCGGCAGCAAGGTGGGCGAGACGGTTTCCGTTGAACTGTCGGTGGTGGGATCGTCAGCGGCCGGCGCCATGGCTGAGAACCCCTGCGGCGGAAAGAAGCAGGCGATGAATCCCTGCAACCCCTGCGGCGGGAAGGAAAAGGCCGGGATGGCCACCAATCCCTGCGGCGAACCGAAACCCTAGGCGCGGCCAGGCAAAGGAGTACGAACGATGT
>CBESOE010000080.1:0-20230 GCA_965531145.1 uncultured bacterium | reverse complement strand
ACCCCGTCGCCGTCCAGGTCCTCCCCCGGTTCGTAACGCCGCCACTCGGCGGGCCAGAAGCGCCACTGCGCCAACACCTCATCCACCGCCAGGCGGAAGTCGGCGGCAAAGGGACCGGGGGTGGAGGCCAGGCGCGGGCTGTCGGCCACCTCGGACACCTGCCCCTCGGTGTCCACCAGGATGCGAACCGCCACTGTTGACGGTCCGGCATTGGCGGCCAGGGCCCCGGGCGGGTACGCCGGCTGGGCCAGTTCCACGGCGATCACCGGCGGGCGCAGTTCCTGATCCTCGGGTGGGGTGGTGTCAACCGAGGCGCCGTTGTACATGAAGTCGAAGGAAGCCTGGCCACTGGGCGGGATGGTGTCGGCGGCGGGTTGGGGAACGTGGCGGCCGGCACAGCCGGATGTGAGGAGCAGGCTAACAAGGACGGTAGTCCCCATCATCAATCGGACGAACTGAACTCGCCTGCTCCGCATCGCAGCTCTCCTGCTTTGAATCGTAGGCCGGAAACCGCCCCTCCTGTTGCTGGAGCATTTCCACAGCCCTGTTCGTGTACAAGAATAGCACCGGAGCGGCCGTACGAAAAAACGGACCCGCCGGGCCGGCGGGTCCGTGATCGGGTCATGGGATCACCCCAGGGTTGCCAGCACCTCGACACTGGCCTCCGCTTCGGGGCGGTGGGTGTAGTCCACATCGGCGTCGATGCTGCGGATGGTTCCTTCGCTGTCCACCACCAACCGGGCGGGCAGGGGCAGTTCCCAGGACTCGTCACCGTTGAACTCGGGGAGCAGGATCCCGAACTTTTTGTAGAGTTCCTGGAGAGCCTGCGGGAAGGTGTAGACCAGCCCCAGCTTTCTGGCCCAGCCGTGGCCCGGGTCGCTGAGCACCGGGAAACCGAGGCTGTGCTTCGCCTTCACCTCGGCGTTCTTTGCCGGGATCTGCGGTGAGATGGCCACCAGCTCGGCGCCCTGGGCGCGGATGTTGTCATGGACTTTTCGCAGAGCTTCCAGCTCCGCGTTGCAGTATGGTCACCAGGCGCCACGATACACGGTGAGCACCAGCGGCCCCCGGGCGAGGAGGTCCGCCGAACTCACCTGCTGCCCGTCGGTGTCGAAGAGCTCGAAGGGCTCCAGTGTGGCCCCCGGGGAGGGAATGCGTGACATGATGCCAGAGGCGCGAAGCTCCTCCTCGGCGCCGGCCATCACTTGAATCACTTCCTGGGGGACCTGGCTGACGAAGCCGGCCTTGATCCGATCCAGAGTTTCCTGCAGCGTGCTCATGATGTCTCCTCGCCGCCGGTTCAACCGGCGGGACTGTAAACGGGAAAGTCGGTGTATCCCTCGGCGGGATTTTCCATGTAGTACCAGGTGGTGGGGTCGGACAGCGGGGCCAGGGGCCAGCCGTTGCGGAACCGCTCCACCAGGTCGGGGTTGCTGATGTAGGGCCGGCCGATGGCGATGAGGTCCGCCGCGCCGCTGGCCACCGCATCCTCGGCGCTCTGCTGGTCGTAGCCGCAGTTGCCCATCAGCGGGCCGCTGAACCATCCACGGAAATTCTTGAGGGTCATCGGCTCGCCCTGCTCGTGGAACCCGAAGGCCAGGCCGTCCATCACGTGCAGGTAAGCCAGACCATAGGCGTCGAGCTGCTCGGCGGCATAGCTGAAGGTCTCCAGGTAGTCGGGGGAGCCCATGTCGTTGAACACCCCGTTGGGCGACAACCGCACGGCCACGCGGGACGCGGGGTAGACGGTGCTGATCGCTTCCACCACTTCACGCAGCAGACGGAAACGGTTTTCCACGCTGCCGCCGTAGGCATCGTCCCGCCGGTTGGTCTTCGACTGGAGGAACTGGTCCAGCAGGTAGCCGTTGGCCGCGTGGATCTCCACGCCGTCAAAGCCGGCGTCCCTGGCCCGCCGGGCGGCAGCGGCATAGTCGGTGACGATGCCGGGCAGCTCGTCCAGCTCCAGAGCCCGGGGCGTCTCGTAGTCCTTTTTGCCATCCGGCGTGTGAACCCCGTCGCCCTCCAACCGCACCGCCGAGGCGGACACTGGCAGCTCGCCGCCGTGGAAGGCGCTGTGGGAGGCCCGGCCGCAGTGCCAGAGCTGGAGAAAGATCGTTCCACCTTTGGCGTGGACCGCGTCCACCACCTGCTTCCAGCTCTCACCCTGCTGGTCGGTGTAGATCCCGGGGGAATTGATCCAGCCGATGCCCTGTTCGGAGACAACGGTGGCCTCGGTGATCAGCAGGCCGGCATCGGCCCGCTGGGTGTAGTACTCGGCCATCACCGGGTTGCCCAGGCGCTGGCTGCCGGCACGGGCCCGGGTCATGGGGGCCAGGGCCACCCGGTTTTTTAGCGGCAGACCGCTCATGTCGAAGGGGGTGAGCAGGGTCTGCTCCTGATTCGGTGCGCTCATCGGTCCAATTCCTTTCATTCAAACATACCCGGAGAACGGGGACGGCAGTCAGCCGTCCGGATACTGTTCCGCCGGAGTCGATACATCCATTAATTCCGAGGGATATTATAGACTATTCAGGATCTGTAAAATGCAACTTTTGGTGCCTGACCCCCAAGTTGTTGCGTTCACTCCACCCGGTAGGTCACACCATCAGAGCGGCCGGTGTCATCGGTGACCACCACCCGGTGCTCGCCCCGGTTCAGGGAGATGAAGAGTTGTTCACCCGGGGGCCCGGCCGCGATCAGCAGGCCGTCCTCGTACCAGTAGAGCCGTTCCGTGCCGGGCGAGACCCGGGCCGTCAGCGGCACCTGCTGGTAGCGCGCCGGGGCGTCGCGGCGCAGACGGTAGGTGGTGCTGCCGTCGGGTGAGACGATGGCCGGCCCCTCCCCCGCTTCCACGCCGCTGCAGTCCGGCGAGACCGCCGGCACCTCGGGCACCGGCTGTCCCCGGGCCCGCCACCAGGCCACCAGTTCCGCCGGGTAGACGGTGAGCAGTTCCCAGCGGTGGGGCCGGGTGCCCACACAGTCACCGGTGAGCCGCAGCCCGGTCTCGGCATCGAGCATGGCCCGGCGGTGGTGGTCGCAGGGGCCCAGGCGGGACCCGGCGGCCAGGCAGCGGATCTCCATCCGCTCGGGGCAGAAGGGCCCGGGGAGCCGGCGGCTGAGGGCACAGACCGACACCGGGACCAGGGCCAGGCCGGGCGGCTCCTGCGGCCCGCTCCCCCCCGGCTCCAGCGCCCGGAATAAGTCGAAGAGCAGCGGCGCCGCGTGTTCGCTGCCCGAGATCCCGGTCACCGGTCTCCCGTCGAAGTTGCCCACCCAGACCCCCACGGTGTGGCGGCCCGAGAAGCCCACCGCCCAGGCGTCCCGGTGGCCGTAGGATGTCCCGGTCTTCCAGGCCACCGCCGGTGCGTCGCGGGTCAGGGCCCAGGCATCGGGCAGGTCGGGGCGCCGGACGTCGAGGAGGATCGACGTCACCATCCACGCCGCCTCCCGGGAGAAGAGCCGCGGTCCCCCGCCCTCCCCACCGCCGTCCACCCAGTGCACCTCGCCCCCGGTGCCGCCGCCGGCCAGCGCGGCATAAAGCCCGGTGATCTCCAGCAGGGTCATCTCCCCGGCCCCCAGCACCAGGGGCAGGCCGTAACCCAGCGGCGGACGCGGGAGTGCCGCCCCGCCACGGACCAGCAGATGGTGGAACCGCTCCAGCCCGGCCCGGGCGAGCAGCCGCACCGCCGACGCATTGAGCGAGAGGGAGAGGGCCTCGCGAACGGTGACCCGGCCGCGGTAGCGGTCGTCGTAGTTGCTGGCCACGTAGCCGCTGAAGTCGGTGGGGATGTCCAGCAGATACGACTCCGCCACCACCAGCCCCTGGTCCACGGCCATGGCGTAGAGGAAGGGCTTGAGCGTGGAGCCGGGGGACCGCCGGGCCAGGGCTCCGTTCACCTGGCCCTGGTGCGCCTGCTCGAAAAACCCGGCCGAGCCCACCATGGCCCGCAATTCCCGGGTAGCGGTGTCCAGCACCACCACCGCCGCGTTGTCGATGCCCGTGTCCCGCAGGGCGCCGATGCGGCTCGCCACCTGGGCCTCGGCCAGGGCCTGGGTCGGCCGGTGCAGGGTGGTGCGCACCCGGGAAAGCCCGGCGGAACGGGCAGCGGCCCGGCGGGCAAAGTGGGGCGCGGCAAAGGGCGGGTCGCGGCGCTGCCGGGGCAACGGCTGGCGGCGGGCCTCGGCCGCTTCGGCGGCGCTGACGATCCCCCGGGCGACCAGCAGGTCCAGTGCCCCGTCCCGGGCCTGCCGCGCCTGCTGCGGATGGCGGGTGGGGTCATAGCTGTTGGGGGCCCGGGGCAGCGCGGTGAGCAGCGCGATCTCACCCAGGGAGAGCCGCGCCGGCGCCTTGCCGAAATAAAACCAGGCGGCGGCGGCCGCGCCCTCGATGTTGCCGCCATACGGCGCGAGATTGAAGTAGAACTCCAGCTGCCGCTCCCGGGAGTGGTGCCAGTTCAACTGCAGGGCGCGGAAGCTCTCCCGCAGCTTGGCCCCCAGGGTTCGCGGCGCGGGGTCGGCCATGCGGGCGATCTGCATCGGGATGGTGGAGGCGCCGGAGACCACCCGGCCCTGCCGCAGGTTCTGCCAGGCCGCCCGCAGCACGGCCACGGGGTTGACCCCGGGGTGGAAGCGAAACCAGCGGTCCTCGCTGGCCACCACCGCCTGCACCAGCAGCGGGGGAAGACGGTCCAGGGTGGCGGGGATCCGCCAGCGGCCATCCGCCGGCAGGAAGAAGCGCAAGGGTAGCCCGTCCCGGTCCTCCACCACCAGCGCTGGCGGCCGCTCCAGCAGCTCCGCCGGAAAGGGAAAGAGCCGGTCGGCCAGCAGGAAGAACAGCAGCGGCAGCAGCAGGGCCAGCGTGCCGGCGGTCAGGGCCAGCAGACGCCGCCGCACCGGAGTGGTCACGGCGGACCGTCCCGGCGGGCCGTTCTCATCTCACCCCGCTGGCCGGTTGCGTGGAGGGCCGGGCTGTACATCGCTTCCGCATGGGCCGGCGGCAGCCGGAAAGTACCGGGGCTCACCGCCCGGGCCAGGGTGTAATAGGTCTGCCAGGCATTGGCCGGCAGATCGGTGAAGATGAGGATCCGGTCGTCCCGCAGGTCGAGGTGGTCCGGTGTCCGCCCCACCTCGGTGACCCAGGGCAGCGATTCGGTGCTCTCCAGCCGCGGGTTCTCCACCTCGAGACATGAGGGCAGCAGGTTGGCCAGCACCACGTTCTCCACCGGCCCGCTGACACTGCGCACCCTGGTTTTGATCACCACCAGGTCCCCCTGGACCAGCTGTCCAGGGTCCAGCTCGCTCCCCGACCGGGTGTGGAAGGTCCGCTCCAGTTCCAGTCCGGCCGTCTCGGGACGGAAGGAACCGTCGGCGGGAATGCCCCGGGTGAGCAAGCTGTAAAAGGCCGCTCCCGGTTCGAATCCCCCGGCCATCACCAGGCGGAGCGGCCCGTCGCCGGCCGGGAGGGTGAAGCGGGATGGGCCGTCGCTGCTCACCTGCCCCAGAAGTTCTTCCCCGAAGTAGACACTGCCCGACCATGGCGGCCGTTCCGATTGCAACCGGACCAGGCGGCCCAGGGCCAGCAAGGCAAAACTGGTCTCCTGGGTGGTCCACCGGTCATCGTTGCGGGCGTCCCGGGCCAGCCGGTCAGCCAGCCCGGGGATGCGGGCATTCTCCGGGTCGGCATCCAGCAGGGCCAACAGCAGCAACGCCCGGTTGCGAACAGCGGAGTCGAAGTTTGTGCCCGTCTGGCGGCCGATCCGGTCGATCTCGCCGATCATGGTCTCCAGCTCCTGCGCCGCGTCGAGGCTGCCGGTGGAGGCGTACGCCGCGGCCAGCAGACCCCTGGATTCGGGGGTCAGCCTTTCCGCTTGCCGTTCGCGCAGGTAGTCCATGGAACCGAGGTCAGGTTCCCCGGCCCGGGCCAGCACGTAGAGGGCATAGGCCGCCCGCTGCAGTTCCACCGTTCCGTATGTATCGCCGCCCTTGCTCTTCACCGAGTTCTGCAGGTGGTCCAGGGCCCGGCGGAGCAGCCCCTGGTCCACCGGATACCCGGCCACCGAAGCCTCCACCAGAAAGTGCGTGGCATAGATGCTGACCCAGGGATGCGGCACCCGCGCCCGGGACCAGAGGGCGAACCCGCCCCCCGGCACCTGGTGCTGGGCGGCCTGGCGAATGCCGTCCCGGACCATCAGCGCCGGGTCGCCATGCCCCTTCTCCGGATCGAAGAGTTCCGGTTCCAGTTCCCGGGCCAGGTCGCCCAGATAGATCAGCGGAAAGGCCGTGGAGACCACCTGTTCCAGGCAGAAGTAGGGATAGCGCAGCAGTGATGCCAGCTTGCCCGAAAACTGGACCAGCGGCAGCGAACCAACCCGCAGGGTTCGCTCCACCGTCTCCGGCCGCATGGCGCCGCCGCTGTCCAGGGGGATCTCCATCTCCGCCAGTTCCACCGCACCGGCACTCTCCCGGGTCACCGGCGGCAGGTCGGGCCGCACTGGCACACCCACCTCCGCCCGGGCCTGTTCACTGTTGCCTTCAGCGGTGATGACGAACGTGGCGTCACCGGTTTCGGTACCGCTGGTCACCACGAACCAGGCAGTGCGCTCCCGGCCTTCGGGCACGGCCAGCTGGACAGCGCTCTCCGTGCCACTCCCGGCCGCACCGTCCACGGTGAGGCGGATGGTGAACTCGCCGTCCTCACCGGTATCGTTGCGCAGGGTCACCGGCAGCTGCAGCTCTTCACCAAAGGAGAGCACCCGCGGCAGAGTGGGGGTGAGCACCAGCGGGTCGCGGACCCGGACCATCCGCTGGGCCGAGCCGAAGCGGCGGCCGTCGGCGGCCACCGCCATCAGCCGCAGGCCGCCCTGGAACCCGGGGAGGTCAAAGGACGCCCGGGCCTTGCCGCTGCTGTCCGCCCGCACCAGGCCCGACCAGTAGGTCACCGGCTTGATCCGCTGAATCCCCGCGGTGCGCACGTGCTGGGCCAGACCGGCCGCCGCGGCGCCGCCACCGGTGGCGGCCGTCTCCGCCGGCAGGTCGGGCAGCAGCATACTGAAACTGTCAAAGCTCAGTACGCCGAGGGCCAGCTTGCGGTAGAAGAATTTGAAGGGGTCCGGTGTGTCCTGGGCGATGAGCTGCAGGATGCCCTCGTCCACCGCGGCGATGGTCACCGTGGCGCCGGGGGCCGTCTCCAGGTCGATGTCCAGCCGGCTGCCCGACCGGACCGTTTCCGGAGATTTCAGGTCCACGGCCAGCCGGTTGGCGTTGCGGTTGACGTAGAGCGGCACAGCGCCAAAGGCCCGTCCGGAGCTCCCCGGCTCCAGGTCCCCGGCCCGGCGAACCAGGGTGGCGGTGACATAGACGTTGGGCCGCCAGGCCTCACGCACCGGCAGCTCGATGGTGGCGGTGTTGCCCTCCAGTTCACGGACCACGGTCTCCAGCAGCCGGTCACTCTCCACGGTGAGCAGCAGCTTGCCGGGGAAGGGCGCCCGCACCTCCACCGTGGCCCTCTGCCCGGCCCGGTACTCCTCGCGGTCCAGCTCCAGTTCCACCCGTCCGGGATTCTCCAGAGCCCAGGGTGCGTAGCCCCAGCCGCTGGCGTGGAACGAGAGGCTGGCCGAGGCGCCGGTCTTCTCATCGATGACCACCACCCGGTGGCTGCCGTAATCGGGCGGGGTGAACACCGCGGTGCCCGGCGCCGACCCGTCCACCATCTGCTGGTCCAGCAGTTCCGGCTCACGGCTTGTCTGGTAGCTGTAGGTACCGGAGGAGGTGCGCCGCAGCACCGTGTGCCAGCGGTCGGCATAGAACTCCAGCCGCAGGGGGCCAGCCTGGGCGGCGCTGCCGTCCGGCATCACCGCGGCGTAATCGATGACCGTTTCCTCGCCCGGCCGGGCATAGCCCTCGGCCTGTCGATGCAGCCCCACATACCAGGGCCAGGGGTGTACCGTCACCCGCTGCCGGGCCGCCACCCCGCGGCCCCCGGCTTCCATCACCCTGGCGGTGATCACCGCCTCCAGGGACGAGGGAACCGCCAACCCCGGCGGCAGGGTCGCCGAAAAACCGTGGCGCCCCTCACCGTCCAGCACCGCCTCCTCGAAGAAGATCTCCCGCTCGTCGAACTCCCGGTCGGCATTGCGGAAGGACCAGCCCTCATAGCCCGGAGCACTGAACGACGTGTCTCCCAGCCTGACCCGGGTCTCCACCGCCAGTTCCGCGGCCGGCGGCCCGAAGAGGTAGCTGGAGGCCACCTCGCCCACCAGCGGGTCACCCGGGCTGGCGCTGGTCCCGGCGGTGATGGCCACCTTGATCCGGTCCGGGACGAACTCCTCCACCTGGAAGGCATAGCTGCCGATGGTTTTTTCACCGGCCTTCAGCTGGAGGCTGTGGTGCCCGGTGCGGGTGTAGAGCGGCAGGTCGAAACTGATCTCGGCGGCCCCGGCCCGGTCGAGGGTCAGCCGCCGTTCTTCCAGCTCGGTGCCCTCGGGGTCGATGTGGCGCAGCAAAACCGGCATGGAGGGCGCCGGGTCGAGACGCCCGTCGCGCACCAGCGCCGCGCCGCGCAGGGTTTCCCCGGGCCGGTAGATGTCACGCTCGCCATAGAGGAACGCGGTGTAGCCGCCACCGGGACCGGCAGCCCCGCTGATGTCCAGGCCGGCGGTGTCCACCCGCATCTGGTCCAGGAGCAGGAAGGTGAAATCGTCCCCCTGCTCCACGGTCACCATGTAGGGCCGCTGGGTCTCGAAGTCGGCGGAGGAGTCCAGGCGCCAGAACCCGGCGCCGTCGGTCCGGCCGCTGCCGATGGTCTGGTTCTGATGCGAGAGCAGGGTGACCCGGGCCCCGGAGAGCGGGCGCAGGGTGCGGTTGTTCACCGCCCAGACCAGAAACCCGTCCCGGCCCTGTTTGGCCACCGCCCCGATGGAGGTGACCAGCAGCCAGCGGTGCCGGGCCTGCCAGTGGTCGGGCCGGTTGACCATGACCCGGTAGAGACCAGGTTCCTCCCCCGCCACCAGTTCCTCCACGGCCAGGGTGGTGGTCACCGCGGCGTTGCGCTGCCGCTCCACCGCGATGGTCTTCTCCACCAGCCTGTCGCCGGCCGCCGCACTCATCCGCTGGCGGTAGTTGTCATACCCCTGGAAATAGCCGTTGCCGTTCTGCTGAAAAAAGAAGAAGAGGTTGTTGCGGTAGATGCGGTCCACAGTGAGTTCCAGCCGGTCCACGTTCACCGTCTCCAGGGCCACCCTCCCCGGTCCGCCGGAGGGAAGAAAGAGCCCCTGGTCCCGGAAGGCGATGCTCGGCTCGAGATCCTTGAGGAACACCTTGGCGGCGTAAGGTTCCCGGAGCACAGCACCGTCCCGGGCCGGCAGCCCGCTGTCGATGGAGAGGGCATACTCCCGGCCCGGTTCCAGGGCGCCGCTGACCAGCAGGTGATTGCGGTCGGCGGTGACCCGGAAGGCCTCCACCCCCTCCAGCGAGATATATTTTTTTGCCGCGGCGGCATCCATGGGCGAGGAAAGGACGATCTTGATGGTGGACCGCGAAAGCCCCGGCTCGGCGGTCACCTGGCGAACGGTGAGCAGATCGCGGGAGCCGAGGGGGATGTCACTGGAGTGGTCCTGGCCCAGCGAAACGCTGCCCCTCCATGGGGTGAGATCCCCGGCGATCACCAGTTGCAGCCGACGCTCTTTCCGCTGCTTGACCACCTCGGCGCTGCGGAAACGGATCACCTCGTTGCGCCAGGAGGTCACCAGCAGCACTTCCACCTCCCCGGCCTCGGGGTCCAGCAGCTTGATCCGCGGGGCCAGCATCTCGGGATTTACCGCGTAGTTGAAACGGATGCTGCCCTGGAGGGTCACCCGCCCCTCCCCCTCCGCCGACGGCTCTTCATAGACCTCCACCTGCTCCACCAGGAACTGATCGGTGCGCACGGTGAACTCGTGGTCGCCCACCAGCACCTGGCCCTCGCCCAGCAACCGCTCGGGGATCAGGGACAGGCGGTATTCACTGGCCATTTGAAATCCACCGGAAGGGGCAAAACGCAGGGTGTTGGTGTCCCGCCACTTCCAGATGCCGGGCAGGGCCGGGAACCAGGTGGCCGGCGGATTTTCCAGCACCTCGCCGGCCATGCCGCTGCCCACGGCGCGGTCGAAAAGCACGTCGATGAAGGCACGGTTCTCACGGTCGAGCACCAGGTCGAACACGGACACCGGCTCGCCGTCTCCATCAACCGTTCCCCCGGCACCCGCTCCCCTTTGCCCCCGGAGGGCCCCTGCGCTTACCACCACCAGCAGAATCACCAGGACCGCGATGATCGAATCCTTCCCCCCCCAACGATTGCCGCTGCCTCCGCTGCCGTCGCTATCCGAAGAGAGACCATTGCCCGTCTTTTCCGCATCACTCATCCTGGTTCTCCTCGTGGTGGGGATCGCTGTTTTAGTCCTCTATAAAAAGTATAGGTGAGGTCCATGCGGGCTTCAAGGGAAGTGATGCGGGAAACCACTGCTGCCGGAACGGGGCTTTCTGGCATAATAGGGGCCGGAGGCCCCCATGTCCCTGACCCGTTTCATCACCAATGAAGAGATCTACCGCGAGGTTCTGCTGGCCGAGGTGCCCCTGGCAAAGCAGTTTCTCTGGATCGGCACCTCGGACCTCAAGGACCTCCACGTGGCAAAGGGCAAACGGATGGTGCCCTTCCTCGAGATCCTCTCCGACCTTCTCGACCAGGGGGTGGTGGTGCGGCTGATCCACGCCAAGGAGCCGGGACCGGCCTTCCGCGAGGACTTCGACCGTTACCCCAACCTGATCGAGGGGCTGGAGCGGATGCTCTGCCCGCGGATCCACTTCAAATCGGTGGTGGTGGACGGCCGCTTCGCCTACAGCGGCAGCGCCAACCTCACCGGTGCCGGCATGGGGGCCAAGGGGCCCCACCGCCGCAACTTCGAAGGCGGGATCGTCACCACCGACCCCGATCTGCTGGCCCCGATCATGGAGCAGTTCGACTCGCTCTGGATCGGCTCCCACTGCGAGAAGTGCCGGCGCAAGGAATACTGCCTCGAGCACGGCGACCTGCCCCAGTGACCGACAATCGCCAAGAAAGTTATATTGTTATGTACGTCCCCAATGTCAGAATGGCACATACAAAAAAGTAATCTGGTGCACCCCCGGAAATGAGTAAAGGAGATATGCCATGAAATGGACCGACCTGCTGAATGGAACCATCGAGGATAGCTACGCCGCCACCGACAAACTGATCGGTATGGTGGAGGAGAGCGAACTGGACTGGAAGCCGGCCACCGGCGAGAACTGGATGACCATGGGCCAGTTGCTGGAGCACATGACCATAGCCTGCGGCGCCTGCTGCAAGGGATTCGTCACCGGCGACTGGGGCCTGCCCGAGGGCGTCAAGATGGAGGACATGCCCATGGAGGAAATGATGCTCCCGGCGGAGAAGATGCCCGCCGTGGAAAGCGTGGCCCAGGCCAGGGAAAAGCTGGCTGCCGACAAGGTCGTGGCCCTGGGGATGGTGGCCCAGGCCGGCGAGGACGACCTGGAATCGAAAATCATGTCACCACCCTGGGCCCCGGGGATGGATCTGCCCCTGGGAATACACCTGCTGCACATGGTCCAGCACCTGGTGCAGCACAAGGCCCAGCTCTACTACTACCTCAAGCTAATGGGCCGGCCGGTGAACACCAAACACCTGTACGGCATGTAATTGTCGGGCGAGGCGGGCACGGGCCAAACGGCCCGGCCCGTTCTCCTTGACGATATCCCCTGTCTCCACCTATATTCAATCATCTGAACCCCGTGTGGCAGCAGGCCGCCCTTCCAGCGCCCCTGTTTTCCCCGCTCTTCCCCGGAGGCTCCACCGATGAGACGTGGTCTGTCCATTTTCCTCGCCCTGTTCATTCTCTGTTCCGCAGGCGCGGCCACCACGGCCGGGGCCGCTGATTCACCCAAGATCGACAGCCGCCTGGCCGCCTGGCTGGACAGCCACCCGGACCAGGAAACGGTGAAGGCCTGGGTCTATTTCAGGGACAAGGGATTTGGCGCGGATGCTCTGGACGAAGCGCTGGAAGCACGCCGGGCTGAACTGGGCCAACGGACCCTGGCCCGGCGGGCCAAGGTGCGGGACGGCTCACTGGTGGACGAAAGAGATCTCCCGCTGCACCCGGCCTACCGCGGGGCGGTGCTGGCATTCGGGCCGAAACACCGGGCCGACAGCCGGCTGCTCAACGCCATCAGTGTCGAGGCCAGCCGCGAACAACTGGGCCGCATCGCAAACTTCGACTTCGTCACCGGGATCGACAAAGTGGTCGGGTTCACCCGGCGTGAGATCACGCCGGGTGAACCGCCCGCCGCCTCCGGGATGGACGGCTCCCGGGCGCTGGACTACGGCAGTTCCTTCTCCCAGCTGAACCAGATCAACGTGCCACCGCTGCACGACATGGGTCTCAGCGGTGCCGGGGTGATCGTCTGCATGCTGGACACCGGGTTCTACAAGACCCACGAAGCCTTTGCCGGTCTCACCGTGCTGGATGAGTGGGACTTCATCAACGACGACAGCAACACCCAGAACGAGGGCAGCGATCCCTCCTCCCAGCACAACCACGGCACCTACACCTGGTCCACTCTCGGCGGCCTCACGCCGGGAACCCTGTACGGCCCGGCCTACGGCGCCAGTTTCCTGCTGGCCAAGACCGAGGACACCTCCCAGGAGGTGCCCATCGAAGAGGACTGGTTTGTTGAGGGTTTGGAGTGGGCCGAACTGAACGGCGCCGACGTGGTCTCCAGCTCGCTGGGCTACGACGACTGGTATGTCTTCGCCGACATGGACGGCCAGACCTGCGTCACCACCATCGCCGCCAACTGGGTCGTGGCCCAGGGTGTGGTACTGGTCAACGCCATGGGCAACAACGGGCAGTATGCCGGGGCCCTTATCGCCCCTTCCGACAGCGAAGGAGTGATCTCCTGCGGCGCGGTGAGCAGCTCCGGGTCGCTGGCGTCGTTCAGCTCCTCCGGGCCGACCTACGATGGCCGGACCAAGCCCGATGTCTGCGCCATGGGTGTCTCCACTTACTGCGCCAGCCCCTACGGCTCCACCTCCTACACCGCTGTGGACGGCACCAGCCTCTCCACGCCACTGGTGGGCGGAGTGGCCGCGCTGATCCTCGAGGCCCACCCCGGCTGGACGCCGGCCGAGGTGCAGCTGGCCCTGCGCCAGACGGCCAGCCAGTCGGCCACGCCGGACAACAACTACGGCTGGGGCATCGCCGACGCCCAGGCCGCAGTGCTCAGTGCCGGCTACGGCCAGGTGGAGGGCGTGGTGCGCAACACGGCCCTGGAGCCGTTGGCCGCCCAGGTAGTCGTGCTGGAGAACAGCTTCACCGCCGACACCGATCCCGGAGACGGCTCCTATTCGATCCTCGTCGACCCGGACACGGACCAGACCCTCCAGGTCACCAGCTTTGGCTACCTGCCCCAGCAGCAGGTGGTAAACGTCCCGGCCGACGGTTCGGCCACCGTCGATTTCACCCTGGTGGCCGCCGCCACCGGCACGGTGCAGGGCATGGTCACCGATTCCGGCGGCTCGCCCCTGGCCGGGGTGGAGGTGAGCGTGCCGGGCACACCGGTGAGCCCGGTCACCACCTCCGGCACCGGCGCCTACACCCTGACCATCCCCGGCGGCGACAGCTACGACCTGCGTTATGCGCTGGCCGGCTACGCGGTGCACCACGAGAGCGGCGTGGCGGTGACCGAGGGCGGAGTGACCACCGTTGACGTGTCCCTGGCCGACTGGCCCTCGATCCTGATCTGGGAGCCGGACCCCACACCGTCCAGCGGTGCGGCGATGCAGTCGGCGCTGTCAGCCCTGGGCTGGGACTCGATACTGGTCACCGACCTCCTGCAGCATGGCAGCGACCTCAGCGGCTACCAGGCGATCTTCGTCCTGGTGGGCATCTACTCCAACAACTACACGTTCAGCTCGGGCAGTGCTGAGGAGACGAGCCTGGTGGCCTACCTGGGCGGTGGCGGCAACCTCTACCTCGAAGGCGGTGACGTCTGGAACTTCGACAGCAACCCCGCCACCCTGCGCGGCTACTTCAACACCATTGATGAGGGAGACGGGTCCGCCGACCTCTCCACGGTGACCGGCGCGGCAGGAACGTTCACCGGAGGGATGTCATTTTCTTATGGCGGGGAAAATAGCTGGATCGACCGCCTGGGTGCAACCGCGCCGGCCTACGAACTGCTGGTCAACACCACCGTGGGCTACGGCTGCGCCATCGCTCACCCGGCGGGCACCTACAACACCATCGCCGCCTCCTTCGAGTTCGGCGGCCTGGCCGACGGTTCGTCCCCCAGCACGAAGCAGGAACTGATGGCCGGCTATCTCGACTTCTTCGGCCTCGACCTGCCACAGCAGCAGACCATTGGGGCCGCGCTCGATTGTCTGCCGATGATGGGGGTACTGCCCTTTGTCTCCCAGTTCACGGCGCAGTTGTCCAACATGTCGGCCGAGAATCGCCAGGCCGCAGGGCGCATCGATCTCACCGTGGCCGGCGGGGCGAGCTACGGCAGCTGGCGGGCCGGCTGGACCAACCTCGCTGCCGGTGAACAGTTCAGCAGTGCCTGGAACCAGAACTTCCCGGCCCTGGGGTCGTTGGTGGGGATCAATACCTTTACCCTCACCGCCGTGGACGTGACCCCGGCGCCATACAACCAGCCGCCCTACGCCCCCTCCGGGGACAGTGCCGTGGACGGCTGCACCGTGGCGGCTGCCGCGCCCTGACCCGGCCCGGTGAGTGAAGGAGGGGACCGTGGGGTTCCGCACGTGGCACTCAGCCTTGATCCTGATTTTCCTGGCGGCCGGGATGCTGACTCCCGGCTGCCGCGAGGAGCCACCGGTGCTCCGGGTGGGTTGCCAGGGGGACCAGGCCTTCCGCATCGCCCTGGAGATCGCCCTCGAAAACATCGAGCGGTCGGGCAGCCCGGTGCGGGTGGAGGCGGTATTCGACGCTGCCGGAGACTGGACCCCGGAAAGGGTGGTGGGGTCCGCCGATGCCTTCCTCCGTGACCCGGGGATCCAGGCGGTGATCGGCTTCACCAGCAGTGATGCCTCCCTGGCCGCGGCCCGGATGTTCCGCCGGCACGGCGTCCCCCAGATCATCCCCACCGGCACCAGCCCCAAGCTGGCCCTCACCGGCCCCTGGACTTTCCGCCTCTGCCCCAACGACAGCCACCAGGCCCGTTTTCTGGCCGAAACGGCCTGGAGCCACCTGGGGGCCCGGAGCTGCGCGGTGGTCTACCAGAACAGCGACTATGGACGTGGCCTGGTCACGCTCTTCCGCAAGGAGTTCGAAAGCCTCGGCGGAGAGATCACCCTCGCCGCCCTCCTCGGCTCCGGCTTCAACGCCCCGGATGAAAACGAGCTCTACGTCAGGCACATCATCAAACAGCAGCCCGACCTGCTGGTCCTGTTCTGCCAGCCGCCCCAGGCGGGCAGGATCCAGGAAGAGCTGGTTCGCCGGCAGAGCACCCTGCCCATGCTCGCCTCGGACAGCATGGGCACCCGGACCATGCTGGACAAGATGATCGAACGGTTCGAGGGCCTGCACCTGTCGATCTTCTACCACCCCGGGTTCTCCTTCCCGGGCAATGCCGAGTTCGTCGAGCAATTCATGGAAAAGGTCGGCCGCCCCCCGGGGTACGAGGCCGCCCTGGCCTACGACGCCGTGATGCTGCTGCACCAGGCGGTCCTCGAGGGCGCCAGGACCAGGGAGGAGATCCGGGATTATCTCGCCGGGCTGACCGGCGACCGGCCACCCTTCCCGGGCGTGGCCGGACCGATTCTCTTCAATGCCGATCAGGAGGTGGAGCGCCCGCTCCACCTGGGACTGATCCGGGACGGGAAAGTGATTCCCGATCCACCCGAAGAGCCGGCGGCTGAGGGAGGAACCCCATGACCCCCCAGACCAGGGGCACCCTGCGCACGCGTATTTCTTTGCTGCTGGGCATGGCATCGGCCTTTTCGCTGATCATCGTCGTCGGCGTGCTGTTCAACCTCTCCCGCAACATCGGCACCGTCATCGACGCCCTGGAACGGGAGGAACAGATACAGCTCATCGGCAGCAAGATCACCCTGTCCATGGTGCAGAACTTCTCCCGGGCCTTTGCCGCCATAACCACGGGCAGCGGCGAACTCCACCCCGGGTTTTCGGCAGAATGCGTGGAGATCCGTCGGTGGATCGAGGATCACCAGAAGCTCGATCTGGAAGCTGATGATCTGGCAACAGTGGAACTGATCAAGGAGAAGCACCAGGACCTGGAAGCAAAAATACTCTACGTCTCCTTTGCCAGAAGGATCGAGCCCGGGCTGGATCTGACCGGGCAGACCGACCGCATAATGGAGTTGGCCGGAGAACTGGACCAGCTGGTGGGCGGGCTGGCCATCACCGGCAATGAGCGGATCCGGACCCAGCTGGAAGACCTGCGCCGCTGGGAGGAGTCGGCCACCAATTGGATCATCGGCGGGGGGATCATCTCGGTGATCGCCTTCTCCATCATCGGCCTGCTCTACACCAGGCGGATCCTCTCCCCCCTGGACGAGCTGCGTGAGGCCACCGCCCGCATGAGCGAGGGCGAGTTCGGCATCAAGGTCCCCGAGGGCTCGGTGGAGGAAGTCCAGCAGCTCTCCAGCTCGTTCAACCAGATGGCCGACGCGCTGCGCGAATCGGAGAAACGCCAGCTGACCAACCGGCTGGAGTCCATCGGCATCCTCGCCGGCGGCATCGCCCACGACTTCAACAATTTCCTGATGGCCATCTACGGTTCGCTGACCCTGGCCCGCCGGGAAATCGCACCCGATTCCCCGGCCCGGGAACTGCTGGACGAGGCCGAGGCCGCCTCCCTGCGGGCCAAGAACCTGACCCAGCAGCTGCTGACCTTTGCCAAAGGGGGCCGGCCGGTGAAAAAACCGGTCTCGATCCGTCGGGTGGTTCTCCAGGCCATGGAGTTCGCCCTGCGCGGCACCGCGCTGCGGGCCGAGTACACCTTTCCCGAAGACCTCTGGCCGGCGGAGCTGGACGAGGGCCAGGTGGGCCAGGTCTTCAGCAACCTGGCCATCAACGCCGAGCAGTCCATGCCCGGCGGCGGCCGTCTGGATGTGTCGGCGGAGAACCTGAAGGTGGAGGAGCGCTCGCCCCTGCCCCTCTCCCCCGGCCCCCACGTGCGGGTCACGGTTCGCGACCACGGCACCGGCATTCTGGCCGAACACCTCGCCCGGATATTCGACCCCTACTACACCACCAAGCGCCGGGGCAGCGGGCTGGGCCTGGCCGTGGCCCAGTCGGTGATCACCAGGCACGGGGGGGTCATCGCCGCGGAGTCGGAGATGGGCCGGGGGTCACTGTTCCACGTCTACCTGCCGGCCGATCCGGACCTGGAGCTGGAGCCGGCACTGGGCGACGGCATGGAACAGCTGGCGGGCACCGGGCGCATCCTGTTGATGGACGACGAGGAGAGTGTGCGCCGGGTCACCGGGATGCTGCTGGGGGATCTGGGATACCGGCCGGAAACGGCCGCCGACGGCGAGGAGGCACTGGCCCTGTTCCGGCAGGCCATGGACCAGGAGGAACCCTTCCGGGCGGTGATCTGCGACCTGGTGGTTCCCGGCGGCATGGGCGGGGCGGATACGGTCAAGGCGCTGAAAGCCATGGCACCGGACACGCCGGTGATCGCCGCCAGCGGCTACACCAACGACCCGGTGCTCTCCGACTTCAAATCCTTCGGTTTTGACGGCGGGCTGGCCAAACCGTTCAGCATCGGTGAACTGGGCCGGTCGCTGTCCACTCTGCTCAAGCGGTGATCCGTCCCACCAGGTCCACCAGCACCCTGGCCGAGAGGCCCCAGATGGTGTGCTCCCCGAACTGGTAGAAGTAGACCGAAACCCGTTTCCGGCCCCAGTCCGATCCGTAGACCTCGGGCACCCGGTCCAGGGGGAAACCGGGCAGCGGCTGGATCACCGTTTCCACCTGGTGGATCTCCGGCGGAGTGGCGAGGAAGAAGTCCAGGGGCACCTCCAGCAGCTCCTCGATCTCGTCCGGGTCCGGGGTGAGCTCAGGGTCCCGGTCCAGGTGCCCGAGGAAGGGGTGGACCAGCACGTGGGAGCCACTGACAAAGGGATCCAGCGGAGCGATCACCGAGACCTCTTCGGCCGAGAGGCCCAGTTCTTCACAGCACTCCCGCACCGCCGCATCCTGCGGGGTGGGGTCGCCCGGTTCGATGGCCCCGCCGGGGAAGCAGATCTCACCGGGCTGCCGCTTCAACTGCAGGTTGCGGATCTCGAAGATCAGCCGCCACTCCCCCTCCCGCCGCGCCAGCGGAACCAGCACGGCGCTCACCAGGTCCACTCCCTCGCTGCGCAGGCGGGGCTCCCTTCGTAAAACCGCACGTTGGATATCCTGCAGGTCCATCTCCACCTCTTCAATGTGATCGCCGGTCCATTTTCCCCCGGCCCGCGGCCCGGGTCAATGCGGCGGCACGGGATCTGGCAACCTCTCCCTGACGGTGGACTGAGCACAGCGGGCGGCCCCTTGCCGGTTAGCCCGGACAAACTGTTATAATAGCTTCATACATTGTTGATGAGCCGCCCCGGCGGGGCGGTAGTGGATATATATTTTTCTACTTTTATCGAGGGGAACACCTCTCATGAACATTAGGAGAACCGGACATGACACCGCTCCAGAACGCTGCGCGTACCGCGCTGGAAAGCTGCCTCGCCCTCCGTCCGGGTGAGAGCCTGCTGGTGATCACCGATGAACCACTGAGGCGCATCGCCTATGCTTTCTGGGAGGAGGGACGGATCCTCGGCGCCGAATCGATGCTGATTGAGATGGCGCCGCGCAAGGCCCACGGCGACGAACCGCCCCCCCTGGTGCTGGAGGCGATGAAGGCCGCCGACGTGGTGGTCTGCCCCACCTCCAAATCGCTGACCCACACCGCCGCCCGGCGCACCGCCTGTGAGGCGGGCACCAGGGTGGCCACCCTCCCCGGGGTCACCGAGGAGATGATGGTCCGCACCCTCACCGCCAACTACGAGGCCATCGCCGACCGCACCCGGCGGGTGGCCGCGGCCCTGGACGGGGCGGGCGAAGCGCACCTCACCTCCCCGGCGGGCACCGACATCAAGCTGGCGATCAAAACCATGAACGCCATCGCCTCCACCGGCCTGATCCGCAAGCCGGGGGAGTTCGGCAACCTGCCCTCGGGCGAAGCCTACCTCTCCCCGGACGAGGGCACCGCCAACGGCACCTTCGTGGTGGACGGGTCCATGGCCGGGGTGGGTGTGGTGAAGACACCCATCCGTTTCGAGGTGAGCGAGGGCTTTGTTACCCGGATCAGCGGCGGCGCCGAAGCGCGCAAACTGAAAGCGCTGCTCGAGCCCTACGGCAGGAAGGCGATGAACGTGGCCGAGCTGGGAGTGGGGACCAACGACGCGGCAATCATCAGCGGGGACCTGCTGGAGGACGAGAAGGTGGCCGGCACCGCGCACATCGCGGTGGGCAACAACATCTCCATGGGCGGGACCTGCGACGTGCCGCTCCATCTGGACGGCCTGATCCGCCGGCCCACCCTGACCCTGGACGGCAAGGTGATCCTCGAGCAGGGTCAGCTGAAGATCTGAAATAAAATGGGGACTGTCACGCCCCGGTGACTGTCCCCATTTTCACGAGATCACCGCGTCGCAGGCTGAAGATCTGAATCAGGGGTTTTCCAGGTAGCCCAGCTGACGGAGCCGCTCCACGGTCCGTGGGTCCAGTTGCTCCCCCGGGCGCGGGGCCTTGGGCGGTCCGCTGCGCGGCAGGGCCAGCAGGGCCTGGTGGTGCTGCAGCATTACCCGGCTCATCCGCGCCACCAACTGCTGCTCCCGTGCCGCCAGATTCACCCGCTCCAGCGGATCCTTTTCCAGATCGTAGAGTTCGTAGCCTGCCCGGTCCGGGCGCCGGATCAGTTTGTGGCCATCCTCGATCACCGAGTAGTGCCCAACCTCCAGACCCTCGCTGAGCAACGGCCCGCCACCCCGCTCCTCCCGATCACCAGTTAGCAGCGGCAGCAGCGACATTCCGGCGGCATCCGCGGGAATGTCGATCCCCAACTGATCGTAGATGGTGGGCAGGACGTCGAGCCATTTCAGAGCCTGACGGCACTTCATCTCGATGCCGTGCCCCCACTC
>CBESOE010000079.1:0-20381 GCA_965531145.1 uncultured bacterium | reverse complement strand
TTTTATATTGTGAATGATGTCACTATCAGGAGAAACTGGCCACCGCCTCCGCCTCGTCGCTGAAACACTCGAACACGGTGAGCAGCTGGGTGATCTGGAGCAGATCCTGGATCTTTTCGGTCAGGTTGAGCAGCTTCATCTTGCCGCCGCGGTTGTTCACCGTGGTGAAGGTCCCCACCAGTTCGCCCACGCCGGAACTGTCCATGTAGTTGACCTTGGCCAGGTTGAGAATGATCTGCTTCTTCCCGTCCTCGAGCAGTTTCTCGATATTCTCACGGAGCGCCACATCGCCTTCGCCAATGGTGATCTTCCCCTTGAGATCCAGGATAGCCACATCCCCAGATGTTCGGATGCTGGTTTTCATCAGCCCTCTCCTCTTGTCCGGCGCGGCTTGGCCGCGCCATTGTGAAGCCACCGGCCGCCGCAGGGCAATTGCCCCCGGCCCGTGGCCGGAATAACCCTTGTCAGTCCCCGGCAGCGGGGAGTTTCTTCACCAGGTGCACCTCGGTGCCCTTTCCCTCGCCCGTCTTGAAGTCCACCCGGTCCATGAATTTTCTCATGTAGAAGATCCCGCGCCCGCTCGGTTTCAGCAGATTGGCGGGCTCGGTGGGATCGGGCAGGCTCGCGGTGTCAAAGCCGGCCCCTTCATCACGGATTTTGATTTCCAGCGTATCGGGCAGCAGGTCGAAGGTGACCCTGACGTGCTTTCCCGGGTCGAGCTTGTTCCCATGTTCGATGGCGTTGTTCAGTGCCTCGCGCACCGCCATTCCCATCCAGTGAACCGTCTCTTCGTCGAACTCCACCAACCCGGTGATATCGTCGAGAACCGACTGCACCAGGTCAATCATCTCGAACTGGTTGGCGATAACCACATCAACGGACTGGCTGGTTTCTTCACCCATGGAGCCCCATATGAATCGACCCGGGCTTCTCACGAAATGTGGGTAGTCCGGGCCTTTAACCCTCGGAAAGATCATAGTTCACCGATCACGGGTAGTCAACAAGAGTGAACGATGATCAACCGTGCTCAGCCGCCGCGGCCTGGGCCATGAAATCGGCCCGAATGGACCTCAGGGCCTGGTCGTACGTTCCGCCGCGGATATCGGGGTAGGTCCAGTCGTGGTGGACCATCCCGCTGCGTGAGAAGCAGAGGGTCAATTCGGCAAAAATCCCTTGTCCCACCGCCAGGCGGTGAGCGAAGTTCTTGTGGGTGGCCAGAACAAATTTGGCCGCCGTGAGATAGCCGGGATCGATGTTCACCCGCCGACCGCGGCCCTCTTCCCCGGTGCGCCGGAAGCGGTCCTCCAGTTTCATGCACTCCCGCTTGATCCGGGCCAGATCGCAGGCATCACCCAGCCCAATGGCGGAAAGCCAGTAGCGCACCAGCCCCGGCCCCATCTCGGGCCGGTAGTAGTCTGTACCGCTGAAGGGCCAGGGGCCGAACCGGCGCTCCTCGGGGCCGATGATCCGGGCCAACGGCCCGCCCAGCACGGCCAGGTCCACATCCGGGGTCGCGATCAGGCCCGCAACCCACTTGACCGGTTCACCGTTCACCGGCTCTCATCTCCTCCCCCCCGCTGCTGCAGCCGGGCCAGCGCCTGCTCGTCGGGCACTCCCCCGGGGGCGAAGCGCCGGAGGGCAGCGCGGGCCGCTGCCTGCTGGGCCTCTTTTTTGCTGCCACCCTCGGCAAGGGCCAGATCCAGGTCCTCAAGGCATACCGCCACCTGAAATCGTTTCTGGTGGTCCAGCCCGCTCTCCCCCCGGATCTGGTAGAGCGGCGGCGGCAGCCCCCGGGACTGAACCAGCTCCTGCAGCTTCGATTTGTCGTCACGGGTCAGGTCCGCCCCGGGGTGGAGCCGTTCCAGGCGTTCACCAAAAAGCCGCAGCACCACGCCCTCGGCCGCTTCCACACCGCCGTCCAGCAGCACGCCGGCCAGCAGGGCTTCCAGGGTGTTCTCCAGGATGGTCTCCTTACCCTCCCCGCCGCTGGCCGCCTCGCCCCGGCCCAGCCGCAGACAGCGGCCCAGGGAGAGTTCGCGGGCCACCTCGGCAAGGGTACCGGTGGAGACCAGGGTTGAGCGGGCCCGGGTGAGAAACCCCTCTTCCGCATCGGGGTTCAGCCGGAACAGGGCCCGGGCCACGGCCAGTCCCAGCAGCGCATCGCCGAGAAACTCCAGCGGCTCGTTATCCAGCGGGTCCTCGGCCCCCTGGGACCGTGCTTCGTGGCGCCAGGAGGAATGGGTCAGGGCACGTTCCAGGTGAGTGCGGTCGCGAAACCGGTACCCCAGCTGTTTCTGCAGTTCACCAAGGACATAGTCTTCGCCGTTCACCGTTCCCCCGCCTCTCAGGTAAAAAGGGCGCTCTCCCGGAGCGCCTTGATCCGGTCGCGGATCTCCGCCGCCTTTTCGAACTGGAGATCGGCGGCGGCCTGCATCATCTCCCGCTCCAACTGCCCGGTCAGCTCCTGCCGGCTCTTCTCGTCCAGGTATTCCGGCAGATCGATCCCGGATCCCTCCGCCGACTTCTTCCTCCGGTCAGGGACCCGGGGCACCGCGGCGTAATCGGCCTCGTAGATGCTGCCCAGCACCGTGTCGATGGACTTGACGATGGACTTGGGCGTGATCCCGTTGGCTTCATTGTATTCCATCTGCCGGGTGCGGCGCCGGGTCGTCTCGTCCATGGCCCGGCGCATGGAGTCGGTGACCTTTTCGGCATAGAAGATCACCAGGCCTTCCACGTTGCGCGCCGCGCGGCCGGCGATCTGAATCAGTGAGCCGCCGGAACGAAGAAAGCCCTCCTTGTCCGCGTCGAGCACCGCCACCAGCGACACCTCCGGCAGGTCGAGGCCCTCGCGCAGCAGGTTGATCCCCACCAGCACGTCGAATTCGCCCTGCCGCAGTTCGCGGAGCAACTTGACCCGCTCCAGGGTTTCCACGTCGGCGTGGAGGTAGCGGACCCGTACGCCCAGTTCATCGAAATAGTCGGTGAGATCCTCGGCCATCCGTTTGGTCAGGGTGGTGACCAGTACACGGTGCCCCTTCTCCACCCGCCCGACGATCTCTCCGTAGAGGTCGTCCACCTGGCCCCGGGCCGGCCGCACCTCGATTACAGGGTCCATCAGGCCGGTGGGGCGGATGATCTGCTCCACCACCACCCCGCCGGTGCGCTCCAGCTCGTAGGCCGCCGGCGTGGCCGAAACGTAGATGGTCTGGGGCTGTCTGGCGGTGAACTCCTCGAAGTTCAGCGGCCGGTTGTCCAGGGCCGAAGGGAGACGGAACCCGTAGTGCACCAGGTTCGACTTGCGCGAGCGGTCACCGCCGGACATCCCCCGGACCTGGGGCAGGCTGACGTGACTCTCGTCGACGACGAGCAGCGCGTTGTCCGGCAGGTAGTCGAACAGGGTGTGCGGCGGTTCGCCTTCCCGCCGGCCGCTGAGGTGCCGGGAGTAGTTCTCGATGCCCTGGCAGAAATTCATCTCGCGCAGCATCTCCAGGTCGTAGCGGGTGCGCTGCTCCAGGCGCTGGGCCTCCAGCAGTTTTTCCTCGGCCTTCAGTTGCTCCAATCGCGGCCCCAGCTCCTCGCCAATGGTTTCCACCGCCCGTTCGATGTTGCGCCGGGTGGTGACATAGTGGCTCTTGGCAAAGATGCGGATGAATCGTTTCTCCCGCACCACCGTACCGCGCAGCGGGTCGATGATGCTGATCCGGTCAACCTCGTCGCCGAACATTTCGATGCGTACACCCATCTCTTCGTAGGAGGGATAGACCTCCACCACGTCCCCGCGGACCCGGAATGTGCCCCGCCGGAAATCGAGGTCGTTGCGGCTGTACTGGATGTCCACCAGCTGCCGCAGCAGTTTCTCCCGGGAGATCTTCTCCCCCTGTTCGAGAATCAGGGTCTGGGAGAAATACTCCTCCGGGGCGCCGATGCCGTAGATACAGGAGACACTGGCCACGATGATCACATCGCGGCGCTCGAAGAGCGACCGGGTGGCCGACAGCCTCATCCGGTCGATCTCCTCGTTGATCTGGGTCTCTTTCTCGATATAGGTGTCGGTGGTGGGGATGTAGGCTTCCGGCTGGTAATAATCGTAGTAACTGACGAAGTATTCCACCGCGTTGTGGGGAAAGAAGGATTTGAATTCCTGGTAGAGCTGGGCGGCCAGGGTCTTGTTGTGGGCGAAGACCAGCGCCGGGCGGTTCAGTTCCTCGATGACCAGGGCTATGCTGAAGGTCTTGCCTGAACCGGTGACCCCCAGCAGCACCTGTTCCCGCTCACCGGCCTTTAGCCCGGCCACCAGCTGGCGCACTGCCTCCGGCTGGTCGCCCCGGGGCTCGAAGTCACTGACCAGTTTGAACTCGTCCGCCATCCCGCACCCGCCCAAGAAAGAAAACGGGATTCTCGGGGGTTGGCCCACCCCCGGAATCCCGGTTCACATCAAATCGTACATCGCAATCGGGAATCAGAGCTCGGTGCCGTCCCCGGCTTCCTCCTCGGTGGTCCCGGCGGGCTCATCCTCCTCCCAGCCCTCTTCCTCGTATTGCTGGTCCGTTCCGGCGTAGGGATCCTCCTTGGTGTCCATGCCAACTTTCTCCTGCATGAACCTGATCAGCTCGATGGCCTCCTCCCCGGAGAAGTCGCCGTCGGACTCGGCCGCCCGGATCTTGGCCTGCAGTTCCTGCATGTCGGATGGCTGGAGCTTGTCCTCCTTGATCGCGGTCCAGAAGGCGTCGATGGTGTCCAGCGCCTCGGCTTCGGGGAAGTCTTCGGGCAGGGCCTCGACCAGGACCGCACTCATCTTGTCGCCGAACCACTCCATGATCGCACCACGCTTGGAGTAGACGATACCGACGGCGATGATCACGATAATCAGGAGAACCGCGCAACCGATCCCCCCCCACTTGAGGCAGCCGCCCTTCTTCTTCGGTGCCGCCGCACCCGAGCCCGCGTCCTGATACATGCTGATGTCCTTTCCTGGGCTGGCCGGCTGCCGGTCAGAGAGTCGTGCATCGAACTGACGAACCCGGCCGAAAATCGTGTATATATGGCTACAGACGTTAAGCAATGTTAGTGAGCCGGCAACCGGAAGTCAAATTGCCAGGGGAGCAAAATCGTCTGGTTTTTGACCCCCCGGCCGGGCCTCTGCTATCATTCCCCTGCGATCAATCCCGCTCAGCACAAAGCCGGCCAGGGTCCGGAAGCGAAACGTGATGACTGCTGCTCCGAAAAACACTGAAAAGAAGACCGCCGGAAAGCGGAAAAATGCGCGTCCCCGCAAGGGCAACTGGCGCCGGCTGGTCATCCCGCTGCTGATCCTCGCCGCGGTGACGGTGGGGATGGGCACCGGGCTCTTTGTCTCCCGGATCCTCGACGTGCCCTCGATCTACGAACTTGAGGATTACACCCCCAGCCTGACCACCATCGTGCTCTCCTCGGACGGAGTGATCCTGGCCCGGTTTGCCTCGGAGAAGCGGATCAACATCGACGCCACAGACATTCCCCAGGTGGTCAAGGATGCGGTGGTGGCCGCCGAGGACTCGCACTTCTACCATCACACCGGCATCGACCCCATCGGCATCGCCCGGGCAGTGATCAAGGACATCCGCCACCAGCGGCTGGCCGAGGGCGGCTCCACCCTGACCCAGCAGCTGGCCAAGCTGCTCTTCCTCACCCCGGAGAAGAGCTTCGAGCGAAAGATCAAGGAGGCGGTACTGGCCATCCGCATCGAGCGGAACTACACCAAGGACGAGATCATGGGGCTCTACTGCAACCAGGTCTGCTTCGACCACGCGGTGTACGGCATCGAGATGGCCTCGCGCTACTACTTCAGCAAGCCGGCGACGGAACTGGAACGCCACGAGGCGGCCCTGCTGGTGGGCATCCCCCGCCGCCCGACCGCGTATTCACCGATCAAGAACCCCGACCGGGCCATGCGACGCCGCGACTGGGTGCTGGACCGCATGCTGGAAGAGAATATGATCGATGAGGAGGAGTGCGCGGCACAGAAGGCCCATCCGCTGGAGCTGAAGGTGCTCGACTCCACCGCCCGCCGGGCACCCCATTTCACCGAAGAGATCCGCAAGTATCTCATCCGGCAATATGGCGGCAGCTATCTCGAACGGGGCCTGCGGGTCCACACCACCATCGATTCCCGGATGCAGGAGGCGGCCAATGACGCGGTGCGTGACGGCCTGCTGAAACTCTCGCGGATCCGCCGTGGATTTCGCGATATCGAGAAAAACACCTTCGACATGGAAGTGGAGAGCCCGGAGCTCTACGACTCGCCCGGCTGGCGCTTCGGCATCGAAGAGGGCGACGTCTACCAGGGGGTGGTGCTCGAAGTGAAGGACGGGAAGGCCACCGTGCGGGTGGGCCCCTACCGGGGCGAGGCGGGCAGTGAGGCCGTGAAGTGGACCAGGCGCAGCGTGGCAAAAGTGTTCAAACCGGGTGACGTGACCCTGTTCCGCATCCTGGCCATCGACACCGAGAATGCCACCGTTACGCTGGAACTGGAACAGGAGCCCAGCCCGGAAGCGGCGCTGGTGGCCATCGACAACGCCACCGGCCAGGTGCTGGCCATGGTGGGCGGCTACAGTTTCGAACGCAGCGCCTTCAACTGTGCGGTCCAGGCCCAGCGCCAGCCCGGCTCGGCCTTCAAGCCGATCCTGCTGGCCGCGGCAGTGGACAACGGGTTTTCGCTCACCGACACCATCTTTGACGAACCAACCGAGTTCCCCGACCCCTGGAGCGGCGATATCTACAGCCCGGAGAACTATTACAAGGGTTACAGCGGACTGGTCACCCTGCGGAAAACCATCGAGGACTCGATCAACGTCGCCTCGGTGAAGCTGAACCAGAAGCTGGGCCCGGACGTCCTGGCCGACTATGCCCGGCGGCTGGGTTTCACCAGCACGATCCCGCCCTACCTCTCGGTGGCTCTCGGCTCGGCCGAGGTGAGCCTGATGGAGATCACCTCGGTCTACGCGGTGTTCCCCAACCTCGGCGTGGCGGTGGAGCCCTACTACATCACCCAGATCGATGACGCCGGCGGCAACGTGGATCAGGAGTTTCACCCCTCCTCCCGGGAGGTGCTCAACCCGGTGAGCGCCTACCTGGTCACCTCGACCCTGGAGGGCGTGATCCAGCGGGGCACCGGCCAGGCGGCGAAGAACCGGGTGCCGGGGGCCAAGGGGGGCAAGACCGGCACCACCGACGAGTACACCAACGCCTGGTTCGTCGGCTTCACCCCGGAGATCACCGTAGGTGTCTGGGTCGGTTACTCAGATAAGAGCAGCGAGAGCCTGGGGAGAAAGATGGCCGGTGCGGTGGCCGCCCTGCCCATCTGGACCCAGTTTCTCGAAACGGTCATCGACCCCGCATCAGCCGAGGGCAGCCGCTTCGAGGTTCCCCCCGGTGTGGTCTTCGTTCCCATCGAGCGCAACACCGGCCTCCGGGCCACCGCCGGTTCCGGATGCACCGACATCATCCTCGAGGCCTTCCGCGAGGGCACCGAACCGAGCCGCACCTGCACCCCCCAGGAGGTTTCCATCCTCGCCCTGCCCTGGCAGGATCAGAAACGCATTCTCGGGTATTTCTAGGGACCTCAGTTTTACCACGGTGACCAGGAAACGGTGACTATGGCAGATAATCGTTAGCTGTTGATTTGCCGGCGGTTGTTGTCTGCGCCTGCACCCGCCGGACGTGGCGCGACACATTCTCTACCGTATCGATCCAGATGCCATTGGTCGGGTCGCTCGCATACTCACAAATAGCCCGCAACGTATCAGTGCGGACCGTCTTCATCCCTCCCTCGCCGATTTCGTGACCGGCGAAGATCAGCCACGTCCCATTTTTGACCGCCGCGTCGATGAGCTCCTTGGCCGCGGCGAAATCCAATTCGTCCAGCTTCATGGCCAGCAACTGAGCCGGATCGCAAAAAGCCGGATCGCAAAGAACCGGATCGTTGGGCCCCTCCCCCATCCACCCGCGCCCGGCCAGAAACATCTCCGCCACCAGGGGAACGTAGCTCTCCACATTCGTGCCCCGCCCCACAAACGTCTGCCCGCACGGATAGGCAAACGTCACCGGACGTATCCCCAGCACCGACTCGACTTCATCGTTCGCCGTTTCGAGTTCCTCCGCCATCTGTTCCAGCGTGAAATCCTCCAGCGCCTTGTGACGCGACCAGGGGTAATTCCCCGAACAAGGATGCTGCAGAGAATGGTTGCCAATCTCATGACCGTTCGCCAGGGCCTCCTTCCAGGCCGGCAGGCGTCTGTTCAGCCGTTGAGGCAACACATAAAACGTTGCCTTCACCCCGTACTCATCCAGCAATGGCAATCCCACGTCCATCTGGCTAGGCCGCGCATCGTCAAACGTCAAACTCACCGCCCCCCGCGCCCCCTCCGGCCACCCAGACGGATTGTCGCCCTCCGCACTCTTGCCGTGACAACCAGGAAGTAGCAAACCGAGAAGAATGAGCGGCAGCACCCAGGCTGTTATCTTGCCCTCTGCCCAGCAACACCGATAGTTGGCAAATCTCATGGTCCACCTCATAGTTAAGGCAACATCGTCACTCACATTTTGGGCGTGCGTCAAGCAATACCTGCCTATATCCATTTATCGACACCACACGGCCGTCCCATAAATCCCCCCAGGCAAGCCCGGGGGAATCTGCAGGACAGCAGGGGTAACCAGCCCTGATTCTGTCAATGAGGATGTGGGCTACCCGCCTTGCCCGGCGCGGGCAACGGCCAGGGCGGAGAGGTCACCGACCCGCGAACCCAGGGAGCTGGGTACGATGGTGCAGGCTTCGAGGGGCCACTTCCAGGTGTATCTCGGCAGTTTTTCCCGCAGGGGGTCCATCAGGAAATCGCCCTCGTTGACCGCCATGGTGCCGAGAACGATCACCTCGGGGTTGAAGACCTGGATCAGGTTGCCCACGCCCTGGGCCAGACGCTCGGTGAAGGCGTCCCACTGCCGGAGGGCGTATTCATCGCCGCCCCGGGCCGCGGCAGCGATGGCCCGGTGATCGATCTGGTAGGGGCTGCCGCCGGCTTCCTCGACGATGCGGGTTTCGATCCCCTTGTCGAGGATCTCGGCGCGCACCCGGTCGGCCACGCTTTTTCCGCCCACATAGACCTCCCAGCAACCACGCTTGCCGCAGGGACAGGGCGGCCCGGATGGATCGAGCACCTGGTGGCCCACTTCCCCGCCGTGATCGGTAACCCCCTGAAGCAGTTTGCCGTTGACGATCAACCCGGCGCCCATGCCGGTGCTGGCGGTGAGGTAGATCAGGTTCCGTGCCCGGTTGTGCTCGCCGTAATAGAGCTCGGCCAGGGCACAGGCGTTGGCGTCGTTGTTCAGGAACAGCGGCGCATCAAAGAGCGGAGCCAGCCGCTCCACCACCGGCACCTCGGTCCAGCCGGGGTTGTTGGGCGGAGCCAGCAGCACCCCCCGGGTGCAGTCCAGGGGCCCCGGGGCGGAGACGCCCACCGCGGTGAGCGGGTTGTTGCTGTCCAGATCCGCCGCGGAGAGGATCAGTGTGCAGAGGTCGGACAATTCCCTGAAATAGTCGTCGAGGTAATCGCCGGAGAGGCTGGGCATCCGCCGCGAGGCAAAGATCTGCCCTTCGGCCGAGCCAACGCAGACCGCGGTCTTGGTGCCGCCGATGTCGATGCCCAGCAGGGCCACGGCTACTCCTTTTTTCCGCTGAGCAGGAAAGTGCGGATGAACTCGTTGAGGTCACCGTCCAGAACCTTGTTCACGTTCCCCACCTCCACGTTGGTCCGGTGGTCCTTGATCATCTGGTAGGGATGGAGGACGTAGGAGCGGATCTGGCTGCCAAAACCGATTTCCATCTTGGTCCCCGCCGCTTCCTCCCGCTCCTTGCGACGCTCGGCCATCTCGTGTTCGTAGAGCCGGGCCCGCAAGACCTTCATCGCCAGGTCCTTGTTGCGGTGCTGGCTGCGCTCGTTCTGGCACTGCACCACAATGTTCGTCGGCAGGTGGGTGATGCGCACCGCCGAGTCGGTGACGTTGACGTGCTGGCCGCCGGCTCCGCTGGAGCGGTAGGTGTCGATGCGCAGGTCCTTTTCGTCGATCTCGATCTCAACCTTGTCGTCCACTTCGGGGAAGACAAAAACCGAGGCAAAGGAGGTGTGGCGCCGCTTGTTGGCGTCAAAGGGCGAGATACGCACCAGTCGGTGCACGCCCACCTCGGCCTTGAGGTAGCCATAGGCAAACTGCCCGTTGACCATGAAAGTGGCGTTTTTGATCCCGGCTTCTTCCCCGGGCTGGTAGTCGAGGGCCCTGGTGGAGAAACCCATCTGGTCGGCCCAGCGGAGATACATCCGGTGGAGCATCTCCGCCCAGTCCTGGCTCTCGGTGCCGCCGGCCCCGGAGTTGATGGCCACGATGGCGTTGTTCGCGTCGTTCTCGCCGTCGAGCATCAGCGCCATTTCCACCTGGTCCAGGCTGACCGCCAGGGAGGTCAGCCCGCTCTCCATATCGGCGTCAACGTCCTCACCCTCGCTGTCGAGATCGATGAGGACGGTGATGTCCTCCTCGCGCTCGATAAACTCCTCCACCTGCTTCACCGACGCATCGAGGGCATGACGTTTCTGCAGCACCGGCTGGGTGGCCTTGGGATCGTCCCAGAAATCGGGCTTGGCGATCTGCTGTTCGATGCGAGCCAGTTCCTCGCGCTTGCCATCTACATCAAAGATACCCCCTGAGCCGAGTGATCCGCTCCTTGAGGTCGGTGTACAGCTTGTGCAGGTCTTCTCTCATGACCCCAGTCCTTCCTTTGCCGTGGCCGTGCCTCCCCCGCCCGCGGGCCGGCGGCGCCGGGCCAGACAGACGACGAGGGAGAGTGCCCAGAGCGCCAGACAGCTCCAGGCGGTCACATCGCCGTGGCGTGAATAAAAGGTGTCCAGCGGCGCCACAACCTGTGACACCGGAACGATGGTCCGTTGGTTGAGCCGGGTCTGGTGCAGCACCCGCCCCAGTGGGTCGATCACCCCGGATATACCGGTGTTGGCGCAACGCAATACCGGCCGGCCATTCTCCACCGCGCGGAGCACGGCGGCGGTGAAGTGCTGCCGCGGTGCCGCCGAGTCGCCGAACCAGGCGTCGTTGGTGATATTCACCAGCACGTCCGCCCCCTGGCGCACGAACCCGCGCACCAGTCCGGGGAAAATAATCTCGTAACAGATCAGACAACTTCCGTCCGCAACTCCGAGGCGGGTTATAGCATAGGACTCCCCGGCGGTAAAGTCTGCCACCTCGGTCACCAGTTTGCCGGCAAAGAAGAGCAGCCGCTTGGCCGGCACGTATTCGCCGAAGGGAACCAGGTGGATCTTGTCGTATTTCCAGGCCAGCACCCCCCGGCGGTCCACCAGCATGGCCGCGTTGGTGTACGCCCCGCTCCCCCGCCCCCCGGGCTGGTAGATCTCATCCAACCCCGCCGGGCTGTCCACGGAGCCAAAGAGGATCGGCGCGCCGATCTCCCGGGCCAGGGCCTCGATCTCTCCCCGCAACACCGGTTCGTTGCGAAAGCGGAGGAAGGGAATGGACGACTCAGGCCAGATCACCAGATCTAGTTCTCGGCCAACACCGGCTTCACGGGTCATCTCGAACAGCACGTCGGCGATGGCCACCCGGTCACGGGCGGTCATCTTCATCTCCTGGGAGACATTGCACTGGATCAGGGCGGTTTCCAGCCGCGGGGCCCGATCATCACCGGTCACCCGGGCCTCCAGCCGGGAGATCCGCAGCTGGCCGGAGAGCAGCACCAGCAGGACCACACCCATCGCCGCCACCGGCCAGGACCAGGCCGGCAGCGATTTTCGCCCTGCCGGCCCAATGGCGCCCCGGGCCAGCAGCGCCGACGAGAAGGCCATGATCAGGGAGAGGCCATAGGCGCCCACAAAGGCCGCCGGCTGGATGGCCCAGGGCACTGCCGCCTGGGAATAGGCCAGCAGGTTCCAGGGGAAACCGCTGATCAGCAACCCCTTGAGCAATTCCGTCCCGACCCAGATGATCGGGGCGAGGAGCAGCGCATTGGGGCCTCCCCGGCGGCACAGCAGCGATACGGTGAGGGCAAAAGCCGAGATGAACAGCGAGAGGTAGAGAACAAACAGCAGGTAGATCATCAGGCTGACCACCAGGTTCAGCCCGCCGAATGTCTTCATCACCGTGATCACCCAGGGCATGGCCAGGAGATTGAACAGGCCGCCGGCAACCAGACCCATCACCGCCGCAGACCAGGGGCTGGAACGGGCCGCCACCACCATCAGCGGAGCCAGGGCCACCCAGCCCAGGGGCCACCAGCCGGGGGTGGGAAAGGCCCCGAACAACAGCAGGCCACTGAGCAGAGACAGCGTCCAGGCCATACGGTTTGAGACAGGAGGCAGTTTCATCGGTTCGCGTGGCGTCCACATGCCGGACCGCCGGTTCCCTCCAGGGGGATAGCCCCGTGGTGGTCATCTTCACCCGTCTCGGGATGACGCACCGTGCGGTAGGCGTTGAAGTACTTGAAATCGGGATCACCCTCGGTATTGTGGCACACCTGGCAGAAGCTGCGGAAGTTGCACTCCGGACAATCATCGCGCACCCCGATGATCTGGCTGCCGTCCGGATAGGGGGATTCGGCGTGGGCCAGCCCCGGGCCGTGGCATGATTCACAGCCCACCCCCTGGAGGTCCAGTTGCAGTCGGCCGGCGTCGGCCTCCGGGCTGACCACCAGGGAACTGTGACAGCGCCGGCAGTTCACCGCCACCGAGCCGTCCGGTTCCGCGGCGTCCTCCAGAGCCCGGGCGTGGGGTGTGCGCAACCAGTGCTGGTATTCCGCTTCGTGACACTCGGCACAGGCCGCGGTGCCGGCCAGCCCTTCCACCACCGCATCGGCATAATCCCCCTGATCGAAAAAGACCACGCTCGGCCGGTCTTCGGGCTCGTCAGCTGCGGCGGGCGCAATGGGCGGGGGGGCGGGCAGGGGCGGAGCGGTCCGCGGCGCTCCGCAGGCCAGCGCGAACAGGCCGGCCAGCACGACAAAGGTCTGGCGAACTGCACAGGTGAAAGGACTCAGTTGCGGCGACTCTTTTTGTTGAAGGGGGATATCTCGCTCTCCGCCGATGCAACCCCCACCCCGTTTTTATCCTTGTTCTTAATCCCGAACAAGGCCCGGTCGGCCCGGCGAAGCAGTTGCTCCGCGTTGCCGGCGTGCTGGGGAAAGGAGGCAATACCGAAACTGCTGGTGAGCGTGACCTCGTGTTGCTGGTCAAAAACGATTGGATCGCGGGCGATGGTCTCGCGAATCCGCTCGGCCACCACCTGGGCGCCCCGGGTGTCGGTCTCGGGGAGCAGGATGCAGAACTCGTCCCCGCCGTAGCGGATCACCTTGTCGATTCCGCGGATGGTCATGATCACCCGGTGGGTGATCACCTTGAGCACGTGGGACCCCATCAGGTGGCCAAAACGGTTGTTGACATCCTTGAGATTGTCCACATCCATGAAGATAAGCGACAACGGACTGCCGAACCGCCGGGCCCGTTTCAGTTCTTCCTCGAGGTAGGTTTCGAAAAAGCGCCGGTTGTAGGCGTCGGTCAGGTCGTCCTTCACCGTCAGTTCACGGGTTTTCTTCAGGACCTTGGCATTGTGCAGTGACTCGGCAATCTCGCTGCTGAAAGTGCTCAACATCCGCACATCCACATCGGAGAAGCCCTTCCCGGCCCGCTCATCACGGATGGCCATGACCAGCCCCAGGGGCCGGGACTCGGAAACCACCGGGCAGATCAACACCGATCGAACACAGCGGCCGCCAATTTCGGCGAGGGGCGCTCCGGTACCGGTATCCAGCACCGATTTCCCGCTGCGGATCAGGCTGAGCAGGTAGTTCTCGCTGAAGCCGAATCGGCCATCGGTTTCCACGGTCTTCTCCACGCCGCGGAGAGCATGGTAGGTCAGAGATTTCGAGTCCTTCTCCAGCAGCAGCAGCGAACCACTGGTGCCGCCGCACAATTCCATCGACGAATCCATCACCAGCTGGACCAGCCGCTGCAGGTCGAGGGTCACCGAGACGCTCTTGATGATTTTGAACAGGGTGGCCTCACGCCGCAGGGCGAGGTTTTCGTGGGAGAGCCGCCGGTGGGCCAGGCACTTGTCCAGCACGTGGCGGAACTCCTCACCGTCCACCGGCCGGGGCAGGTAGTGGAAAGCCCCGTCACGCATCGCCTCCACCGCCTCGCGCACGCTGGCCTCACCGGTGGCGAGAATCGAGACCAACGGTGAGTCCCCGATGGAACGGAGGAAATCACCGCCTCCGCAGTCGGGGTGGCTGACATCGGTGATGACCAGGTCCACCGGCTCCGAATCGAGAATACGTCGAGCCTGGATCGCTCCGCTGGCCACCTGCACGTGAAACCCCTGTCCCTTCAATGCTTCATGCAAAACCCTGGCGGTCTCCTCGTGGGCTTCGACGATGAGGATCCGCTCTCGCATCAGCTGCGGGATGTCAATCTGGTCGTTCACGTGCTCCTGCTCTCCACCGGAAGGACCGGAAAATCACTTCTCATCACTTCGGGCAGACTGCGCCTCCTTGAGGAAGTAGTCCAATATATCAATCGGCAAAGGGAAGATGATTGTGGAGTTTTTTTCCACGGATATTTCACTCAGTGTCTGGAGATAGCGAAGCTGGAGGGCTATGGGGTGCCGTCCAACCACCTCGGCTGCATCGGCCAGTTTTCCCGAAGCCTGGAATTCTCCATCGGCGTGGATGATCTTGGCCCGCTTTTCACGCTCGGCCTCGGCCTGCTTGGCCATCGCCCGCTGCATCTCCACCGGCAGATCCACGTGCTTGAGTTCCACGTTGGACACCTTGATCCCCCAGGGGTCGGTGTGCTCGTCGAGAATGTCCTGCAGTTTGACGTTGAGCTTCTCCCGGTCGCTGAGCAGTTCATCCAGCTCGGCCTGGCCCAGAACGCTGCGCAGGGTGGTCTGGGCCAACTGCGAGGTGGCATACATGTAATTTTCCACCTCAACCACTGCCTTGTTCGGTTCGAGGACCCGGAAGTAGAGGACAGCGTTAACCTTCACCGAAACATTGTCCCGGGTGATGATGTCCTGGGGCGGCACATCGAGCACCACGGTGCGCAGCCCCACCCGCACCATGCGATCAAAGGGTGTAAAGACGAAAATGATCCCCGGCCCCTTGGCCTGGTGCAGCATCCGGCCGAGACGGAAGATCACTCCCCGCTCGTATTCCCGCAGGATCTTGATGCAGGAGAAGAGCCAGAGCACAACGACTGCCACGATGATAAGAGTAAATTGCATGGGGGTTATACCTCCGACTGTAAGTGAAGGATCCGATTCTCAACCCGGACAGGACCGGGGGTTCAGTGCAGACCGTGACGGCGACGGACGTGGAGCATCATGCCCTCGACACCGATGACTTCAACCTCGTCTCCCAGGCCGAGAGTCACCTCGCTCACCGCATCCCATAATTCGCCGTGAACGGCAACCTTGCCCCGGGGGTCGAGGGCCATGCGGACCACGCCCTGCTTCCCCACCAGGCCTTCGATGCCGGTGGACACCTGCCGGCGGTGGCTGGTCATCACCAGCCGCAGCAGGAAAGCGACAATAAAGACGATGGCCAGCACCACAGGCAGGGCCAGGCCCAGACCAATGCGCATGGCCGGGATCGGGCCATCGATGAGCATCATCGAGCCCACCAGGAGCGAGGCCGCTCCCCCGAGCGACAACATGCCGTAACTGACCACTTTAACCTCCGCCACCAAGAGCACGATTCCCAGTATGATCAGTGCCACGCCGACATAATTCACCGGCAGGATCGACAGGCCGAAGAAGGCGAGCACCAGGCAGATCAGCCCGAACACCCCGGGCACGATGGCGCCGGGGTTGGAGAATTCGATGTAGAGGCCCAGGCCGCCCAGGCTCATCAGGAGAAAAGCGATGGTGGGGTTGGCCAGGATGCTGAGCAGCCGCTGACGGAAACTCATCTCCTCCCGTACAACCGTCTGGCCGGTGAGGTCGATGGACCTGACCCGGTCAGGGGCCCGCTGCACCTCGGCGTCCTGCAGGGTGGCCAGGATTTCGTCCATGTCATGGCAGACATAGTCGATCAGGCCCTGCTCCAGCGCCTCCTGGTCGGTGAAGGAAAGGCTCTCGGTGACCCCCTTCTCAGCCAGTTCCACGTTGCGTCCCCGCTGCTCGGCAATGCCCCGGATTTTGGCCGCGGCGGAGTTGGTCATCTTGTCCTGCATCACCTCACCCACCTCTTCCTGCCCCTGCAGAACCGGGTGGGCCGCGCCGATGGAGGTGCCCGGGGCCATGATGGCGAAGTCGGCGGAGAGGGTGATGAAGAAACCTGCGGAGAGGGCCGAGGCCCCGGTGGGCCCCACATAGACCACCACCGGCACTTCGGAGCCCATAATCGCCTGGACGATGTTTTCGGTCTCCTCGAGCAATCCGCCCGGTGTGGTGAGCTGGATCACCACCAGCGCATCCCCGGACTGGTTGGCCTTCTCGATGCCCTCGATGATGAACTCCGCCGTGACCCGCTGGATGTTGTCGTCCACGATCAGGTGGCGTACCGATGCCTGCCCGGCAACCGATACGAAGACCAGCATCACCGAGGCAACCAGTGCCCCGAACAAATGTAATCTGCTCATTCTAATACCTTTGTTATATACTAAAGATTATAGGTCCCCACCCGGGGGAAAGTCAACCGCCAACCCCTCACGGTATCCGGAAACCCCGGATACGGGTATACTCATCATATACGATAATTTATAAACAGGTGAGAATGTGGCACCAATTGCCGGTCTTGTCCTGGTCAGTTACAACGATAAGAAATCACAATGAAACCCCTGGCCGTAAAAATCCTCTTCACCATCGCCTGGCTCAGCGTCGGCACATCGGTGTTCATCTTCGGGATCAGTGTTGCCGCAGCCGCCGTTCAACCAGGCGAGGGAGTCCTTCGCGCATTCCTCGGCGGGTTTGTGGGGACGCTCGGCTATGAGCATGCCAGTTTCGGAAGTTACGAAGCCCGGCGAGTCACGGGAACCCTGTTCATTGCCGTCCTGCCGGCACTGCTTCTGCTGTGCGCCGGCAAATACCGATACCTCTGGCTCATCCGCTCGGCGGCCATCACCTGGGTCCTGTTTGCCTTTGTCGCCGGCAGCCACCTTCTGCTGCCATTCATTGCCACGCTTGTTTCTTTCCTGCCTTCGGTGCGCCACTATTGCCAGGGAACAGTACCAGGCGAAAACAGTCCCTGATCGTTGCAGCGATAGTGGTGTACCATTGACCGGACAATCACTGGCAAACGGAGCATGGAGTCAAACCAGGGAGATCAGACCGATGGAAAATCACATCCCCGACAACGTGTCGAAACTGTTCCTGCTGTTCAAACAGGCGGTGGAAGATGAGCGCCGGGCACAAATCATGTACAAGGAAGCGATGGATCTTTGCGAGGACGATTCCACCAGGGAGATCCTCGAAGAATTGTACAAAGACGAGGTTCGACACGAACATAAACTGCTGGAACGGTATAACGCTCTTCGGCGGGAACACGGCGTCGACTAGCATGGACCGGGTGCCCCTACCCCGCTGCCTCACTGAACAGCTTCCAGGCCAGATCCACTTCTGTTGCCGTGGTGTTCAACTGCCCCACCGAAAGGCGGATTGTGTAGCGCCCGCCAAGGCTGGTGTGGGTCAGGTGGACCCGCCCGTCGGCATTGACCTTTTCCAGCAGTTCCCGGTTCAACTGGTCCAGATGGGGGTCATCCCCGGCCACATCCGGGGGCCGGCAGCGGAAGCAGACCAGGCCGAAGGGCACCGGGGCCAGCAGTTCGAAGTGCGGGTGCTCTTCAACCCGGCGGGCAAAGCTCTCGGCCAGAGCAATGTGGCCACGGAGTTTCTCCCGCAGGCCCTCCACCCCGAAGCTGCGGATGACAAACCAGAGTTTCAGCGCCCGGAACCGCCGGCCCATCTGGATCCCCCAGTCGCGGAAGTTGACCACCTCCTGGTCGTGGGCCGTCTTCAGGTATTCAGGAGTCATGGAAAAGGTGCGCAGCAGCGCCTCGCGATCCCGGACAAAGTAGGCCGAACAGTCAAAGTTGGTGAACAGCCACTTGTGGGGGTTGAAGACGAATGAATCCGCGAGCTCGATACCATCGAGAATAGCCCGCCGCTCGGGCAGAATGGCCGCCGAGCCGGCGTAGGCCGCGTCCACATGGAACCAGGCTCCGAACCGCTGGCAGAGCTCTCCGATCCGCCGCAGGGGATCGATGGCGGTGGAAGAGGTGGTGCCGGTGACGCCCACCACGGCACAGGGAATCAGCCCTTCGTCCACATCCCGGGCCATTATTGTTTCCAGGGCCGCGGGATCGAGGGCGAAGTTCTTGTCGACCGCGATGCGACGGTAGCGGGCCAGGCCGAGGCCGGCCAGCTTGACCGCCTTCTCCACCGAAGAGTGGGCCTCGGTGGAGGCATACACCGTGAGCCGTTGCGCACCGGGGGCGGCGGCGCCGTCGATATTGAAGGTGTAGCCGGTGGCCCGTTCCCGGGCGGTGAGCAGGGCCACCAGGGTGGCGGTGGAAGCGGTGTCCTGGATCACGCCGCTGAACCCCTCGGGCAGTCCAAGCATCTGCCTGAGCCAGCCCATGACCACCTGTTCCAACTCGGTGGCTGCCGGCGAGGTCTGCCACGACATGCACTGGGCACCCAGGACCGCGGTGAGCATCTCGGCCAGAATCGAAGGCGGGCTGGTGTTGGCCGGGAAGTAGCCAAACCAGCCTGGGTGGTTCCAGTGGGTCATCCCCGGAACCACCAGGGTGCGGAAGTCATCGAACAACGCGTCGAAAGACTCCCCCGCTTCCGGCGGTTCGGCAGGCATGGCGTTGCGGATCGAACCGGGAACGGTCTTCGGCACCACCGGCAGATCCTTGACGTCTCTCAGGTAGTCAGCCATCCAGTCGGCCAGCCGGTGGGCCTGACGCCGGAATTCCTCGGGATCGAGCAGCGGAGGATCGTGCTTTTTCTCGTTCACCGGTCATTCCTCCTGGTCTGCGGATTGACATAGCGTTTTCGGAGCCAGCGCACGCCGGCCAGGTCATGGAGGCTGCGCCAGAGCCGGTTGTGGATTCCGTAGCTCGAGACACCGTGGCGCCGCGGGTGGTGGCGGGCCGGCACCTCGGCAATGGTCATCCCGGCCATGAGCACGGTCACGGCGAAGAAACGGTGGGCGCCGTTGAAGGAGACCAGGTGCGGCACCACGCTGCGGCGGAAACCCTTGAGGCCGCAGCCGGTGTCGCGCACCCCGTCCCTCAGCACCCAATTACGCACCCGGTTGGCCACCCGGCTGGAGGCGCGGCGCAGCCACTTGTCCTGCCGGCCGGCCCGGTAGCCGAACACCGCGTCATGGGTTTCCAGTTTGGCCAGCACCGCCGGGAAATCCTGGGGGTCGTTCTGCAGGTCACCGTCGAGGGTCAGGATCAGTTCACCGCCGGCCAGCCGCATACCGGCCACCAGGGCGGCCGACTGCCCGTAGTTGCGGTGGAAAATCAGCGGACGGAGGGTGGGGTGCCGGGCCGCCAGTTCCATGATCCGCTCAGCGGTGCCGTCGCTGCTGCCGTCATCCACCAGAATCAGCTCGTGCTCATAGCCGGGCAAACCGGCAAAGGTCTCCCTCACCTGTTGCACCAGCGGCTCCACGTTCTCCAGTTCGTTGAAGAATGGCACCACCACGGATACGCGCACGGGCACCTGGTCACCTCGCTGTAATCCACAGAGATGAACAACCGGGAGGATGTCGGCACCAGCTACCTGGCCGAATACTTGAACTTCTGCCCGCCGATGGAGGCTTCATACATCATCCCGCCCTTGGCAACGGTGAAGGTAGCCATACCCTTGTAGTAGCCGCCGGCAGTGGTGGCGTCATTCTTGCCGCCGCTGGCGCCGGCAGTGCTGCCGCTTGACGTTGAAGATTTGGCCGATGCGCCGGCGGTGATGGCCACCGCCGAGGCCTGGGCGCCAAACTCGAACTCACCACTGGTGAATTCGTCGAAAGCACGCTTGTCCTTGAAAAAAATGATCTGGCTGTACGCCTGGCCGCCTAATTGCAAACCAATGCTGAGCTGGTTCAACTTGGTGTTACCGACCCATTCACCACCGCGGTATACCCGGCCTTCGCCGTGGGCAGCGCCGACCCCTATGCCGCCCTTGCCGACGGTGGGGAACAGAGCATAGCCATAGCACATGTCAAAATAGTTTCCACTCTGACCGGCGTTGACAAAGATGCCCTTGGCCTCCTCATACGTTCCCGGGTCATCATCGGCCTGGGCCATGGTGAAGGACAA
>CBESOE010000078.1:0-20563 GCA_965531145.1 uncultured bacterium | reverse complement strand
TGTCGAGGTTCAATGCACACCATCCCGTTCGGCCATCATGACCGGTCGCTATGCCATCCGCAGCGGAAACGGTACCGTTCCCCTTGGCGAAGGAGTCTACGGCTTGGTCCAATGGGAGGTAACGATGGCAGAGATGCTTTCCAAGGTTGGATACGCCACCGGGATGTACGGGAAATGGCACCTCGGTCGGACCAATGGTCGGTTCCCGACCGACCAGGGATTCGACGAGTGGTATGGTGTCCCCAATTCCACTGACGAGTCGGTTTATTCGTCTCTTCAGGGTTTTGCGGAGAGTGGGGCTCAGGAAACCTACGTGTTGGACGGAATAAAGGGAGAGGTTCCCAGGAAAGTGAGGCCCTATCGTCTGGATTACCGTCCGCTGATCGACCGAGATTTGACCGACAGGGCAATCAGCTTCATGAAACGGCAGGCTAAGGCCGGGAAACCGTTCTTTGTCTACCTCCCCTACACGGCCACCCATTTCCCCACCCTCCCGCATCCCGATTTTAAGGGGAGGTCTGGTAATGGTCCCTGGGCTGATCTCCTGATGCAAATCGACAGTTACGTTGGGGAGTTACTCGATACGATTGATAAACTCGGCGTTGCCGAAGACACCATTTTCGTTTTCACCGCCGATAACGGACCTGAGGCATTTGATTTTGAAGCCACCAATCTGACGGTCGAAACAGCCTCGCACGGCTCGCCAGGCCCGTGGAGGGGAACGTTGTTCACCAGTTTCGAAGGGGCACTGCGCGTCCCATTCGTCATGCGCTGGCCGGGAAGGGTTCCAGCCGGAGCATCGAGTGACGAAATCGTCCACGCCATGGATCTTTTCCCGACGTTCGCCAAGATTGTCGGCGGCGAAGTGCCTGACGATCGGGTCATCGACGGTCTCGACATGGCCGATTTCTTTCTTGGAAAAGACAACAAATCGGGGCGCGAAGGATTTGTCGTGTATATGGGGAACGATATCTTCGGGGTCAAATGGAGAAACTGGAAGTTGCACTTCAAGGAGCAGGATTCGTTCGCCGATGAATTGCGTACCTACACGATGCCAAGAGTTTACAACCTCATGACCGATCCGCAGGAAAGAGACAACGTGCTTTTTCCCAATACATGGGTAACGAAGGTAGCACTTGTTCAGTTGGAAGAGCACGTCGTGTCACTGAAAGAGCATCCTCCGATCAAACCCGGAACGCTTGATCCGTACCTGCCACCCAAACTTTAACGGCTCTCAGAAAGAACTGTCAGCTAACAACCGGTTACAGCGGTCGACGCTATCGCGTCGTTGAACCGCAGCGTCAAGTCTCACATTGTCCATCCGAACCAGACTACTATTGGCCTGCGGGTGTTTGTATAGCCGGTGTTAAGATGAGGCCTTCCACGTGGCCAACGAGTCGGTGGAGATCGACCAGCTGGTGGACTTTGCCCTGCTCACGGGCCTGATCGCTTTCGACCTGATCGGGTGAGACCGATCCCGATCGTGCTCGACATTTCGATGTGGGCGGACATGTCATTGCGAGGAGCCAAAGGCGAAAGCAGCAATCTCTATGGCAATACTGCTTTTGTAATAGGAAATTGGGGACGGTTACCTATTTCCTTGGGACAATATTATACGTACCTAATAGGTAACCGTCCCCAATTTCAGTGGATGTGGTAACTGTCCCCGCAAACGGTTAGTGGTTGACCGAAAGGATGTTACAGAGGCCGGTAGCTGTCCCCATCAGCAGGTGAAGGTGGCGTGGTGGCGGGTGATGAAGATCAGCAGGTCACGGAGTTCGGCGGCATCCAGGGTGCCGTCGGCGCCGGCCTCCTGCAGCACCTGGGCCACGGTGCGTGAACCGTCGAAGAGACGGAAGCCGGGCTCCATCCTGCGGGGGAAGCTGACGATCCGGCGGCCGCAGTAGATGTTCAGTGTCGGCTCGGCCGGGGGCAGGTGGTCCTCCTGCTCCAGCCGCTGCAGGAAGCCCTCGGCGGCCAGATCCCACCCGGTGACCAGCAGCTTCTGTTCCTCGATCAATGGCCGGGTTGTCAGCCCGCCATCCTCTGGAGCCGGGGGGCCGGCCAGGGTGTCCAGGTGGCCGGCGTGAAGCTGGGCCAGATCCCGTACCAGGGTCTGGTGCGCGGCCGGCACACGGTGCACCTCGTCCTCAACCTCCAGGGCCAGGCCTCGCAGCAGGTGGCTCAGGCCGACCAGGGTCACCTCCTCGCCCCAGCCGGACTGTCGCCGTTTCTCGATCACCGACCGCACACAATCAACCAGGGTGGTGAATCCCAGCAGCCGGGCGGCGATGAAGTAGCAGCTGGGCCGCTGTTTGCGCAGCAGCTCCAGCCAGGAGACCAGCCGGTCGTGGGTCTCCAGGGTCTGGCGGTCCAGGGATGGCGGCGCATAGAGGCAGAGGTTGTCCATGGGGGGACGGCCCGGTGCGGGAAAGCCCATGCGGCCCAGGCCCCGCAGCAGGGTGTCCAGGCCGTCAGTTCCATCAGCGTCCATCAGCCGGTCCCAGTTGTGGCTGCCCACATCGGTGGCCAGGTGGTAGTTGGTGAGCACCATGTTGTCGTACCCTCGACGCTGCAGGTGGTCGTGCAGGTCGTGGATGCCCGCCAGTTCTTCCTCCAGCACCTCCCGGCTCTCATGGGTGTGGTGGTAACGGCTGTAATAGAGTTCCACCCGCAGGTCGCTGCCGAAAATCTCCCGGGTGCTGTCCAGAGTGTCTCTCAGCTGCTGGTTGCTGAAGTAGAGCGCCGGGTCACGCACCAGAGGCCGGTGAATGTCGATGGCGGTTTCCGGTGAGATCTCGAGGATCGGCCTGGGCCGGCCGCCAAAGCGGAAGGCCCGGGAGTAGAGCTCCAGCAGCCGGCGTCCCGGCAGACCCCAGGCGCCGTAGTTCAGGGCCAGGGCACCGGACAGCTCCGGGTCGTCGGCCACCAGCCGGAACAGCTTCTCCAGGTAGCGCGGGCTGTTCTCGAATCCGATGTAGATTGTCCCGGTCTGACCGGCCAGCCGCTTGAGATCCCGCAGGACGGCAGTGGTGCTGCGGAACACCGGCCGCTCCCGGCCGCTGTGCTCGGTAAAAGCCTTGTGGCTGCCGCCGCAGCACTGGCAGTTGTGGATACAGCCCCGGCCGATGAAGACGGGGAAGCCGAGCACCGGTTCGATGGCTTCGAGGTAACGCTGGCTGTCGATCATCTGGTCCAGGCCGGCAAAGGACATCCCTTCCAGGGTGGCACAATCGGTGCGGTAGACTCCCTCACCGGCCTGCAGGTCATCACCCGAGCTGAAGAGCAGGTTAGGGATGGCGGGCCAGTCGTGGCCACCCAGCAGCAGATGGAGCGGTTCCTCGGCATCACCCCGGATCACCCCGTCGATTGAGGGGTATCGCCGCAGCAGCGTCTGGGCAAAATATCCGGCGGTCATCCCGCCGGCGATGATGCTGAGTTGGGGGAACAGTTTCTTAAGGTCCCGGGACAGCCGGATGGCGCTGTCGGTATATTCCTTCCACTGCATGATCAGGCCGATGGCCCCGGGCTGGAAACTGCGGATCTCCTGCTCCAGGCGGCCCACCTGTTCATTGGGCGGGTAGAGCGCGCCGTTGAATATCTTCGCCTGGTGCCCCCGCTGTTCCAGGTAGTCGCAGATCCCGAAGGACCCCATGGGGACGTAACGGGCATTGGGGTGGTAACTGTTGACGATGAGGAGTTTGCCGGTCATGTATCTCTCGTGTTTTGTATGTCCTGCGTGATACGCTGGATTGGTGGCTCAAGTATAGGTAGAATTTTGCCGCCGAACAAGCATTTCTGAACTGCGTTGGGAACTGTAGCCGGCTGCCGGCATGTGCCGTCCCGAAGACCTTGAACCCTGCAGACCGCCCGCCCGGCGGGCCGAATAATGTCGAAGGTGGAGGAAGATTGTGAAGAAAAGATCCGTTATGCACCTGGCCCTGGGGGCGTTGTGCCTCCTCCTCGCCGTGATGCCGGCCTCGGCCGGTGACGCCCGGCTGATGCGTCATGCCGATGTCCACGGCGACCTCATCGTTTTCACCTACGAGGACGACCTGTGGCTGGTCTCCTCCGAGGGCGGCGACGCCCGGCGGATCACCCGCCATCCCGGGGAGGAGCGCTATGCGAAGTTCAGCCCTGACGGCCAGTGGATCGCCTTCACCGGCAGTTACGATGGCGGCAGCGATGTCTACCTGATGGAGGCCGCCGGCGGCGTGCCCCGACGGCTCACCTTCCACCCGTCGGCGGACCGGGTGCTGGGCTGGATGCCCGGCGGCGGGGAGATCTACTTCCGTTCCGGCCGTGAGACGCCAAACCGGGGTGAACGGGTCTACACCGTGGCCGCCGATGGCGGCGGCATGCCCCGGGCCCTGCCGGTCGATCGCGCCGGGCTCAGCGCCATCTCCCCCGACGGCGGGAGCATCGCCTACAACCGCATCTCCCGCGAGGACCGCACCTGGAAACGGTATCGCGGCGGCATGGCCCAGAACATCTGGCTCGGCTCCCTGACAGAGCTGGACTACCGTCCGGTCACCGACTGGACCGGCACCGACAACTACCCCATGTGGGGTGAGGGCAATAAACTCTACTTCACCTCCGACCGGGAGCAGGGGACGCTGAACCTCTACCAGTACGACCTGGACGGCGGCGCGGTGACCCGGCTGACCCGTTACAGCGATTACGATGTCAAGTATCCCTCCATCGGCCCCGGGGCCATCGTCTACCAGTATGGCGAGGCCCTGCACCTCTTCGACCTGGCCGCCGGCACGGCCAAACGGGTGCCGGTGAACATCGCCAGCGACCGGGTGCCGTTGCGCCCCACCTACGAAGAGCTGGACGGCGATTTCGGCTCCTTCGGGCTCTCCCCGGCGGGCACGCGGCTGCTGCTGGAGGCCAGGGGCGAACTGGTCAACCTGCCGGTTGAGGAGGGGCTGGCGGTGAACCTCACCGCCACCTCGGCCTCCCGGGAGAAAAACGGCACCTGGTCCCCGGACGGCCAGTGGATCGCCTTTATCTCGGACCGCAGCGGCGAGGAGGAGATCTACCTCGTGGCCCAGGACGGTGGCGAGTGGCGCCAGGTCTCCCGGGGCGGCCTGGGCTTTCGCATGCAGCCGGTCTGGTCTCCGGACAGCACCTATCTGCTCTTCTCCGACAAGTTCATGCGGCTGAACCTGCTGGAGGCGGAGAGCGGCACCCTCACCGTGATCGACCAGGGGCCCTTTGACGACGCCTGGGAGCGCTGGGGCATCCAGGACTACAGCTGGTCGCCGGACAGCGCCTGGATCGCCTACACTATGATGGGCGGCAACCTGCACGAGGATATCTGGCTCTATGAGCTGGCCAGCGGCACGCGGCACCGGGTCACCGGCCCCATGACCACCGACTGGAGCCCTTCCTTCGATCCCGGCGGCACGTATCTCTACTTCCTCTCCAACCGGACCTTTGAACCGCAGATGGGCCTGGTGGACCAGAACCACATCTACCTCGACATGGCCCGCCCCTACATGGTGCTGCTGCAGAACGACCTGCGGTCCCCCTTTGCGCCCAAAGGCATCCTGGAGCAGGAGGATGAGGACGCCGACGGGGAAGACGGTGACGAGGACGGGGGGGACGACGAGCCGGCGCCGGTGGTGATCCATACCGGCGATTTTGCCCGTCGCACCATCGTTGCCGAGGGAGTGGAGGCGGGGAACTACTTCCACCTTGAGGCGGTGGAGGACGGGTTTCTCTACCTGGCCAAAACCGAGAGGGAGTTTATCAAGTATCAGAACGTCAACGACCTCACCGGCGGCAGTCTGGATCTGATGTCGTGGAACATCGAGGACCGTGAATCGACGAAACTGATGTCCGGCATCCGCAACTACCACCTCTCCGCCGACCGGGAGAAGACGGTCTACCGCTACGGCAACCGTTTCGGCGTGGCCGACACCGGCACGGAAGCCAAGACGGACGATGGCCGGGTGGACCTATCCACCATCCGTCTCAAGGTGGACCGGCAGGCCGAGTTCCGGCAGATCTTCGACGAGGCCTGGCGGATCCAGCGGGACTGGTTCTACGACCCGGACATGCACGGTGTGGACTGGGTGGCCACGGGTGAGAAATACCGTGCGTTGCTCCCCTGGTGCGGCACCCGGGGTGACCTCAACTACCTGATCGGGGAGATGATCGGCGAACTGAGCATCGGCCACACCTACATCTTCGGCGGCGACCGGGGACCGGGGGCGACTTACGTTTCAGTGGGCCTGCTGGGGGTGGAATACGAGGAACCCTCTGGTGCGGGCCACCACCGGATCAAGCACATCATCCCCGGAAACCCCTGGAATCCGTCCGAGCGGTCGCCGCTGGTCGAACCGGGATGCCCGATCAGCGAAGGCGATTACATCATCGCCGTGGACGGCCGGACCGTGACCGACCGCGACAACATCTACGGCTTCTTCCAGGACACGGCGGGGAAAACGGTGCGGCTGACCTGGAACAGTTCACCCTCCGCCGAGGGGGCCGAGGAGTGGCTGGTCACCCCCCTGCGCAGTGAGCGGAGCATCCGCTACCGCCAGTGGGTGGAGTCACGCCGCGCGCTGGTGGACGAAGCCAGCGGCGGCACCATCGGCTACCTGCACATCCCGGACATGGGGCAGCGGGGCCTGATCGAGTTTGCCCGGGCCTTCTACCCCCAGGTGGACAAACAGGCGATGATCATCGACGAGCGGTACAACGGCGGCGGTTTTGTCGGTGACATGATCATCGACCGCCTGGAGCGCCGCATCTGGAGCTACACCGTGCCCCGGGAGGGCGGCCCCGGCCGCAACCCCGAGCGGGTGGGCAGCGACAAGCTGGTGGTGCTGATCAACGAGGACACCGGCTCCAACGGCGAGTTCTTCGCCGAGGCGCTGAAACGGAAACAGCTGGCCACCATTCTCGGCATGCGCACCTGGGGCGGGGTGGTGGGTATCGAACCCCACCAGGGCTTTGTGGACGGCGGCGGCACAACACCGCCGCAGTTCGGTCTGCTGGGCACGGATCGCAACTGGATCGTGGAAGGCCACGGTGTTGAGCCGGACGTGGAAGTGCAGAACATGCCCGGGGACGTGCTGCGGGGTGAGGACACCCAGTTGCAGGCGGCCATCCGGATGCTGATGGAGCAGATCGCGGCTCAGCCGGCGGGCCTGCCCGAGATCCCGGCCTACCCCGTGAAGAATAAAGTGACGGAATGAAACAGGACGGTGCCAGGCACCGTCTGATGAATATGAATGGTGCCAGGCACCATTCATATTCATTTCACTCTGTCATTGCGAGCGAAGCGAAGCAATCTCCTCTTCGGTCTGTGGAATGAAGAGAGATCGCCGCGTCGCAGGCTTCGCCTGCTCCTCGCGATGACAGGAGACATCGAGGACTGCAGCGAAGGGGACTGGCAAAAAAAGGGGGACTGTCACAAGATTTCCGTAGGAAATCGGGGACTGTCTCCCTTTTTTTATTCTGTTAGTGCGAGCGAATGAAGCAGAATGGGGCCTGACCCCATTCTGCTTCACCGATACAGCGTGCCGGCCTCGTGGCGTTTGCCCAGTTTGTCCAGCATGTCCAGGGTCATGGAGTCCAGGTCGAAGCTCGGCTTCCAGCCCCACTCCTTGCGGGCTGCCGAGTCGTCGATGGACTGGGGCCAGGAGTCGGCGATGTCCTGGCGGTAGTCCGGCTCGTAGCTCACCTCGAACTCGGGGATGTATGTGCGGATGGAATCGGCCAGCTCGGCCACCGAGAAACTCATCGACGACATGTTGAAGTCACCGTGGTGCTCGAGGCTGTCGAAGTCCGCCTCCATCAGGTCGATGGTGCCCTTGATGCAGTCAGGCATGTACATCATCGGCAGACGGGTGTCCTCCTTGACGAAGCAGGTGTATTTCTTCTCCGAGACCGCCTTGTAGTAGATCTCCACCGCGTAGTCGGTGGTGCCGCCGCCGGGCAGGGTCTCGGCGGAGATGATGCCGGGGTAGCGCAGACCCCGGGCGTCCACGCCGAAGCGCCGCACATAGTAGTCGCAGAGCAACTCGCCGGTGACCTTGCTCACGCCATACATGGTGGTGGGCTTGAGCACGGTTTCCTGGGGCGTGTTCTCCCGTGGGCAGCCGGCGCCGAAGACGGCGATGGAACTGGGGCAGAGCACCTGGGTCAGTTCCAGTTCACGGGCCAGCTCCAGGGTGTTGATCAGGCCGGTGACGTTGACGTGCCAGGCCAGCAGCGGGTTCTGCTCACCGGTGGCCGAAAGGATGGCGGCCATGTTGATGATGGTGTCGGTGTTGTATTTCTGGCAGACCGCCTTCAGCTTTTCGGGGTCGGTCACGTCGGCGTACTCGAAGGGCCCCGAGTCTTCCAGTTCCTTTGATGGCTTGGTCTTCCGCCCGCAGGCCACCACGTTGTCCGCGCCGTAGCGCTGCCGCAGATCCAGGGTCAGTTCCGACCCGATCTGTCCCACCGAACCGGTGACCAGGATATTCTTGATCTGTTTTTTGTCGCCCATTCTGCTCTCCTGATTCTGAAATAACGCCAAACCATCATGTTGACAGTCACGATACCTGTGGAAAAAGGGAAGATACCACAGCCCTTCCAGCGGTTGCAATTTCACTACGGATGGGGAGGCCGGATCACCAGATCGACTGCAGGGAGGTGCCGCCGTCCACCAGCAGGACCTGGCCGGTGACATAGTCAGTGCCATCGGCGAGATAGATCACTGCGCCGGCGATGTCCGACGGGGACGCGTAGCGTTTCATCGGGATGGCGTCGGCCATGGGGGTGATGGCGGTGGGGGAGGGCTCGTCGGCCACGTCCACGGTGCCGGGGGCCACCGCATTGACCCGCACCGCCGGGGCCAGGGCCTTGGCCAGGCAGCGAGTGAGCATCACCACCCCGGCCTTGGAGACCGAGTAGGCGATGTGCTTGTGCCAGGGCTGGAAGGCCCCCATGCAGGCGATGTTGACGATGGTGCCGCTGCCGCGCTTCTTCATCCGCCGGCCCGCCTCGCGGCAGCAGTGAAAAGTGCCATCGAGGTTCACCCCCAGGGTGGAGGACCAGACATGGTCGTCAAGCTGGTCAAAGGATGAGGGGGGAATCACTGCCGCATTGTTTACCAGAAGCGTAACCGGACCGAGTTTCTCCTCGATGTCGGCCATCATCATTGCCACCTGTGAAGAATCCGAGACATCGGCGCGAAAGGCCATGGCTTCCCCGCCCTGGTCGCTGATCTCCGCCACGGTCTTCCGGGCCATCTCATCGCTGCCGCTGTGATTCACCGCCACGGCGTAGCCCTTGCCCGCCAGGGCCAGCGAGATGTGTCTCCCCAGCCGGCGTGCGCCCCCGGTGACCAGGGCGATATTTTTCTCGCTCCCCATGGACATTCCCCCTTCGTTTCCTTCCTTCTCAGACCCGGGTGCCAGTGAATCCGCGGTGAGTGTACCATTCCGCGTCATCGAAAACCAACCTTCGTAAGGTTTGATCAGAATGAGAAGTATGTTCAGGGAAATCCTTGAAATCCAACGGAAAAGATGTTATGATTCTAAAAATATTCTGCGTTTTCGTGGAATTCTTCACGACAGGGTTATCAGGCAAAATTAAAGCGAACCTTGATGGCTGGCGGGTATCCTGGTGGTCATCAATCTTCAGGAGGATTAACCGGCATGAATGATGGAAAGGTTTTTTCCACGTTTCAGGCAGCGAAGATATGCCACGTGGCGCCGGTGACGATCATCCGTTGGATTGAAGCCGGTCGCCTGGAATCCTACAAAACCCCCGGAGGGCACCGCCGGATCCGCGAAAAGGACATGGTGAAATTCATCGAGGACAACGGTCTGCCTCGCTATACCGCCGGCGGCATTTCCACCCCGCGGGTGCTGGTGGTGGACGATGAGATGGTGGTACGCCGCTTCATCCAGAAATCCCTCGAGGAGAGCGTTCTGGAGTGCATCACCGAGTTCAGCAACGACGGCATCGACGCCCTGATCAAGCTCGGTATTTTTCAGCCCCACGTGCTGGTGCTCGACGTGAATATCCCCTGGGTGGACGGTCTGGAGATCTGCCGCCGGATCCGGGCCAACGAGAACACCCAGCAGATGAAGATCATCGTCATCACCGGGTATCTGAACGATGGCGACCGTGAGGATATCCTCGCCGCCGGAGCCGACTACCTGCTGTTCAAGCCCTTTGATGAGGCGCAGTTGATGGAGATGGTTTCCAAGGCGTTGGGCAAGACCACCTGATTCGCGTTCCGCGGGATCGACGCACCGCCCGGAAGGGGATTCCGGGCACCTACAGCTTGATCAGCTCTCCGGCGACAAAATCGTCCAGCAGCTCCAGGATCTCCGTCTCCAGTTCCTCGAAGATCACCACCATTCCAGGGCCGAAGTAGATGTCCTCGGGGCCGGTGCTGCCCTTGACCAGGGTTACCCGTCCCGGGATCTGCAGCCGAGTGCCGCCGCCCCGGCCTTCTTTGGGCAGGGTGAAGTCCAGGACGATCTGCGAGTTGACCGCCAGCGGCAATTTCGATTTGAGAAACAGACCCTGCTTGCTGAGGCTGATGATCAGCCCCTCGGAGAGTTCGTTGCCCAGTTGCACCTGGGCGCGAATGGACACCGGTGCGCGGATGTTCTTGCGCTGTTTCACCTCTTCAGAAAAGATCAGGTCGTTGACGCGAAAGACGATCAGTTCCGGGGTGGCATCCAGGGGGATGACCCCGGAGAAGCCGGCGGATTTCAGTTCCTCCAGCGCACGGGAGCCCACTGACTGTCCCACCAGGCAGACGGTTCTCATGCTGGGGTAGTCCGCACCCGCCTCGTTCAACTCCCGGAGCAGCTGCACCGCATTGGTTTCCTCGAGGTCCTGTTCCAGGAGCAGCAGGTTGATTTCCGGCGACCGGCGCAAGTGCTCCGCCAGTTCCACCGGGCTCACCTGGTCCTCAACCGAGAAGCCGGCCTCGGCCAGGGTCTCACGGTACACCGTGCGGTAGTATGGATTTTCGCTGACGATAATCACATGCCGCTGCCCGTCCATCTGCTCTCCTCCACAGTGGTATTCACCCACGTTATCGGCACAAATGGCTAGCAGGTCAACCCTTTGGTGCAGATTCCCGACGAAGTCGATCCCAGTGGAAAAGGGGGCCGGGATCTATCTTCCGGCCCGGTGGAGTGGCCACCTGGTCATGCCCGACCATGTGATCCGGAGAGATGTGGTAGCGGGTGGAAATCTTTCGGCAGAGCCGGGCCAGGGCCCCCATCTGCGCCTCGGCAAAGCTCTCCCACCAGTGGCCCCCCGCCGCCAGCACCTGGTTGCGGGGGCGATAGAGACGGCCGGTGACCGTGCGGAACCGGGCACCGTCCCCGGCCGGGGTGAGACAGCCGCCGTTGCGCAGTTCTATGCCGATGGAGCGGCTGTTGACATCAGATAGGCCGAGATAGGACGAGCGTCCGGCGTGCCAGGCCCGTTTGGCTTCGTCCACCAGTTGAAAGACGGTGCCGTCGTCATCGATGACATAGTGTGAGGAGACCTGGCGCGGGCCGGCCAGGAAGATGTCGAAGATTTCACCGATGGTTCTGGTGGCCGAGAAATGGATGACGATCAGCTCCGGCCGCTGGCCGGGAGGCCTTTCGTCGAATTTGGGGCAGGCTTTGTGGAGGATGTCGATGGAATCAGCCTCCGAGGAAGCGCCGGCGGTCGCAGTGGACCACCGGCGCACCAAGGTCATTCCAGAACGGTGGCCACGGCAAGTTCGAGGTCCTTGCCGGTGAGTCCCGCATCGGCCAGCGTGCCGTCGCGGTTGATGACAAAGACATAGGGAACGGTGCTCACGCCAAAGAGGCTGGCCAGCTGGTTGTCCTGGCCCAGGCCGTCGTAATACTGGGGCCAGGAGATGTTGTTGGCCTCCACCCAGCGTGAGAAATCGGCAGCGGAGAGCAGATCGCCCTTGTCCAGGCTGACGCCCACCACGGCCACACCGTCCTTCTGGAATTTCTCTTCGATCCACTTCAGGTTGGAGATCTCGTCCTTGGCCGGCTTCGAGGTGGTGGCCCAGAAGTAGAGCAGAAGGACCTTGCCCTCGTAGTTCTCGGGGGTGATCGGTTCGCCGTCGATGCCCGCAACCTCGAAGGCCGGGATACCCTCGTCAAAGAACCTGAGGGCGGAGATCCGTTGTGCCTGATCGGCCACGCCGGGCATGGCGATATAGTCGCTGGTCAGCTGCCGGTACTTTTCCTGTGCCCCGGCCAGGTCCCGCTGACCGTAGCGGGGGTCGAAGTCCAGCTCGGTGAGCCAGGCCAGGGCCAGGCCGGCGGCCGGGTCCTGGGGCGCGGTGGCGATGATTTCTTCAGCCTCGGCGCGGAACTCGTCGCAGAGACGGGGGATCTGCTCCCGGCGCGGGCCGGCCAGGCTTCGCAGGCCGCTGAGGAAGCGGTACTCGGCATGGATCAGTTTCACCTCGGGGAGGTATTGGCCATCGGCGTAGTCGCCGATGTAGCTGCGGCAGTCCTCGTCAAGTTTTGCTTCCGCCACCGCGGAGAGACGGGGGCCCTGGGTGTGGCGGCGGTAGAGCCGCAGAAGCTCTACCCGGGCTTCCTCGGTCTCTCCGGCCTCATGGCCACCGGCGATGAAGGCTTCCAGCGCCGCGGCCTTGCTGCAGTGGGTCAGGATCAGGCGCAGAGCCGATTCCCGGGGGAAGAAGACATTTTCAAGCTGGTCCAGCTGATCCTCCTCCTTCTGGTAAGCCGCCAGCAGGGCCGGCAGGTCGTTGAAGGACGCCGCCGTGCCGACTGGAGCGGTCCAGGGGTCGAGTTGGATCTTCGAGCGCAGGGCGATCATGTTCTCCCGTGTCCCGCGGTAGATGGGCACCGCCCGCTCCTCGCTGTGCAGAATTTCCAGGGCGGGGTCGGTGTCCATTTTGCCCACGTTGGCGAAACCCTTCTTCACCGCCTGCTCCAGCCAGTCCAGCGATTTGTCCACATCCCCGGCGTTGGCATAGGCCGCGGCGATCTTGTATTCGGCGATGAAGTGGCCGGCCAGAATGGGCAGCTGCCGGTTATAGACTTCAGCCGCTTCACGATATTTGCCTTCCAGCTGCAGGGCCCGCGCTTCCGCTTCGGAGGAGGCCAGGGCCTCCACGTCGGCGTCGGTGAGGGGAATCCCGCCGATGGTGGTGCCGCCGGGCTCGTCGGTGATCACATAGAGCTGGTTCTGGCTGCAGCCGCAGAGAAAGAGCAGGGGGAGGAGAAATAAGGCCGCCAGGGGCCGGGTCAGCGAACGATGGTCGAACATGTACTCACCTTTTCAGTATGGTTGCCAATTTCATAACGGTCCGCGGCTGGCAAGCAGCCATCGGGGCTGTTATTTATAACCGAATATGATGTGTCAGGCAATGGACCGAATCCCCTTGACTCGGCGATTTCTGTTGTTACAATGCCTGCCTTGCGTGGGTCAACAGAGCGGCAGACAGAACGGCAACGGGCCGGAAGCCCAGCGGATTTTCCGGCCGATGCTGTTTTCGGAGCGAAACAATGAAGATACTGGTTCTCAATTGCGGCAGTTCGTCGGTCAAATTTCAGGTGCTGGAGATGAAGGGCGAGCAGGCCATCGCCCGGGGCATCGTCGAACGTATCGGGGAGCCCCTGGCCCGGGTCACCTACAAGGCCGGTTCGGACATCCGGACGGAAACCGAAGTGGCGGACCACGATGCGGCCATCAGCCTGATCTTCGAGCACCTGCTCCACCCCGAGCACGGTGTGGTGCGGAGCATGGACGAGATCGACGGCATCGGTCACCGGGTGGTCCACGGGGCCGAGCGGTTCTCCGAATCGGCGATGATTTCCGCCGAGATGATCGAAGCCGTGAGGGACTGCATCCAGTTCGCGCCGCTGCACAATCCGCCAAACCTCACCGGTATCGAAGCCGCCACCAGGCTCAGTCCGGAGATCCCCCAGGTGGGGGTCTTTGACACCGCCTTTCACAGCAGGATGCCGCGGCCGGCATACCTCTACGCCTTGCCCTACAGCCTCTACGAAAACCTCGGCATCCGCCGCTACGGCTTTCACGGCACCTCACACCGCTACGTGACCCGTCAGGCGGCCAGGATCCTCGGGCGCACGGTGGAGGATCTGCGGGTGATCACCTGTCATCTGGGCAACGGGGCCAGTGTGGCCGCGGTGGACCGGGGCACGTCGGTGGACACCAGCATGGGTTTCACCCCGCTGGAGGGCCTGGTGATGGGTACCCGCTGCGGGGACCTGGACCCTGCCATCCTGCCCTACCTGATGAAGCACGAGGGGCTCTCCCCGGCCGAGGTGGACTCCATGCTCAACAAGAAGAGCGGGCTGCTGGGGATCACCGGCGACAGCAATGACATGCGGGAGATCGAGGAGCGGGCCGCGGCCGGTTCCGAGCGCCACGAACTGGCACTGGACATCTTTTGCCGCCGCGTGAAAAAATATGTCGGCGCCTACGCCGCCGTTCTCGGCGGGGTGGAGGCCATCGTCTTCACCGGCGGTATCGGTGAAAACTCCCCCGAAGTCCGGCGCCGGGTGGCCGAGCGGCTGGAATACATGGGGGTGGTGCTGGACGAGAGCCGCAACCAGACCGGTGAACTGCAGATTTCATCGGCCGTGCCCCCCCAGGGGGTGGCCGTGATGGTGATTCCCACCAACGAGGAACTGGCCATCGCCCGGGACACCGCTGCCATCGTCCAACAGTCCCGCGAGAACGCGGCCACGGAGTGATGAATATGTCCGGCGAACGGAAATCCATGGTCTTTAACTACCTGGAATCGGGTGAGCACGTGGTTTTCTGTGCGCCCTGGTTCCGCCGGGAAGGGCTCTGTCTCTTCATCTACAACGACCATGAGCTGGCGGTGGCCGCCTCGGCGGAAAAGGGGCGGCTCTACGGCTACGACATCGACCTGGCCGAGACAGACGATATCGTCGGTTTCCTCCGGCGGATGGCCGACATCGGCTTTGCCGGGGCGGTGCTCAACGACCTGGTGCCGGTGATTTTCTGCCGCCAGGAGGACGGTACCCCGGCATTTCTCCGTTCACTGCAGAACCACGAGGGCGGGTTCAGCCACTTCGAAAAGTTGCTGGACGATGGCACCTGGGACGTATCGAAGGAGGTGGACGGCATCTCACCGCTGCAGGACCAGCCGCGCTTCGACCGGCTGATCGGCGGCATGATCGGTGAGATTCCCTTCCGGGGCTACCGGGACGACTGGACGCCCATGACCTGGAGCGACGTGGCCACCGATCAGCTGCCGGTGATCGACGCGTCCGAAGGCGCCGCGGGCGGCAAGGCTGATGCCCTCCGCGGGCGGCGCTACATGCCGCTCTTTTCCCGTTTCGATTTTCTCGAGGAGTTCGTCGGCGAACGGGATATCGATCCGGCCACCATCCAGCGCCGCGAGGTGGAAGACCTGGTGGGGCTGACCCGCCTGGCCGCCGACCAGAAGGCACTGGTCCTGCTCAACCCCGGACAGCACCGGGCGGACACCGCGGCGCTGGGCTGGCGCAAGGATGGGGTGGCGTTGACCAGTTTCTCCGGGCGGTGGTTCTCCACCGACGGCCGGAGTTTCCGCCCCGGCAACGCTCCGGCGGTGGCAGCGGTGGAAGAGCCCGACAAGCCGCAGACCCTGGCCGAGGAACTGGCCCTGCGGAAGGAGCAGGGCATCGGCGACACCCCGGGCGAGCCGGCAGTGGAAAACGCGCCTCCCGAGATGCCCGGCGAGGCGCTGGACACCTCCCTGGACGAAGTGGCACTCACCATTCCCGGGGACCAGGTGGAGGACGGCTCGGTGAACGAGGTGCTGACCCGGCTCTGTTCGGCCTTCCAGGATCCCGAGACCCTGCGCTGGGCCGGCGGGCGATTCCACTTTCACTTCCCCGACGTGGAAGAGGGGCAGGATCCCTTCACCGTGTCCGAGGTGCGGCACTGGCTCAGGTCCCTTGAACGGCTGCTGCCGGTACTCTCCTACTTCCTTTCCGCGCACCCCGGCGGCCAGCAGGACGTTGCGCGCGCCCTGCTCGGCGCGAATGCCGGTGGGGAAGTGGAAGACCCGCAGGCGCCCACCCTGGGCGAGTACGTGGAGGACCGGGCCCTGATGATTCTCGCCATGGGTGAGAAATACGGGGTGGAGGTCCGGAGCGTCTGCCAGACAATGGCCGCCTCCTTCTCCCTTCAGCTGCCCGAGAATTTCTTCATCGACGCCGACCTGGTGGAAGGTCAGGAATGAACTGGCTTTTCGGCCCCTTCCCGTTGCCCGCCCCCCGGGCCATTGTTGTATAATGACGCGGCAGCGAAACCTGATCCATGAAATCCAACGGGTGTCCTGCCGGGGGTTGATCCCCGCGGCGGGCCAGCGAGGAGAGTGATGAAGCACACTGTGACCTGTCTGGTGAAAAACCAGCCGGGAGCCCTTGCCGATCTCACCGCCGCCTTCTTCGAGAAGGGCATCAATATCTACAGTCTTGCCGTGTCCGAGCGGGAAGAGAGCGAAGTGAGCCGGATGACCATCGTGGTGGAGGCCGAAGAGGACCAGCTGGACGATATCGCCCGGGTGGCCGGCGAGGTGGAAGCGGTCACTGCCATCCAGGACCTCTCCGCCGACGAGCTCACCGCCCGGGAACTGCTGCTGCTCAAGGTCCGGGCCACCCCGGTGAACATTCCCAAGATCATGCAGACCGCGGAGATGTTCCGCGCCGAGGTGATCGCGGTGAACAAGACCACCCTGACCCTGGCTCATGTTTCCATCGCCCAGCGTATCGACGGGCTTATCCGGGCGCTGCGGCCGCTGGGCATCGTCCAGCTGGCACGGTCCGGCATGATCGCCGTCACCACCCGTGAAGCCCCGCCGGCCGAACCCACGGCTGACTGAGGTCCGATTCCGGCGACAGGTTTACCCACGTTCGGGCTGGAGGTTAAGAGACAGTGGACAGCACTGAAGCCACACCCAATTTTTCATCCCTGGAAGAGATCCTGATCTCGGAGAAGGCCGCTCCCATGCTGCGGATGGCCGTGGCCGCCCCCCATGATTCCATGACCCTGCGGGCCGTGGCCATGGCGGTGCAGCACCGGGTGGCCAAACCGATCCTCATCGGTTCCCGGGAGATCATCGAGCAGCGGGCCGTCGAGGCCGGTCTGGACCTCACGGCCTGCACCATCGAGGACGTGGAGCAGAAGGATCACATCACCGCCGCGGTGCAGATGCTCCACGACAACACGGCCGACTTCATGATGAAGGGGCTGGTGCAGACCTCGAAACTCCTGCGCACGGTGCTGGACAAGCAGTGGGGACTGAGTTCGAACCGGCTGCTGAGCCACGTCACCGTTTTCGAACACCCCAAGGAGCACCGGTTGATCCTGATGACCGACGCCGGGGTCAACGTCAACCCCAACGTGGCGCGGAAAATCGATATTCTGCAGAACGCCGTGGAGGTGGCCATCGCCCTGGGCATCCCCAAGCCGCGGGTGGCCATCCTGGCCGCGGTGGAAAACGTGCAGCTGCCGGCCATGCCGGCCACCCTGCACGGCGAGCTGATCAAACGGTATGCCGCCGGCGGCCTGCTCAAGCAGCCTTGCTACGTGGACGGGCCCCTGGCCCTGGACAATGCCGTGTCGCCGGCCAAGGCCGCGGCCAAGGGTATCAGCGGCCCGGTGGCCGGGCAGGCCGATGTGCTGGTTGTGCCCAACATCGAGAGCGGCAACATCTTTTACAAGGCGCTGACCTCGCTGCACGGCGACGAGATGGCCGGGGTGGTGGTGGGGGCCCGCTGCCCCCTGGTGGTGCCTTCCCGGGCCGACTCGCCCATGACCAAGCTCTTCTGTATCGCACTGGCCTCCTATCTCAGCCGGGGTGGTTATGGCAACTGACATCACCAACGCTCTGGTCCTGGCCATCAACCCCGGGGCCGTGTCGCTGAAGCTGGCCCTCTTCCGCGGGCACACCCGGCTGGTGGAGACCGAAGAGCCCTTTGCCGGCGGCCTGGACGAAGTTGTTGCCCATAGCCGGGAGCTGCTGGCGGCCCAGGGGGTGGAACTGGCCGCTGTGAGCGCTGTGGTGGGCCGGGGCGGCTTTATCGGCCCGGTGCGCACCGGCACCTGGCTGGTGGACGAGACGGTGCAGGACAACCTGCGCACCAACCGCTACGGTCAGCATGCCTCGAACCTCGGCGGACTGGCGGCGGCAGCCATCGCCGAACTGGTGCCCTGCCGGGCCATGGTGGTGGACCCGGTCTGCTGTGACGACCTGGACGACGAGGTGCGGATCACCGGCCTCCGTGAGATCCGCCGGCGCACCGCATACCACGCCCTGAACCACGGGGCGGTGGGGCGGCGGCTGGCCGAAGCCCTGGGCAAACCCTACAACCAGTGCCTGCTGGTGGTGGCCCACCTGGGCAGCGGAATCTCGGTGGCCGCCCATCGCCGGGGACGGGTGCCGGAAGTGAACAACGGCCTGGAAGGGGAGGGGCCTTTCGCTCCCACCCGGGTCGGGCAACTGATGGTGGTGGACGCGGTGCGCCACCTGCGGGAGCTGCCGGACGACCAGTTCTACCAGCAGGTGACGCGGCAGGGCGGGTTCGTCTCCCTCTTCGGCACCACCGACGCGCTGGAGATCGAGGACCGCATCGCCGGCGGAGACCGGGAAGCGGAATTGCTTTACAAGGCCTTTGAATACCGCGTGGCCCGGGAGATCGCCGCCCAGAGCGTGGCCCTGGGCGACCGCCCGGAGGCCATCGGCCTCACCGGTGGGCTGGCCCGTTGGGAGCGCCTGACCAGCGGGGTTGAGCGCCGGGTGGGCTGGCTGGCGCCGGTTCACGTCTTTCCCGGCAGTTTCGAGATGACCGCCCTGGCCGAGGGGGCCCTGCGGGTCCTTTCCGGCGAGGAAGAAGCCCTGATCGTTTCAGCAGAACAGTGATCTGTCGACCCCGGATCCCCCGGGCGACTTCAGTGGGGTAGTACAGCCAATGAGGAATATCTTTAAATACACCGTGGTGCCCAGCCTGCCGGACCGGCTTCAGCCGTTGCTGGAGATCGCCTACAACCTCTGGTGGAGCTGGAACCCGGAAGCCATCGAGCTCTTCCGCCGGGTGGACACCGAGTTGTGGGACGAGGTCCGTCACAACCCGGTGCTGCTGCTGGGGAACATCGCCCCCGAGCGGCTCAGGGCCATCTCCGATGACGAGGTCTTTCTCTCGCACATGGACCGAGCCCACGCGGCGCTGCAGCGCTACATGGACTACAAGACCTGGTACGACAGGATCCACGGATCCAGCAGCGGCCGCATCGGCTATTTCTCCCTGGAGTTCGGCCTGCACGAGTCGTTGCCCCTCTATTCCGGGGGCCTGGGTATCCTCGCCGGTGACCACATGAAGTCGGCCAGCGAACTGGGCATTCCCCTGGTGGGCGTGGGCCTCTGCTACCGCCACGGCTACTTCCGGCAGTTCCTCAACCGCGACGGCTGGCAGAAGGAGATCTACGAGGAGAACGACTTCTACAACATGCCGATCAGCCTGTCCCGGCGGGAGGACGGCACCCCGCACGAGATCGAGGTGCCCTTCCCCGAGGGGCCGGTGCGGGCCCAGATCTGGCGGATCAACGTGGGGCGCACCCACCTCTTCATGCTCGACACCAACCTCGACTCCAACACACCGGAGGGCCGGGAGATCACCGCCCAGCTTTACGGCGGCGACCAGGAGACCCGGATCCGGCAGGAGGTGCTGCTGGGGGTGGGCGGATTCCGGGCACTGACCGAACTGGGGCTGGCGCCCACGGTCTGCCACATGAACGAGGGCCACTCGGCGTTTCTCGCCCTGGAGCGGATCCGCGTGTTGATGAAGAACGACGGGCTGCCCTTTGACGAGGCCCGGGTTCTGGTCACCGCGTCCAACATCTTCACCACCCACACCCCGGTGCCCGCGGGCAACGACGTCTTCCCTGCGGAGATGATCACCCGCTACTTCTCCTGGTTCTGCAAGGAAGTGGACATCCTGCCCGAGGCCCTGCTCAATCTGGGCCGCCAGCGGCCGGGGGATGCGGCGGAACCCTTCAGCATGCCGGTGCTGGCCCTGCGTTTGTCGGCCCACGCCAACGGGGTCAGCGAGCTGCACGGCGAGGTGTCGCGGAAGATGTGGCACGGCATCTGGCCCGAGATCCACCTCGACGAGATCCCCATCATCCACATCACCAACGGCATCCACACCCGCAGCTGGCTCTCCTCTGAGATCTCCCGGCTCTACGACCGCTACCTCGGTCCACAGTGGCACATCGACCCGGAGAACAACGAGGTCTGGAAACGGGTGGCCAACATCCCCGATTCCGAGCTCTGGCGCAGCCACGAGCGGCTGCGCGAGCGGCTGATCGGCTTTGCCCGCCGCCGGCTGCGCGGCCAGCTGGAGCGCCGCGGCGTCCACCGCACCTGGGTGCTGGAGGCCGAGGAGGCCCTGGACCCCGAGGCGCTGACCATTGGCTTTGCCCGGCGCTTCGCCTCGTACAAGCGGGCCACCCTGCTGCTGCGGGACCGGGAGCGGCTGGCCCGGCTGATCGGCGACCCGGACCG
>CBESOE010000077.1:0-20625 GCA_965531145.1 uncultured bacterium | reverse complement strand
ACAACAGGAAAATTTCCTTGTCCCGCTTGACCCGGGACAATTCCGTTGCCATAATTTTCAAAAACGATCCCCCCTCGGACGAGCAAGCCGATCGCTGATTTCACCAGGCCGTGGACAAGGTATTCAATGGACTTTCGATTCGTTCACGCGGCCGACCTCCACCTGGATACACCGTTCAGCGGGATGGCCCGGCTTTCCCCGGAGATCGCCGCGATTCTGCGGGAGGCTTCGCTGGAGGCCTTTGACGACCTGGTCCGCCTGACCATCAGGGTTGACGCGGCCTTCCTGCTGCTGGCCGGAGACATCCATGATGGCGAGGAGCGGGGACTGCGGGGCCAGCTTCGGCTGCTCCGCGGATTCCAGCAGTTGTCCCAGAGGGGGATCAAGGTCTTCGTGGTTCATGGCAACCATGATCCGGCGGGTGGCTGGTCCGCCGTCGGGGAGTGGCCCCCGGGGGTGACCATCTTCGAACCGGGAGAGGTGCGGCAGGTTCCGGTGGAGAAGAACGGCCGGCGGCTGGCTGTGGTCCAGGGCATCAGTTACGGCCGGAGGCACGAAACGGAGAACCTGGCACTGCGCTTCCGGCCGGTGGAGGGTTCAGGCCTCCAGGTGGGGCTGCTCCACTGCCACGCCGGCAGCGATCCGGCCCATGGGCCATACAGTCCGTGCAGCGTGGATGACCTGCTGGCCGCCGGTCTGGACTACTGGGCACTGGGCCATCTGCACCGCCGCCGGATGCTGGCCGAGGGAGGACCGTGGATCGCCTATCCCGGCAACCTGCAAGGCCGGAGCCTCTCCCCTGCCGAAACCGGAGCCAAGGGTGCGCTGGTGGCCGAGGCCACGGATGGCGCCGTACGCTCGGTGCGCTTTGTGGCACTGGACCGGGTTCGTTTCGTCAGCGAAGACCTCTCTGTGGACGGATTTGAGGACCTGACCTCCCTGAACCAGTCCCTTCATCGCCGTGCGGAAGCCCTGCGTGCGGAGCACGAGGGGCGGCACCTGGTGCTGCGCATCACCCTCACCGGCGGAGGGCAACTGCACACCCGGCTGGGCACCCCTGGACTGCTGGACGATCTGCTGGAAGAACTGCGTCATGGCGAGCGCCGAGACGGCCCGCTGCTCTGGTGGGCGTCCATCCGCGACGCCACCCGCACACCCCGGAATCTTGACTCCCTGGTGCGCCGGGACGATTTCTCCGCCGCGGTGATCCGGCTGCAACGCCGGCTGGCCGGTGATCCGGAGGCATTGCAGCGCTTTGTCCGGCGGCAGGTGGGGGCACCGCCCCTGCTCCACGGACTGGCCCGGCGCACCACCCCTCCCGATGAGACCGAGATGGACGACCTGCTGCGCCGCGCCCTGGACCGGGCCCTCGACCTGCTGGAGGCGGACCGATGATCATCCGCGGCTGGTCCATCGACGGCTATGGTCTCTTCCACCAGGAGGAATGCCGCGGACTGGGTGACGGCCTGACCGTGGTGCTCGGCCCCAACGAATCCGGGAAGAGCACGTTGATGGCCTTTGTCCGCGGTGTGCTGTTCGGTTTCCCGGACCGCCGCAGTCGTGACCCGCACCACCTGCCCCTGCAGGGGGGACGTCACGGCGGCCGGCTATTCCTCGATACCCCCGCCGGACCGGTGACCGTGGAACGGGAAGCCGGCCGGTTCCGGCCGCCGCTGCTGACCCTGCCCGACGGTGGGCAAGGCGGTGCGGAACAGTTGGATGAAATCCTCGGTGGACTGGACCTGGAGGCCTTTCGCAGCGTCTTCGCCTTCGGTCTCACCGAACTGAACGACTTTGCCGCCCTGGACGCCGGCGGCATCGGCCAGCGGCTGTTCTCCGCCGGGATCACCGGCGCCGGGAGAAGCGCCCGGGAGGTCCTGGACATCCTCGACGACAGGGCCGCCCGTCTGCTGAGGCCGCGGGGCCGCTCGGCCATCGGCACCACACTGGAGCACCTCACCGGGCTGGAAGATCGTATCGCGGCGGCCAGGAGCGAATTGGGGCAACACCCGGGGCTGGTTCGCGAGGAGGAGGACCAGTGCCGGGAACTGGAAACACAATCCCGGGAAGCGGACCGGCTGCGAGCGAAGCAGAATCGCCTGGAGCGGCTGCTGGAACTCTGGCCCTCCTGGAACCAGCGACAGCAGGCCGCCCGGCGCCTGGCCCTGCTGCCGGCCGGGGAGGACGACCAGGACCCGGGTGACCGCCTCAGCCGGCTGGCCGACCGGCTGGAGGATGAAGCTGGGCAGGATGCGGGGACCGTGGAGGACAGCAGGGAAACAGGAGCTGTTCCAGTGATTGTGGTCCCATTGCTGGTGATTTTGGCCGCCACGGCCATGGGCGGCATGGTCTGGCGTCTGCGTGCCGGTGACTGGCCGCTGGCCTCAATCCTCGCCCTTGGCGCGGCGGCAGCCGCCCTGGCCGCACTGGCTGTGGGCCGCCGTCGTTTCCGGCATCGCCGGCGGCTGGAAGAGGAGCGGCAGCGCCGTGCGGCCGACACGGCGGCGAACCTGGCCGCGGCCCCCCGGGACCTGGACCGGCTTCGCCGTTCGCTGTCCGGGACGGCGGAACGGCAGTCCCTGGAACAGACGGTCCGCCAGGTAGACTCGCTGGTGGCCGCCCGGGCCGGGGTGGACCATGAAGCCACGGCCTTCATCGAGGAACTGGGCAGCGGATCGGTGGACCGGTGGGAACAGGCGCTGGACCAGACCAGACAGGATCTGGCCGGGGCGGTGGAGCGGCGTGACCAGGCGCTGAAGAAAACCGAAACAGTGCGACGGCAGCGGGAGGCGCTTGAACTGTCCACCGACCTGCCGGCCCTGGAGACCGAGGCCGAGGCGCTGGGCTGCCGGCTGGAGGAGGAAACCGGGCAGTGGCGACTGCTGGTCACCGCCCGGGGACTGGTGGAGGAGGCGATGCGGGAGTTCGTCGCCGGCCGCCAGCCTGCGGTTTTGGCGCAGGCCTCCCGGCTTTTCAGCACCGTCTCCATGGGGAGGTACCGGCAGGTGGTCCAGGAGCCGGACGGCAATACGCTCACTCTGCTCACCGTGAACGGGGAGCGCGTGGGAACCGGGGACCTGAGCCGGGGAACGGCGGAGCAGCTCTATCTCTGCCTGCGCCTGGCGCTGGCCGGGGACCATGCGGGCCGGGGCAGCCCACTGCCGCTGCTGATGGACGATGTCCTGGTCAACGCCGACCCGGAGCGGGCCGCCGGTCTGGCCGCCGCCATCGGGGAGTATGCCAGGAGAGGGCAGGTTCTGCTCTTCACCTGCCACCCCCGCACCGCCGAACTGCTGGAAAATCTGGAAGGAGAGGTGGATATCCGGATGCTGGCAGACCCGCCTGCGGGAAAAATTTATTCGTCGTAGAGCCAGTCGTCCCCGCCGGAACCCTTGTCCGAGGATTTTTTATGAGGATCCCGATACTTCTTTACCCTCACGCTCATCACCGCATCGATCAGCATCTGCTGATACTCGTCATATTCATCGGAAAGACAGGTCGCGGTGATAACCAGAACCATATCCTGCCAGGGATGGAAGGCCTTGATCGATCGAACCTCCCCCAGCTCGGAGGACCAGCTGAACTCGGCCAGCAGATACGGGTTTTCCTCGTCGCCGAGCCAGCGGCTGGACAGCAGACGGGCTCCGGGACGCGAGAAGAGGTTCAGTTCCACCAGTTCTTCCGGCGTGATGTCGACGCGGGAATATCCGGCTCTCATCAGTTGGACATAGCCACCGGTTTTGGTGATGCTGATGTAGGGGAAGAGATCATCACCCTCGGGCCTGAATACACCAAGGACATACTGGTGGGATTCCGTCTTGTAGGACCAGCCCTCCGGGCCGGTGATCTCGTAGGGAATCAGCACGCCCTGCCGGACGATTTCGTCTCCGGTGGCGGCAGTCCACCCCCAGGGGCCGGCCAACAGGACCAGCACGATCAGCACCATCGACATCCGAACCCGATTCATCGTCATATCCTCCCGGCCAAAATTGAGCCCGATTTATTCCAGAAAATTATTGTATCCCCAAAGACCGGCAAAGTCCACGCCGGGAAAGATTGCCAGGGACCGTCCCTTTCCCTTATAATCTACATGGTTTACCGGCGGTCCGGCCCGTGGCCTGCCGGCCTACCTCGAAAACCGCTATCGGCCCCATGGCCTTTATTACGAACTCCCGCTCGCGGGAATCTAGTGCTGGATTGAAACACCCCTTTTACCCCAGCTTTTGAGGAGGAATCATGGACCTGGACAGGAGGCTCGAAAACGTCACCGTTATCGGGGCAGCCGGAAAGATGGGCAGCGGCATCGCCCTCTTGCTGGCCAATGAGATGGCAGCAACAATGCTGAAACCCGAGAACAAGGACCGCCACTACAAGCTGAACCTGATCGATGTCAGCGATGAAGCGCTGACCGGGCTGATGGGCTACCTCAGGACCCAGCTCTGCAAGCTGGCCGAGAAATCCACCGTGACCCTGCGCCAGCTGTACCAGGACCGTGAGGACCTGGTGGAGAACGGCGAGATCATCGACGAGTTCATCTCGGACGCGCTGCTGCTCTGCCGCTGCTCCACCGACGTGGGGATGGCCGCCGGCTCGCGGATGGTCTTTGAAGCCATCGTGGAAAAGGCTGACATCAAGGTGCAGATTTTCAGCCGTTTGAAGGAGATCTGTGACGACAACGCCTTCTTCTTCAGCAACACCTCCTCGATCCCGATCAAGCTGGTGGACGAGCAGGCCGGCCTGGGCGGCCGGCTCATCGGCTTCCACTTCTACAACCCGCCGGCGGTGCAGAAACTGGCCGAATTGATCTCCTCCGACGATACCCTGCCCGAACTGAAGGAGATCTCGGCGGAGATCGCCAAACGGCTGCGCAAGAAAATCATCCCGGCCAACGATATCGCCGGTTTCATCGGCAACGGCCACTTCATGCGCGACGGCATCCACGCCATGGACGAGGTACGGCGGCTGCAGGGTGAAATGACCATGCCCGGCGCCATCTACGCCCTGAACAAGGTGAGCCAGGACTTCATGGTCCGGCCCATGGGCATTTTCCAGCTGATCGACTACGTGGGCATCGACGTCTTCCAGTGCATTCTCAGGGTGATGAACGAGCACCTCGAGGAAACGCTGCAGGATGAGTTGATCGACGCCATGGTGGAACGGAAGGTCCTCGGCGGCCAGAATTCCGACGGCAGTCAAAAGGATGGTTTCATCAAGTACGAGCGGGGCCGCCCGGCCGGAATCTACGACCTGGAGACCGGTGAATACAAGATGCTTGACCCGAAGGGCTGGTCGGGCACCATCGACGCCGACCTGGGCTCGCTGCCCGCGGAGCACTCTCCCTGGAAGGCGCTGCTGATGGATCCGGGCAAGCAGGACAAGCTGAAGACATACTTTGCCGCGCTGAACGATGTCGATTCCCTGGGCGCCAAGTTGACCAGGCGTTACCACAAGCGTTCCTACGAGATCGGCAAGGCGCTGGTGGCCGACGGTGTGGCGGCCAACGATGACGACGTGAACGGCGTGCTGACGAGCGGGTTCTTCCACCTCTACGGCCCGATCAACGATTACCTGTAGAAACAGCCGCTCCACCGGCGGCACCCGCGGGCCTGGCGGCCCCGGCACGCTGCCGACGCTGGGAGGGAGACGAAAATGAAGCTGAGAAAGAACGTTTACATCACTGCCGGGTTCAACACGGTGTCCTTCGGCTCCGGACGAAAGGAATTCCACCCGAAAAAAGCCCGGCCCGGCCTGGAACACTACATCAAGGAGGCCGGCGAGGGCGTGCTGGCCCAGATCAAGGACCCGGAAGCCATTGACGAAGGAGTCATCTCCAACTTCATGGCCGCCCGCTTCAACCGCCAGGGCAACCTGGCCGGCCTGATCCCCACCGTCCACCCGTCGCTGGAGTACAAGCCCTGCACCCGGGTGGAGGGAGCCTGCGGTTCGGGAGGCCTGGGCCTCTACACCGGAATGAAGAGCATCCTCGCCGAAACCGCCGACGTGGCCCTGGTGATGGGCGTCGAGGTGCAGAACACGGTCAAGGCGATCTACGGCGCCGACATCCTCGCCGGCGCCGGTCACTACGCCTCGGAGCGGAAGAACGGCCACGCCTATTTCTTCCCCGGACGTTTCTCGGAGCGGGCCGCCGCCTACCAGGAGAAGTTCGGTACCGAAGCGGTCCGCGAAGCCATGGCCCTCTGGTATGCCCAGTGCGTGGAGAACGCCCGCAACAACCCCAAGGCCCAGGAGCACCACAACAGCTTCCCCGATCCCTTTGCCACCGGGATGACCCCGCCGAACCCCAGGGCATTCCTCTCGCACCTCAACGTGTTCGACTGCTCCAAGGTGTCCGACGGCGCCTCAGCCTGCCTCGTGGCATCCGAGGAGGGACTGGAGAAGCTGGGCATCGACAAGAGCCAGGCAGTCCTGATCAAGGGCTTCGGCCAGTGTGAGGCCGACCTCACCCGGCACAACGACGATCCCACCCGGCTGAAGACGTCGGCCACGGCCGCGGGCATGGCCTACGCCATGGCCGGTCTGAAACCTGAGGACATCGGCGTGCTGGAAGTCCACGACTGCTTCACCATCACCGGCCTGCTGATGCTCGAAGCCACCGGCTTTGCCGACTACGGCAAGGGCGGCGACCTGGTGCGGGCGAAAGAGACGAAGGTGGGCGGCGCCATTCCCACCAACGCCACCGGCGGCCTGGTGGGCTTCGGCCACTACACCGGCGGCACCGGTATCCGCCAGGCGGTGGATATCCTGCACCAGCTCTCCGGCGCTGCTCCCGAGGGGTGTCAGATCAACGTGCCCGACGGCAAGCAGAACGGTCTGATGGTCTCCATGGGCGGCAATGACAAGACCGTCACCTCGATGATATTCGGGAACTGACGACACGTTTAACGGGGCGGGAGCACTGGCGGCCATGAGCTGCCGGGGCATCCGCCCCGTTTTTTGTGTACGGCACCGCTCCATACCTGTCATCGCGAGGAGCCGGCCTTGCCGGCGACGACGCGATCTCTATGACGTCAGCACTGTTGAAAGAGAGATTGCTTCGTCGCTACGCTCCTCGCAATGACAGGTACAGAGCGATACGGCTCCTCGCAATGACGTTCACTGTGCTCGCAATGATAGAGGAGATTACTCAGCGGAGGAAGAACCACCAGGCCGATGCTGCCAGGATCAAGGCGAAGAAGATGACGGCCAGCAAACGGCCCTTCTTTTTGGGGGGTGGATCGGATTCGCCCGGCCCGGCCGCAACCGCCGGACCGCTGGAGATGACCGTCTTCGCCGCTTCGTCCACATCACTCTCGTCGGCGGTTTCTCCGTCATCCCGTGATTCGGGGGCAACGGAACCTTCCCCCGCGCTCACCAGCACCACGGTGATATTGTCGGTGCCGTCCTTCTCATTGGCCAGGTCGATGCACTGTTCGGCCTTCTCCTCGAGCCCCCCCGGCCCGGACAGGATATCGGCCATCTCCCCGGGGGTCACCTCGTTGGAGAACCCGTCGGAGCAGAGAAGGAAGATGTCCCCTTCCCCGCACCGCCCGCGAACGGTGTCCACCTCCACCTCTTCCCGGCCGCCGATGGAGCGGGTGATCACATTTTTCAACCGGTGGGTGGCCGCGTCCTCTTCGTTGAGCAGGCCAAGGTCCTGCTGTTCCTGGACCAGGGAGTGGTCGGTGGTGAGCTGGGCGATCTCGCCGTCAAAGTAGCGGTAAATCCGGCTGTCGCCCACGTGCCCCAGGGTGTAACAGTCATCATCTCCGATGAGCATCACGGTGGCCGTGGATCCCATGCCGCGCTGGGCCGGGTTTTCCAACCCCTGCTGGAACACCTTGCGGTTGGCGGTGGTCAGGGCGGTGTTCAGCACCTGGTCCGGTTCGGGCTTCGGGTCATCCTTCCCACAGGCACCAAAGGCGCCGCGGCACACCTCTTCGAGCACGGAGATCACCATGCCGCTGGCCACTTCTCCCGCCGCATGACCGCCCATTCCGTCGGCCACGACGAAAAGGCGGCACTCCGGCAACACCAGGAGGCTGTCCTCGTTGTTCTCCCGGCGCTTGCCCGGATGGCTCTTTCCCACAGCCGTGATATTGAGCATATTCCTATCCTTTGCCCGCGATTCTATTCAAGGGTCCCGGGGCTGTCAATCAGCGGCCCGGTGGCCCGGCCTTGTTTGACAACGGTTCGGTCGCTTCTTAACATGATCCGAGAAAGTCCATTGTGGTCACATTGAATCGTCAAGGAGAATACCTTTTGTCCGGTTCCCGGATATTGTGGTGGGTCTACCGTCTGGCCGGCCCCCTGGCCCTGGGCCTGGTGGTTCCCTGGCTGGCGATCAAGGGCCTCACCAACCCCCGCTGGCGGGGTGTGCTCTCCGGACGCCTGGCCCTGGGCGGCAGAAGGAATCACCCGGACAGCGGGCACCGCAGGCCCTTCTGGCTGCACGCCGTGTCGGTGGGGGAAGTGCTTGCTCTCCGCGCTGTGGTGGACCAGATGCTGGCCGAAAATCCGGAACTGCCGCTGGTCATCTCCACCTCCACTCCCACCGGCAACCAGCTGGCCAGGGATACCATGCCCCGGTCGGTCCGGGTCCGGTATTTTCCACTGGACACCGTGGGCTGTGTCCGCCGCGCGCTGGACCAGGAACGCCCCCGCGCCGCCGCGATCATGGAGACAGAGATCTGGCCGGCCTTCTTCCTCGCCTGCCGGGGGCAGGACATACCGCTGGCCATCATCAACGGCCGGATGTCACCAACCTCCTTTCGCCGCTACCAATGGGTGCGGCCGCTGATGGGAGAACTGCTCGCCGGCGTGGGGAGCGGCGGTTTCCAGACCGAGGCGGACCGCCAGCGCTTTGTTGACCTGGGACTGCCGGCCGACCGGGGAACGGTGCCGGGAAACCTCAAGTATGACCTGGAGAACCTCCAGGCGCTGACCCGCGGCAGCCGCGCCGGGGCTGACAGTGCCGCGGTCTGGCGCGATCAGGGGGACGGCCGGGAGGCAAGACCGCTGGTGGCGGCGGGCAGCACCAAGCCGGGAGAGGAGAAAATGATCCTCGACGGGCTGGCCCCGCTGATGCGCGAGCGCCCCGGACTGCTGCTGTTACTGGCGCCTCGTCACCCCGAGCGGTTCGAGGAAGTGGCGAAGCTGGTGGAGTCCTGCGGGCTCCCGTGGTGCCGGCGGTCGGCTCTGGCACCGGGAGAGGCACCACCTCGCGGATGCCGGGTGCTGCTGCTGGACAGCCTGGGGGAGCTGGCCGGGGTCTACGGGGAGTGTAGCGCAGCCTTCGTGGGCGGCAGCCTGGTGCCGGAAGGTGGGCACAATATCCTCGAACCGGCTTTTTTCGGGCGACCGGTCCTCTTCGGTTCTCACATGGACAACTTCGCGGAAATGGCAGCCCTGTTCGTCAGACGGCAGGCCGCCATCCGGCTCTCGGCGGCGGACCAGCTGGAACCGGCGGTGCGCCGCCTGCTGGACAATCCGGCGGCGGCACGGGAGATGGGACAGAAAGCCCGGCGCATTCTCGAGGAAAACCAGGGGGCGGCATCCGCCACCGCCGGTGCCCTGGTGAAACTGGCAGGCAACAGCGGGCGAGGCGCGTGATGGCCCTGAACAGTATCAATCCGCACCAGGGCCCCTGGCGGACCGCGGGCACACTGCTCATGCCCCTGGGAGCCCTGTATGCTGCAGGGACCCGGCTGCGGTGCCTGGCCCATCGCCATGGTTGGCTGAAGTCCTTCTCCGCCGGTGTTCCGGTGGTCAGTGTGGGCAACATCACCGCCGGCGGCACCGGCAAGACACCCATGGTGCAATTGCTGGCAGGCTGGATGCAGGATGAGGGCCTGCGGCCGGCGATCCTGAGCCGTGGCTACGGCGGCACGAACAAGGGGAATGTCCAGGTGGTGGAAGCCGGCAGCGACCCGCAACAGGCGGGTGACGAGCCCTGCCTCCTCTCCCGCAATCTGCCCGGCGTGCCCGTGCTGGTCAGCCCCGACCGGGTCGCCTCTGCTCGGCTGGCGGTGAGCCGGCATGGTGCCGGCCTGCTTCTGCTGGACGATGGGTTCCAGCACCTGCGCCTGCACCGCGATCTCGACCTGCTGCTGGTGGACGCATCGGAACCGCTGTGGAAGAACCGGGTCATTCCGGCGGGCACGCTGCGTGAACCGCTCTCCGCCATGAACCGGGCCGATGCGGTGATCTGCACCAGGACGCCGGACAGCGGCATTCCCGAAAACCTCTCCCGGGTGATCCGCCGCCACTGCCCCGGCCGCCCGGTCCTCGCCGCCCGCCACGCCCCTTCCGGCATCACCCCTCTGGGCAGTGGTCCCCTGGCCCGGATTGTTCAGGACCACTCTGTGGGTTACCTGCTGGTCTCCGGCATCGGCAACCCCGGTTCGTTCCGCTTCACCGCCGAAGCGCTGGGGCTGCGGGTGGCGGGTGAAAAGCATTTCGCCGATCACCACCACTACCGGCAGTCAGACCTGGCCGAGGTGGGCCGCCTGCTGGCCCGTGTGGGGGGCAATGCGGTGCTGTTCACCGAAAAGGACGCCGTGCGTCTGGGCCCGCTGGCCCGGCAGCTGGAGTGGCCCGCCGGGTTCCTCGGCGTACGAATGGCAGTGGATGACGAGGATCGACTGAAACAGCTGATTCTGGAGAGGGTCCGCGGGGCGCGGTAGGAAGTGATGAAAAAGCGCCCGCCCTCGCGAGAGGGCGGGCGCCATGATGACGTTACTTCAGGTCCACCAGGTCGCCGACATGGATTTCCCGGAGGGCGCTGATGATCTTCACCGTGGCGGTCTCCCGTTCGGTGCGCAGCACCAGCGCTTCTCCCAGCAACAGCCGGTGCCCCTGCTGCATCCTGTAGACGGCGAAGAAATCACCAATGCTCACGCCGTCATCGCTGCCCCGGTCAATCACCAGCAAGTCGTCCCTGGCCATCGACATCTTGTGCTCGAGGGCGAAAACCAGCATTCCCTGGTTTCCTCCGGTCATCTCGTCGCAGCGGTCGAGGGGCGCGGTGGGTTCCACCACCGGTATCGGCAGTTCTTCCCAGGCGGTCAGCAGGTCGCCGATATAGACTTCCGTGCAGCCCCGGGTGATCAGGGCCGTGGCATCATGCTCGTTGACACAGAGAACCTCCAGCTCTGCTGTAATCCACACCGCGGTACCGAGATGCCGCCTCGTCTCGGGGTGCCGGACCTTACCCATGGGGTGGTGGGACAGGAACATGTCTCCGGCAGAGACGCCGTCAGCGGATCCACAATCGAGGTAGAGGATGCTCCCCGGGCCATAGGCGATCTGGTCCATCTCTTCCGCACCGGTGACGGTGTATTCGTAACGGTCGAGATCAGGAGCAATGACAGGCGCACAGTAGACATCCACCCGGTGGATCAGGGCACCCGGGGTCTCAGCGGGGAACGGCAGTCCCTCCGGATCGACGATCTCCTCGGGCGGCACGGGTTCATCGCTCAACTCCTCCACGGCATCGCCTGGCATCGGCTCGTCGCCAAACTCGCCCTCCCCTTCCACCATCCGGTCGGCGCCCACCTGCGGTGCTTCCGGAATCACCAGCGGATCGCCCGGATAGATCCAGTGTGCGTCGGTGATATAGCGGTTGGCATCCCAGATCTGGGGCCACAGCAGGGGATCGCTGTAGAACCTGGCGGCCAGGTTCCAGAGACAGTCTCCGCGGACGATGATGTAGACATTCTCATCGGGGTCCGCCGCGGGTGCCGAATAGGGTGACCAGTGTTCAGCAACGGCTGCCGGTTCAACATCAGCTGCCGGTTCAGCATCAGCTGCCGGTTCAGCATCAGCTGCCGGTTCAGCATCGGTCATCTCCTGGGCCGCTGCGGGGAACGCCAGCAGCAGGATGAGGGCGGCAGCAAACAGCCCGGCCCTGAGACAGTGGGAAAAAATGCCGTGTACACGGATACACATGCCCATGAGATCCGCCTCCATTCTGGTTGTCACAGGAAACATCTGTTATCTTAACAATTTAGCAAATTCGCCGGCACAGTGTCAACCATCCTGTATCTCGGCCATTTCGACCATATCGTCTATATCGGCCAAACGGCGCCTGGCTTTAGCAGAATATTCACCGTCGGGGTATTTTTCGAGCTGCTGCTGAAAATAAATCCGTGACTCCTCCCATTTGCCATCGCGGCGGAGGGACTCCGCCAGGTAGTAATAGACCGCGGGCATGTCGTGGAAGTCCTCGTACTGCCGGTCGCGCAGGATCCGTTTGAACCGCTGGGCCGCTGCGTTGTACCCCCGGCTGCGGAAGTAGAAGAATCCCACGGCGTACTCGTGGCCGGCCATGTTGCTGTTGCAGTCCTTCATCTGCTCCTTGGCCCTGGCCGCGTAGTCGGAATCCGGACAGAGGTTGATCACCCGCATGAACTCGGCCAGGGCCTTGCGCGTGGCTTTCTGGTCCCGGTCGGGCTTCTCCATCAACTCGAAATAACTGTTGGCGATCTGGTATCTGGCGTAACAGACCAGGTCGTTCTGCGGATAGTAGCTGACGAACGACTCGTAGAGGGCGATGCCCTCGTAGAATTCCGAACGCCGCCCCACCAGGAAATAGCTGTCGGCGAGCTTCAGCTTGGCCCGGTAGTAAAACTCGCTCTCGGGGTAGATCGCCGTCAGCTCGGTATAGTAGTCCCGCGCCTTGGTGTACTTTTTCTTGTCCATCGCCTCTTCACCCAGCTCGTAGAGATGCTGATCGGTGAAGATTCTGCCCTGGGACTTTTTACCGGCACAGGAGAATCCACCCAGGGCCGCCGCCAAAAGAATCATCGCCGCCGCCGCCCGGATGAAGCCGTTGCCGTTCCATTGGTTTTGCTGCATCATTCGCTCCATTGCCGTCATTCGCCTGTGGTTCGCCTGGCCACACCCTCCCGGGCCAGGGTCAGCAGTTCCTGGACATTGGCCGCCGGATCCGATCCGCCATACACCGCGCTGCCGGCCACCAGCCAGTTGGCCCCGCGCCGCACCACCTCGGAGATGTTGTCGGTGCACACGCCGCCGTCCACCTCGATCTGCACCCGGTCAAGCGCACCCCGGGCCTCAAGCAGATCCCGCAACCGGGAGATCTTGTCCAGTGCGGCGGGGATGAAGGACTGGCCGCCAAATCCGGGGTTGACACTCATCAGCACGACGAAATCGAGGTCATCCAGCACCTCTTCCAGCACGGTCAGCGGGGTGGCCGGGTTGAGGGCCACTCCGGCGCCGGCCCCCAGCTGGCGGATCATGGCCAACGTCCGCTGGAGGTGCGGCAGGGCTTCCGCGTGCACCGCGACAAAATTGGCGCCGGCTTTGATGAAGTCGGGAATATACTGGTCCGGGTTCTCTATCATCAGGTGGACGTCGAAGGGCAGTTCGGTCCAGCTCTTGATCCACTTGACGATCACCGGCCCCAGCGTCAGATTGGGGACGAAGTGCCCGTCCATGACATCGACGTGGATCAGCTGGGCGCCGGCCTGGTCCACCAGGCGCACCTGCTCCCCCAGACGTGAGAAATCAGCGGATAGAATGGATGGTGCCAGTTTGATCATACTCTTCCATCGGTGACGGCTGGCCGGGTTTTCGCCACCCCTGCCAGGGGCCGGTGGTCCGGCCGGTTGACAATCGCTACCTGTTGACGGTCAGTTCGATTATTCTTCTCCGGGTCACCGGATACCCCGCCGGCGGTGACTGATCCACGATCAACCCCCGTTCCAGCCCCACGTACCCGGCATATTTGACCAACCCCAGCCGAAACCCGGCGGCCTCCAGCCGGCGCCTTACATTTTCCAGATCGAACCCGATGAGGTCCGGCATGACCCAGGTCTGCTCCCGGGTGCCGCGGCTCACCAGCAGGTTTATCCGGCGTCCCCGATACTCCTCCAGGCCGGCAGCCGGTTCCTGGGCCACGATCCTGTTCTCCGGAACACCGGCCCACCAGGCGTAGGCCACGCCGCCCATGTTGAACCCGCTCTGGTTGATCATGATCCGGGTGTGCTGGACCGTGTTCTCCTGCAGGTCCGGCATGATCAGCCGCTGGGGCCCGAGGCTCAGTATGACCTTCACCTTGCGGGTTTTTTTCAGCCAGCTGCCCGCCTCCGGTATCTGTTTCAGTACCCGTCCGGCCGGCACCTGTTCACTGTATTGCGACTTGGCCTCCAGGATGTGGAGGTTGAGCCCCTCCTGCTGAACCAGGGAAAGCGCCTCGCGGGTCTCCAGCCCCACCAGTTCCGGTGTCAGCACCTCGCGGCCACGGATCACCAGGATCACGGTGAGCCAGGCGCTGAGCATGGTGATCACCACCAGCCCCCCGGCCACAATCAGCCAGCGGAAGAGCCGGGCAAGCCCGTTCCACCACCTTCCGAGAGACCTGGACGGCATGGTACTAAGCTCCTCCACCCCACGAAATTGACGCCGGAAACAGTTCACCAACGATTGAATGATAACACTTTTCAGACCCGATTTCCCAACGGAGGGCGAGCTCAGGCGGGGCACACCAACCGGGCCGCAAAAAAGCCGTCGCAACCGTCACGATGGGGCAGGCTGCGCACCGTGCCATCGGGTTCAGACAGGTTTTCCAGGCCCGGCGGTAAAAACGGCGCCGCGTTGTCGAGGCGAAAACCGGAACCGGCGAGAAACCGCTGCACCACCTGCGGCCCCTCCTCCGCTTCCAGGGAGCAGACCGAATAGACCAGCACTCCCCCCGGGGCCACCAACCGGGCACTCCCCTGCAGAATCTTCAACTGATTGTCCGCCAGCTGCCCCGGAGCACCGGGGGCCAGCCGCCAGCGGATCTCCGGGTGCCGCCGGAGAGTTCCAGTGCCCGAACAGGGTGCGTCCACCAGCACGGCCGGAAAGGTTTGCCGAAGGGCAGGTGGCGCAGAGAGATCGCAGACCAGCGGCAGCACCCACGGGCACCCCATACGGCGTGTGTTCTCCCCCACCATGGCCAGGCGGTTGCGGTTCAGGTCCGCGGCCACCACCCGGCCTGTGGCACCGCACATCTCCGCCAGCCGGATGGTCTTGGCTCCGGGTGCGGCGCAACCGTCCAGACACCACTCCCCCGCTGCCAGACCGGTGAGCAGCGGGATCACCTGGGAGGCGGGATCCTGGACCAGGACCCGGCCATCGACAAAGGCCCGGGTGCCGGGGAGCGTTCCACCGGTCACCTGCCAGGCCCCGGGGAACAGCGGGTGCGGCTCGGCGTCCACACCGTCCCCGGCAAGTTGCCGGAGGACCTGCTCCTCCCCATCCCACGGCCGGCCGGGTACGCGGGGCATGCGAAAGGCCACCGGCGGTCGGGCCGCCGACGCCTCGGCCAGCGGCTCAGCCTCGGTCGCGCCGAAACGGTCCATCCAGCGCCGGGCCAGCCACAGGGGCAGGGAAAACCGCTGGGCGATGTAACGGTGGGGCTCCGCCGGATCGCGCCGGGGTTCCGGGTAGCGGCCGCGATCCCGCGCCGCGGCCCGCAACACACCGTTGGCGTAGGACACCGCGGCCCGACCGCAACGGCGGCCCGCCGCGTTCACCGTTTCGTTCACCGCCGCCCAGTCGGGAATCCGATCGAGAAAGACCAGTTGGTAGAGCCCGAGGCGGAGATACTGCAGCAGCTCCGGCTGCAGATCCTCCAGCTCGCGCCGGCTGTAGCGGTTGAGCAGGAAATCGAGGCGGCCCCGCCAGCGCAGGGTACCGCCCACCAGTTCACGGAGCAGCGCGCGGTCGGCGAGTTTGGGGAATCGCTCTCCGGCGCCGCGCAGCAGCAGGTTGGAGTAACCGCCTTCCTCCACCAGCTGCAGAATGTTCGCGGCGCTGGCCCGGACGCTGCGCGACCGACCTCCGGATGGCCGCCGCGAACCCGCGCTCACGGTCCGGCTGCCTGCGAGGCACCGGTGAACTGCTGGCCCTCGCTGACCGAACGGCCGTTGAGACAGCTGCAGCCGTCCATGGCCGACCGGTTGGCCGGCTGGGCCATGAGCACCTGGAGCATGGTTCCCCCCCCGCAGCCCACCAGGAACCCCTGCCGGTGACGGCCCAGCACCTGCCCCGGCCGCACATCCACCCCCTGCAGCCGGGCGGGGTGGTCGTCCTGATCCAGCGGCTGGGCGGCCAGCACCCTCAGCCGCGAACCATTGCAGAAGGTGTGGGTTCCCGGCCAGGGGTTCAGCGCCCGCACCTGGCAGTCGATCTCGATGGCCGTGCTGTCCCACTGGATCAGGCCGTCTTCCTTGCTGAGCAGCGGCGCCAGGGTGGCCAGGCTGTTGTCCTGGGGCGTGGGTTCGAGAGTCCCGCGCTCCAGCCCGGCCAGGGTTTCCAGCAGGAGGGCGCCGCCGAGGGGGGCAAGGGTGTCGGAGAGCTCCGGGGCCGTCACCCGCGGCCCCAGCGCCACACGCCGCTGGAGCAGGATGGCACCGGTGTCCAGACCCTTGTCGATCATCATGGTGGTCACACCGGTCTCCGTCTCTCCCCGGAGCAGGGCATGCTGCATGGGGGCGGCGCCGCGGAGCCGCGGGAGCAACGAGGCGTGCACATTGATGCAGCCCAGACGCGGGATGGCCAGAACCGCAGGGGGCAGGATCAGCCCGTAGGCCACCACCACCACCGCATCAGGATTGAGACCGGCCAGCAGTTCCCGGGCCTCCTCGTTGCGGCGCAACCGCAGCGGTTGGTGCACCGTCAGGCCGGCTTCCTCGGCCAGGCGCTTCACCGGCCCGAAAGTGACCTTCCGCCGACGTCCGGCGGGCCGGTCCGGCTGACAGAACACCGCCTGGATCCGGTGATCCGAGCCGATCAGGGCCCAAAAGGTGGGGACGGCAAAATCCGGCGTGCCCATAAAGACAATATTCACGGCCATTCTCCTCCTCTGCCCGGGTCCGTTCAGCCCCGGATCGCCGTTGAGACCTACCACAGGGGTTCATACCTGTCAAGAAATCTCATCACCCACTGTCCCCCAAAGTGAGCACTCTGCGCGGTATACTGTGCGTGTGGGATACGGTTCCCGTCCCCACAACATTTTCGTCTTTTAAAAAGACTGAAAATACAGCGGTTACAAATCCGGGCCACTGGCATCGGAATTGCAAAACACCTATAATAGGGTCAAGGAATATTAAGTAGCAGCGCACCAGAGCAGTGAGCTGATCAACATCTGCGAGGAGGCCACAATGAGACGCCACGATGCACAGAGCAGACCGGTGAAACCGGCTGGACGCTCTTCCTGGCACACGGCCGCCGTCTTTTTCGCCACCGCCATCGCCCTGCTGGGCCTGTGTCAGCCGGCGCAGTCCCAGGAAGCAGCGGTCCCGGAAACGGCAGTTCAACAGGACCAGTGGGGGGCTCACTTTGTCCGCACCGCCCACGTGGAGGGGCAGGTGACCATCCAGCGGGCCAGCGAGATCCGCAGTGAGGACGCCCTGCTCAACATGCCGGTGATCCCGGGCGACCGGCTCTGGACCGGCGCCGACGGGCGTGCCGAATTTCAGCTGGCCGACGGCATGCTGATGCGGTTGGACATCAACACCAAGCTCGACACCGCCGCCCTGGGCGTTCCCGGTGACGAAGAGAACGATATTACCGTGCTCCGCCTCTGGTCGGGTTCCGCCATTCTCACCGGCGGCTATTTTGAAAATCCGGCCAAGACCCTGCAGGTTGACACCCCGGCCGCCTCATCATTCATTCTCGAGGAAGGGCTGGTGCGGATCGACATCGATCCCGACGGGGCCACGGTGGTGTCGGTCTACCGGGGATTGACCGAGGTGGTGGCGCTGGACAGCTCAGTGCTGGTCCGGGCAGGCCAGCGGACAGTGGTGGGACCGGGATACGCCCCCGAGGAGGCGTTCAACTTCAACACCACCGAACTGGACGATTTCGACATCTGGAGCGATGAACGCGACACGATCCACAGCGCCAACTACAGCGAATCCTACGTGGATTCGTCCATCGCACCCTACACCTACGATCTCACCAACTACGGCAACTGGTTCTACGACTCCTACTACGACAGCAACTGCTGGCGCCCCTACGTGGGCTATGGCTGGTCACCCTATTTTTACGGCTACTGGTCCTGGTATCCCTGGGGGTACTACTGGAACTCCTGGGAGCCCTGGGGCTGGGCCTGCTACCACTACGGCAGCTGGGGCTGGTGCCCCGGGTACGGGTGGGCCTGGGTCCCGGGCAACACCTGGTCCGGCGGCTGGGTCCGCTGGGGTGTCGGTGACGACTATGTCGGCTGGGCCCCACTCGACGCCGACAACCGCGTGGCCACGGTGACCTATGACCAGAGCGGTGACCAGGGCCTGGCCCTGCGCGAGAATCGCCCGCTCACCGTGAACAGTCCCGACGGGGGCCTGCGCAATATGGACGGCAACTCCTGGACCTTTGCCAAACCCGACGCCCTGTCCGCGGCCGGCCGCTCAAACAGCTACCTCGGCTACGACGAGGTGGCTGACAAACGGCCGATGAAGCTGCTGGACAGCCCGCTGGCCGTCTCCCGGGAAGATGCCGCAACCCCGGGGCCGGCGCTACAAAAGCTTTACCAATCAGAGGGTTACAGCGGAGGGACACCGGAGAAAATCACGTCCTCGTCCAGTGCACTGACACCCACCGGGCGGCGCTACGCCATCCCCGGGGACTTTAGTTCCTTCAGCAGCACATACCGTCCCCCCTCACAGCAGTCCCCGTCCTATGGCAACTCATACCAGACGCCTCGCAGCGGCGGCTCCGCCGGGGTGGTAAATCCCCAGCCCACGCGCCGCACCGGAACCCGTTACGGCAGCACCAGCGTGCCCCAGGGAGCCACCAGGGAGAGGTCCTACTCGAAGCAGATCTACAACGGTGTGAAGCGGCCCTACGGGAGTTCCGGCAGCTCGGGCACCAGCCGGAGCACCTCCTCCATACCGCCGCGGACCAGCAGGCCGCAATCGGGGACCCGGCCTCCAACTACCAGGGGCACCACCGTGCCGCCGCGGTCCACGGCCCGGCCTCCCCAGAGAAGCACCGGCAGACCCCCGGCACCCCGCAGACCTTCCGGCTCGGTGGGCCGGCCCTCGGCGCCCAGCCGCCCCAGCGGCGGAAGCAGTGCCCCCTCCCGGCCGTCCGGCTCTTCGGGACGCCCCTCGGGAGGAAAAAAGAAGTAGGCTGAACCCGGCAATCTACGACTCAACCACCCCGGCGCCGGATTACCCGGCCCGGGGTTTTTCATGCCCGCATCCCCGGCACCGGCCGCTGGCCATCAGCTCGTCTCCCAGGCGCTTGCGGATAAACGACCTTCAGGGAGGGGTCAGGACATGCCAGCTGCAACCGGGTGACGGTGGGAGCGGCACCGCGGGAGCAAGGATGCAACAGGCATGACCTGACCCCGGCTTGTTGCGTACACCCCTCGTACAAAAAACACCCCGCAAAGCAGGTGTCTGTTCCGCGGGGTGTTCGTTCACATCAAAAGGCCGCGGGCGGCAAACGCCGCCCGCGGGTTGGAGTCAGAGGTTACTTCCCCGGGGGGGGGCAGACCGTGGTGATACCGCAGGTGGCGGTCTCGTTCCAGCCGGCCGGTGACGTTCCTGCCGCGTCGCACGGGGTGCAGTCGTAGGCGTCAACGTCGAAGACCAGAGTGCAGTCACAGGTGGTGGGGTAGGCCGGAATGACCTGGCCCCAGGTGATGACATCCATCTCGCCACCGTTCAGCACCAAGTTGCCGGCGCGGACGTTCGCAATGTGAACACCGTTGCAGAGGGTCACGCCCACGTTACCGCAGTACTGACGGATCAAGTCGCTCGTGTTGGTCAACCCAACGCGGATCTTGGTCTGCGTGGGCAGCACGATGGGATCCGGGTCGCAAAGGATGGCCACGTCGAAGGTGTCGACGGGAACGCCCGGAGTGACGACCACGTCGAGGTCAAAGTCGCCTTCCCCGCTGCTGTAACCATCACAGATGATGTAGTAGGTGCCGGCACAGTCGAAGTCGATGTTCAGGTACTCGGGGTCGCCATAGAAACCATCATCGGCGCCGGCCACGCAGGTGCCAACGATGTCACCACAGTCACCAACAACGTAGAAGCTAGTATCATAATCCTCGTTGATCGGAGTGTAGACCATGTCCACGTTGTCGCCGTCGTTCACGGTGATCATGTAGGCGGCATCCGGGGCAAAGGAGTTATAGGGGATGCAGTCGAGGCCGTTGTAGTCATCGACAGCACAGATGGTGGTGCCGCTGAACAGGCCGCCGCCGGTCACGTCAACGGCGGTGTCGCAGGTGTCGTTGGCAACGGGACCGTTGATGACCACTTCGAGGTCGTAGGCACCAGCGGTTCCGGCGCCATAGGTGTCGACGTAGATATACATCGTGGCGGCGTCAGATGTGGATGTGGTGTAGCAGAAGGCTTCGGGATCGCCACTCAGGGTGTCATCAGCACCGGCAACGGCGGTCACCGGACCGTCCACACACTCATTGCCCAGAGCGATGGCGCCATCCTGGATGCCGAGCGGGGTGTAGGTCACGCAGATTTCCGTGCCGGGGCAGGGAATGTCAATGGCGTAAACATGGTCGTTGCCGTTAAGAGTCCAGCCCCAGAGGTTGTAGCTGGGGAAGGTGTCGGCGCAGTCGGTGGTGTCGCCGGAGGTGATGCC